>CAZGGN010000006.1:42328-45472 GCA_964525195.1 uncultured Congregibacter sp.
TTGTTCCCTCGAGAAACTCCTCCACCAGGTACACGGCGTTGTTCAAATAATAGTTGTCCATGTCGCCGACATAAATGTGCAGCTTGCCTTCCAGCTTGGGACCGAGCGTCGCCCAATCGCGGCGCAGTATGTAGCTGAGGTCGAAGTTGTCGCGCCAGTAGCTGGCAACCTCCGGGTCAATCTCGCCGGTTTCCGGATCCCAGAGGTCTGCCGGGTAGCCATCGTCAGCCATAGGCGAGAATGTTGCTTCCCAGATATCGAACTGCTGGCCGGAGCGATTGCGATCGCCGAGCACACGCTCGAGGTCATTGTAGTCCTTAATGCTTGCCTGGACATTGCCCAGATAATCCCGGTGGCCCGGCCGCGGCAAGGTCTGGAAGTCGCTCGCATAGTAATAGGCGTTCTTGTCCTCGTAGATGTTCATGGTCAGGTACGCGCGGAAATCGATAGGATCCGGACAGGCCACAAAAGCGCCGTTAAATTCATCCGGATAAAACATCTGCGTCGCCATGGCTTCCCAGCCGCCGGTAGAGCCGCCGTAGGTAAAGCGCGCCCAGCCCTCACCGATACCGCGGAACTGCTCTTCGATAAACGGGATCAGCTCATAGTTGATCGCGTCCCCATAGGGGCCCTGACTGGCGGAGTTCACCGCGTAGGAATCGTCGTAGTAGGGCGTCGGATGTTGAATTTCGATCGCCAGAAAACGCGGAAAATCGTCGCTTATCCAGGTCAGGTAATTATTGTGCGCTTCCTGCTGCTGGATGATGTTGTAGCCCTCCATGCTGAAGCGCTCGCTGTAGTCCGGCTCAAGATCCGGATCCGGTGGCTCGGGTCGAAATGCCCCGAAATCGCTGGGGAAATGACCATGGAACACCATCAGCGGAAAGCGCGCCTCCGGGTGCTTTTCGAAGTCCTTGGGCAGCAGCACATGCGCTCCGAGATACACATCTTCACCCCAGAACTCGGAGAGTAGTTCACTCTTCATCCGCACATGCTTGACGAACTCCGTATCGGCCGGCGGCTCGATCTCGGGAATCACCTGATCCATGACGATCTCGTATTCGCCGCCCTCGGCAATCTCGATGGCCATGGGCTTGGAGTAAAAGTTGCCCGGCTTGCGTGCCCACTGCTGTCCTTCGCCACGATCCGGCGACAGGCTGACGGTCTTACCGTTAGACAGCTGGTAATCCTTGTAGCGATTCAGCAGCGCCTGCACGTAGTAGCGTCCGGGCGGTACCTGGGAGAGATCGTTGATCGGAAAACCGATATGCGCTTCATCGATCAGCATCTCGCTGCCGGCCGGCCAGTCCTGCACGTTGCGACCGAAAATGAGTTGGGTATCCGGGGAGTTGTCGATCAGAAAGCGCGGCTCGTCGCGGTCTGTGTTGGACAGCATAAGCAGCAGACGGCCATCCTGAGCTTCGTCGCTAAGATCGCCCGCAAAGCGAATGGTGAAGGCGGGGCCTGCGGCCACACTGCTGACGGTTTCCGGAGCCTGCTTTTCTGAAGCCTGCCTTGCCTCGCCGCAACCGCTGAGCAGGCCGCCGAGCAATGCCAGGGATGCAATCACCGCTAAATGCTGTTTCATATGCCTTCCTTCGGATAGGGAAAGGCTTGGACGATACCCCATAGGCGCGACCGGAGCTATGCCTGAACACGGATCCGGGGAGGATTTGCGGCACAGGAATTCGAAAGCGCAGGTCGGCGTAACGCGTAGTGCAGGCCGCCTGCGCTTTTCAAGGCGCCCGGAGACTACTGCTGTGCGTCGACGGCCAGAACCGTCTTAAACAACACCGTCGCGCCGTTGGCCATGTCCTCGGGGGAGGTGTACTCATAAGGGGAGTGGCTGATGCCACCGCGGCTGGGCACAAAGATCATTGCCGCGGGGGTGATCTTCGCCAGATCCTGGGCATCATGTCCCGCGCCCGAAGGCATACGCTGATAGCGCAGGCCCAGGCTCTCGGCAGCCCCGGCGATCAGCCCCCGAAGCTCTGTGTCGGTCGGTGCCGGAGGTGAGGCCACGTCCAGCTCCGCAAAAGCAATCGTCGTGCCGTTCTTGTCGGCAATACTCGCCGCCTCAGCCTCAATCAGATCGAAGACTTCCTGCATTTTGGCCGCACTGAGGTCACGGATCTCCAAACTCATCACCACCTTGCCGGGCACAACGTTAGGTGCTCCCGGGAATGCTTCTATGCGGCCCACGGTGGCAACCTGACCACCCTCGAGATCGGTAGCGATGCGATTGACGGCCAGCGCGAGCTCCGAGGCAGATACCAGCGCGTCAAAGCGCTGCTTCATGGGCGTGGTACCGCCGTGATTGGCAACACCCTCGACGGTCACGTCCCACCAGCGGATGCCCACGATGCCTTCGACCACGCCGATTTGCAGATTCTTCTGCTCAAGAATGCCGCCCTGCTCGATATGCAGTTCGAGGAAGGCGCGCAGCGAGGCCGGGTCCCGGGCGGCCTCGGCGATACGCGCCGGGTCACCGCCCACCCGCGCGATACCTTCTCGTACGGTGTAGCCGCTGTTGGTCACGACGTTCATCGCCGCATCGGTAAGTTTGCCAATCAGCGCACGACTTCCGGTCAGACCGCCCTCTTCGTCGGCAAAGCTCACGACCTCCAGGGGATGGCGGGTGACGATGCCCTGTTCATTGAGCAGGCTGATCACCTCCAACGCACCGACCACCCCGACCTGGCCGTCGTAGTTCCCACCGCCGGGCACCGAATCGATATGCGAGCCAAAGAGAATCGTCGGAAAGTTATCAAAGCGACCCGCGCGGCGCCCAAAGATATTGCCGGCGGTGTCGATGCGCACGTCAAGGCCCAGAGTCTCCATTTCCTTGACCAGCCAGGCCCGACCCGCGAGATCTGCGTCGCTAAACGCTACGCGGCTCACGCCGCCCTCGGGATTGCTGCCAAACTGACTGAGGGCCTCAATGCGGGCCTGCATACGATCGGGGTTCGCGCGGGCCGCCGCTTCATCGGCTGACGCGGCGCAGGCTTGTCGGGTCCGACCCCTTCCACCACTCAGGACAGTGCGAAAAAACATAGCGGAACCTCCGGCGCCGGTCAGGATTCGAAGCGGTCGTAGTAGGCCAGCGTCAGCGGCTTGAGATCCAGTTCCTGGCGAATGGCGTTC
>CAZGGN010000006.1:45560-46325 GCA_964525195.1 uncultured Congregibacter sp.
GGCGCGGAAAATGTCGAGGGTAAACCGCCAGCGCTGCAGGGCCTCGTCAGCCACCCGCTCGTTACCGACGCCGCGCATGGCATGGGCGAGCTCTTCAAACGGCGGTGGGTCTACGTTGACCGAGGGGCGTAGCAATACAGCAAAGCGCTCCAGATCACCGTCGTACTGCGACTGAAAATACGCTGCCAGTTCCGCATCCCTTCGCGCCAGCGACAGAACCTGGATATACACCGTATGTGCGACAAAATAGTCCGGAAACTCCTCAATGGTGCGCTTCGCCGCGCTGACGGCCGCATCGTTATCGCCGGCAAAATAGAATTCTAAAGGCTTGAAGACCGGTAATACTTCGCCGCGACCTTCAACAGATTCGATAGCACCCAGATTGACGTAGGTGCTGCGAAGCTCCGATGAACGCGCGGCGTTCATCGCGTCGCCGAGACTTTCGAGGCTGCGCACGTAGCCGGGGATATCCCAGTTGAGCGCCGCCAGCGAGCCCTGCATCCGGGTGCGAGCAATCGGATCGTCGGTAATGTCAATAAAGCGCTGAAGAATGCGTTTCGCCCCGTCGATATCGCCGGTGCTCTGGCAGTAGATCACCGCGTTGTTGACGCCGGGCTCGTAGAGCGGATCAATCTCCGTGAGGGTTTTGAGTTGCTCGGTCACATCCCGCATGCGGCCGTTGTAACTCAGGCGCAGCGCCAGCCAGTTCCTTGCGTCCAGGGAATTGGGATTGAGTTCCAGCGCCCGGCGCAGACTCGACAGGGC
>CAZGGN010000007.1:0-6679 GCA_964525195.1 uncultured Congregibacter sp.
GTCGACGGTCGCGCAGATGGGCCTGATGCTGGTGGAGTGCGCGCTGGGGCAATACGGTCTCGCACTTTTGCACCTTGTGGCGCACTCCTGCTACAAGGCCTACGCGTTTCTCAGCGCGGGGGGAGAGGTCGAAAACTTCCTGCGCAAGCAGCTGGCTCCACCGAGACTGCCTGAAGCCTATATCCAGCCCCTGTTTTTTCTGATCGCGGTGGGCGCACTTGCTGCGCTGATCGGTAACGGCATCATCGGCAACGATGCGAGCCTGTGGCTCCTGCTCTTTCTGTTTCCCCTGGTGCTGCTCAGCGAGCGTGGCAGCCTGAGCTACCGCGGTTCGCTCCTGTCTACCGCTGGGCTGTCCCTCGCGCTGGTGCTGGCTTATACCGGGCAAAAGCTGTTCTTCAGCACCCTTGCGCCCTCGGGGGGACTGCCATCGCAGGCGCAGGCGCTCTGGTGCCTGCTTCTCGTCAGTATTCTCCTGGGGACCTACTGGCTGCTTCGCCAGGCCGGTGATTCGCGCCTTACCCGCAGCCTATACCGCAACCTCTACGCGGGCTTTTACCTTGATGAATGGGCTACGCGAACCACCCTCGCGCTGTGGCCTGCGAAACTGCCGCAAAGGGCCGGGCAGCGAAAAATCAATACGGTCTCTGATTCGGAGGAACTGGCATGACTATGACCGCTGTGCAAACCGCAACTGCCAATAGTGACGTGCAGGATGCCGCTCGCATCGCCGGCGAGCGTATCGCGCCGACCTGGCCTCTGGATCAGCTGATCGCGGTCAATCCCTGGTGGGAGATGCGCCACGAGCCGATAGAGGATGTCACTGCCCGGATCGCCCTGCTCGGTCATAGCGACGTGCACATGCCCCGAGCCTGGTTCCGGGAGCAGTATCCCCAGGTTATTACACGCAGCCATCTGGAGTCAGTGGTCGCTGAATCGTCTTCAGAGAGCGACGCGCAAGCCCTGATTAACTGGCTGCAGGAGGAGGACAGTCGGGTCCACTGGATGAACTTTGGCGACCTCGTCGACGGGAGCCGGGATCTTGCGCGCCATGTTGCCTGGCACGACGAGATTATTCACCAGATCAGCCAGTTCTGTGCCAGCTTTTACAGTGAGTGGACCCCGTTGCCGGCAGAGCCCGATCGCTGTCTGTATGAGTCCTGGCTGGAGAACGTCCGCGGCGACCGCGGTATCGAAATCATGATGGGGGAGCGCGGACTGCACCGGCAGTTTGTGGCGCTGCCGGAGAGCGCGGAAGCGTTGATGGACGAGGCAGCGACTGCGCTGGGTATTCCCGCTAAGGCGATGCATGACTACTTTCATGCACTGCTTCTGGACGTAAATGGCTGGGCTTCCTGGCTGGCCTACCTGCGCTGGCAATCGCGACTCGCGGGAGGCAGTGAAGACAGTCTCGGACAGCTGCTGGCGATACGCCTTGCCTGGGAACTGGTGCTCTGGCGCCATCAGCTGGAGCGGGATCCAGCGGGTCACAAGGGCCTGCACGCAAACTGGCAGGATCAGTTTGCGTGCTTGCCCGAGCTTCTTGAGCAGCACCGTCACAGGCAGCAGCCGGCCTGGCTCTGGCAACGTGCGGCGGAGCTGGCGTTTCAGGAGCAGATGCACGATCAGCTGCTCAAGAGTCCGCCGGCGGAAGAGGTGGCCCCGGCGCGACCGGCGCTGCAGGCGGCACTGTGTATTGACGTGCGATCAGAGATTTATCGGCGCGCGCTCGAAGCACAGGATCCCTCTATTCAGACTCTCGGCTTTGCCGGATTTTTTGGCCTGCCCATTGCCTATGCGCCGAGTGGCTCGGACTTCCAGCGCCCGCAACTCCCCGGGCTTCTCAGTCCTGCACTGACGGCGACAGAGGAAGTGTCCGAATCGGCTTCAGAATCCCGGGCCTCAGACTTTAACTGGAAGGCGCGCTGGGGCGCGGTGGGCAAGGCGGCGCCCGCGGCCTTTGGCTATGTCGAATCGGTAGGCCTTGGCTATGCCTTCAAGCTGCTGAACGAGGCGCTGTGGGGGGGGGCTCCGGCGCATCCGGTTAACTGTAGCGGCGCCGGTGATGCGAAATTCGTGCTGAAAAACGCCCAGGGAGTACTCGGCGTGGAAGAGCAGGCAGAGCTGGCTGCGGGTATTCTGGCTGCGCTGACGCTGACCAGCAACTTTGCCCCGGTCGTGATTCTGGCGGGTCATGGGAGCAGCACGCGGAACAATCCCCATGCAGCAGGGCTGGATTGCGGCGCCTGCGGCGGCCAGACCGGTGAGGTTAACGTGCGGGTTCTCGCACAGCTGCTCAATGACGATGCGGTGCGCGCACGACTCACAGAGTCTCACGACATCGTTATTCCGGCGGATACGCGCTTTGTGGCCGGCTTGCACGATACGACAACCGATGAATTGCATTGCCTGAGTCCGCTCCCAGCGCATTCGAAAAATATCCGGGGCTGGCTCGATGCGGCCGGACGCGCAGCGCGCAGCGAGCGTGCGCCCAAGCTGGGTCTGGCTCCCGCGGAGAGCGACTCGGGCATTATCCAGCGCAGCCGGGACTGGTCCCAGGTGCGGCCGGAATGGGGGCTGGCGGGCAATGCCTGCTTTGTGGTGGCGCCGCGCACGCGCACGCGTCATCTCAGCTTTGCAGGCCGCAGTTTCCTGCATGACTACCAGTGGCAGGAGGACAGTAAAAACGGTTACCCGATCCTTGAGTTGATCATGACCGCGCCGATGCTGGTCACCCACTGGATCAACATGCAGTACAACACCTCGGTAGTGGATAACGAGCGCTACGGTTCGGGCAATAAGGTGTTACACAACGTCGTGGGCGGCAACCTGGGCGTCTTTGAGGGCAATGGCGGCGACCTGCGCATCGGTCTGCCCCTGCAATCCCTGCATGACGGTAAACAGTGGATGCACGATCCGCTGAGATTGTCGGTGTACATCGACGCGCCCGCAGAGGCGATTGCGGATATCGTGAATCGCCACGAGGTTGTGCGGCAGTTGCTGGATAACGATTGGCTGTACCTGTTCCGGATTGACGATGAGCTCGGGCAGATCCAGCGGCTGTATCGGGGGGAGTGGTTGCGGTGACTCTGGCGACAGTGTCTGACTAGCCCTTCAGATTGACATTCAGATAGTCAAACCCCCGAAACAGGAAAGCCGGGCGCAGCCGCGCAGATTCGGCATCAACGCGGAAATCAGGGTAGCGCTTAACGAGTTCTTCAAAGAACACTTTGCCTTCCAGGCGCGCGAGCTCCGCGCCGACGCAGTAGTGAATGCCGCCGCCAAAGGTCAGCGGCTTTTGCTCTCGGGGCGAGATGTCGAAGGCCTCCGGGTTTTCAAAAACAGTCGCGTCCCGATTGGCAGCCGCGACGATCGCGAGCACGCGTTGCCCTTTCTTGATGATCTGGTTTCCGATGATTTCTTCTTTCAGGGCGGTTCGATAGCTCGCCTGCAATGAGGATTCGTAGCGCAGCACTTCCTCGGTGACTGCTGCAGCAAGATCAGGCTTAGCGACCAGGCGTTGACGCTGCTCCGGGTGTTTTCCCAGCAGGTACATCCCATTGCCCAGCATATGTGCCGTGGTTTCAAAACCTGCGCCAAACAAGCCGATTACAGAGGTGCTGAGCTCCTCGGGGCTCAACGAATCGCCATTCTCCTGGGATTCGACCATCGCCGTGGTGAGGTCATCACGCGGTTGGGCCCGCCGGCTCGCAAACAGCTGGTCGAAGGTTGCCGTGAGAAACTCCATTTGTGCGTTCGCGTTTTTCAGCTCCGCGTCGGATAAGGCGCGGGTTTCGAAGACGATAAATGAATCGGCAATGGCCTGATTCAACTGCAGGAGGAGGTCAGCGGAATACTCCTCGTCGCGCATGCCCAGCATGTCGCACATGACCTTGGTAGGAAACTGGTAAGCAAAATCGCTGATAAAGTTGTCGGATCCGGATCGTTCGAACTCGCCAAGCAGCTGCACCGCAAGCTCACGAATACGCGGCTCCATGGCCCGGATACGTTTAAGCGATAGCGCGCCCGCCACGAGCCCCCGCACACGCGTATGCGTTGGTGGATCCTGCATCACGAAGACGCGAGATAGCCACGCGTAGGCCGGATGGGACATCACATCGAATCCGTCGTCGTAGAACAGCTGAATGTTTTTGACAAAGTCGCCTTGCCCAAAGTCTTTGCCGATCAGCGTCGAGCGCGAGTCCTCGTAGCGGGTGACTACCCAGAATCCGAGATCAGACCAGTGCACGGGATCATTGTTTCGCAGGTGTGCGTACACCGGGTAAGGGTCACGCAGGAAGTCGGGATCGATAGGGTTAAAGTTATAGCTGGATAAGTCCATGGACGCCTCGTTCGAATTCTTATTGGGGTATCGGTCCGGGTTCTTGTATCAAAGCGCGGGCGATAGAGCCAGAGGCTAGTGTTAATGCAGGTGTTTTTTAATGCGTCCTGCCCCCGGCGGGACCGCGTAAAAAGGACGCGACCGCCGCGTCCGGGTCGGTCTCCCCGGTAACTTGCGCCAGGACGCCGCGTTTTTGCAGGCGTGCCGCAAGGCCGGACCCCATTCCGCCAACCAGCAGGACGTCCATCTCGTCGATCGGATGGGCGGCGTTTGACGGTGAGTCATGAAAGGATTGTTCTTTGGGTAGCTCCAATAGAGTTTTGTCAGTGATCTGACCATTCTCTACAGTGAAGATCCAGAATTTGCGGCAGCGCCCCGCATGGGCGGTCACCGTTTTTCGGTTCTGGCTGGTCACGGCGATCTTCATGGTGTTTGCCTCCACCGAGCTGGCCGCTAAAGAAGTGGGCGGCGCTTTTACTTCGTCTTTGGCGCCGGGCAGGTGCGAATCCCAAAGATGCTGTAGGCCGGACAGTAGCCCACGAGTCCTGTCACGATGGGTACGAGGCCGACCCAGGCCCAGGGCGTCTGCGGGCCGATAAAAGCCAGAGATACAATGCCGAGTCCGGCGGCAACCCGGACAACGCGGTCGATAGTTCCTTCATTGGTTAGCATAAGTTAATGCTCCTGAAACGCTGGGTTTTGGAGTGGCCAGCCGGACAATCAGCCCGCCGGGCCTCGCTCCACATCACTGTTAACGATGGCATCGAACTCGTCCTGAGAGAGATATTCAGGTGTATAGCTGCCCCCGTTGTCGAGCACCTGACGATAAAAGGCACGCAGATGATTCCGGGAGCCTTTCTGCAGGTTTTCGTAGACCAGAGCGATATCGGGGTTGTCGTCAAGTTCGCCCAACAGCCGCTCCAGATCAAAGATATCCAGCTCTTCTATCAACACACCGACATAGAGGCCGTCCAGTAGCGAAGGGGTGCCCCGGGCGGTGAGTGAGTCATAGAGCATTTGAATTTCAGTGTTGGCGAATACCCCGTCGGCGTTTCCGGCGGCCGGGTCAGCGAGCGCATAGCGATCCAGAAGCTGTTTTACCGCCGCGGTATGGGTGTCCTCGCTGCGGGCAATATTGCTGAATACCTGCAATGCGTGTAGCTCATAGAGATAGCGGTAGACATCGCCGGCCAGTTTCTCTTCCTCACGCATCAGGAGCAGGCCGTCACGCTCGCTCTCGGTCAGCACGCCCAGCGGCAGTGCTGCCAACGCGTCCTGAAGTGCGGTTTGATCAAACGTGGTTTCGCCACTATCCGTCACCGTTGTCAGCGGTGGTGCTGTAGCGGCGGAGGGCACGAGGTCCACCGCCGCCGGGGATGACGATGAGCCGCCACCACCGCAGCCGCTCGCTATGCTGATGGCAGCAATAGCCAGTCCAGACAGCCACCGCCCGGGCATGGAATTTACCCTCAAGTTACGGTCCATAGGGATTGGGCAGCGGCGTATCGGGTGTTGAAGGCGGCAGCTGCGGGAGCGCAAAGCTGGGTTGCTCACCGGTCAGGGTCTTCAGGAACGAGACAATTTTTGCCGTTTCCATGTCGCTGAAGCTGCGGCCCAGCTGTATTTCTCCCATGGTGCGAACCGCTTCTTCCAAGGTGTTCACGCTGCCATCGTGGAAGTAGGGGTAGGTCAGTTCAATGTTGCGCAATGTGGGTACTTTAAAGACCATGCGATCGGCTTCCTTGCCGGTGACTGCGTAACGTCCCTGAGCGGGGTTGTCCGTTTCGTAAGGCTTGATCAGACCTACTTTCTGGAACAGCGTTGCGCCTACCGCCGGGCCACTGTGGCAGGCGACACAGCCGCTGGATTTGAAGAGTTGGTATCCTTCCAGTTCGTCGCTGGTCAGTGCGGTTTTGTCGCCTTTCAGCCATTGGTCAAAACGTGAGTTGGGTGTCACCAGCGTGCGCTCGAATTCGGCGATCGCATCGGTGACCCGATCAAGGGTGATGGACTCGTCGCCATAGGCGGCGCTGAAGCTGTTCACGTAACCGGGAATAGAGGCGATCACTTCAAGGGCCACATCGTGCGACTGGGCCATTTCACCGGGATTGGCAATTGGTCCCGCAGCCTGCTCCTGGAGGTCTGCCGCGCGGCCATCCCAGAATTGCGCCACGTTGTAAGCAGAGTTCAAGACCGTCGGGGAATTGATCGGACCCTGATGCCAGCCGTGACCGACCGAGGAGGTCAGATTGTCGGCGCCGCCCATGCTGAGATTGTGGCAGGAGTTGCAGGACAGAAAACCTGACTTCGAGAGTCGCGGGTCAAAAAACAGTTGCT
>CAZGGN010000007.1:6689-7124 GCA_964525195.1 uncultured Congregibacter sp.
GATTTCTGCTTTCTTGCTGTCCACATCGGTGGGAGCGCTAATGGGCGAAATCGGTTCGGCGGCGAGAAGCGACAGCGGCATCAGCAGGCCGGCACCCAGGCTTAGTAGTGAAAGGGAGAGGCTTAGGGAACGCATTGTGAATCTCCGTGTTAATGCAAAATTTCGGCTGCGCAGCAAGTGCAGCGCGTCGGGAATATGTATATTAGTATAGCCTAATATAGCGATTATGGAGATTGAACTGAACATTTCCTTTCGCTACTGGCCCTTCTCCATGGAGACAACGAAGATGCCCCTCAACTCGTCAATGCCATAGCCCCTTGCCAGATCATTGGGATAGCTGGCATCCAGAGCCCTGGCGGTGTCCTCCGAGATGTCTCTTCCGCTTACCCCGTGACATTGCAGGCACATGGCATTGGTAACGATCGGGTAATAGGC
>CAZGGN010000007.1:7134-12316 GCA_964525195.1 uncultured Congregibacter sp.
TCCTGTATCTCAGGCTCGGCTTGCTCGCCCTGAGCCAGCGCTGCCCTGGCGGCGACGATGTAGCGCATTTGCGCGGGATCCGCCTGGTTTTTGGGGTTCCGGGGGCGATCGCTGACGCGGGTAACTGAAGCATTGAGCTCTTGAGACATCCGCCGGGCAATCGGCGTGGCATTCTCCCTGCAAAAGCCAATAGCAGACACCGTGCCGCCTGTATTGATCGCTTGCTTCAAGTTGCTCCCGAGAACCGCTTTGGTACTCATCGCGATTTCTCTGCCATGGGCCAGATAGTCGGCAGGGGTGTTCAGCGCGGGCCTTGTCATCCTCCGATTCCGTCGTTGCTCTTGCTGGTAATGCTGCTCAAACCAATCCGGCGCTTCGAGCTCACTGTGGTAGATGTAGTAGGCAATCTCCTCGAGGACTCGTGGCTCGAGGGACAGCTTTGGCATTATTCCGAACTTTCGGATCGCCCCGGGCATGCGTGTATTCTCAGCGCTCGGGTTGTCGACGAACTCTAGCAGCCGGCGCCGGAAGGTTTCGTAGCTGGTGTCTTCGTCCAGGTAGTGTTTTTTGATCGCTGCCATCGGAGGGGCGATTCGATTGTTCATGGCGGCGTCAGGACTATGACAGGCAAAACAGCTTGATTCCAGTGCGCGGAAGCCTGCAGCAAGTAGCTGCTCATCGGGCAGAACGGCGCCCGTCTGCGCGCTGACCGGTCCGGCCATAGCGATACTGGCGAGTGTAAAAACGCCCAGAGTATTGATAACGGTTTTGATTTTCATTAACAGGTCGTCCTGTAATCGTGTCAGTGCAGCAGGATTGAGCGAAGCAGAAAAGACACGCTGCCCACGCTGAGGACCCCGGCTATCCAGAGTCCTACAAACCAGGCCCACTGCTGCCCGGTGTGGGTCACGTCATCTTTGGTGGGTTTGCTGCCACTCATGAGTGGTAGCCGCCATCGCCATGGCGAACCTTGCCCCGAAAGATCCAGTAGGAGTAGCTGGTGTAGCCGAGGATCAGCGGTAGCATGATGAGTGCCCCGACGAGCATAAACAGCAGGCTTGAATCGGGTGCGGCGGCCTCGTGTATCGTTACTGCGCGAGGCACGATATACGGTGTCAGACCTACCCCGAGGCCTACAAAGCATAGTCCCAGCAGCGCGATCGTGCCGGGATACACGATGCCATCAATCCGTTTGTAGATACCTCGGGCGATGATGCCTGCCACCAGCAGGGTTAGCAGCGGTACAGGCGCTACGAAGTACAGATGAGGAATCGTAAACCAGCGGTCGTAAATCTCTGGTGAGAGAAATGGCGTCCAGAGACTGACCACGCACACAAAGAAGAAAGTCCCGATCGCGGATAGCGTTGCAAAGCGGTAGGCCTGGTCTCTGATGCGGCCCTCGGTTTTGAGAATCAGCCGGACCCGAGTAGCGAATATCCAAGGCATAGCGCCAACCCGGTCATTACGGTAAAGGGGGTGAGCCAGTCCCACCACCCGCCGGCATACGCCCGGCCCTCGACTTCAATACCCTGCACAAAGGTTCCCAGGACAATGCCCTGCATAAAGGTTGCCATAAAGGAACCGAATACAAAGCTTGTATCCCAGATCCGCTCGTGCGACTTGTCGCGCCAGCGATATTCAAAGGCCACACCTCGAAACACCAGAGCAAGCAGCATGATGATAAAAGGGGCGTAGAGCGCTGGCATGACAATGGCGTAGGCCAAAGGAAATGCCGCAAACAGGCCGCCGCCACCAAGGATCAGCCAGGTTTCGTTGCCGTCCCAGACGGGCGCTACGCTATTCATGGCAACATCTCGATCTGCATCGGTAGCCAGGAAGGG
Source organism: uncultured Congregibacter sp. (assembly GCA_964525195.1). GTDB lineage: Bacteria > Pseudomonadota > Gammaproteobacteria > Pseudomonadales > Halieaceae > Congregibacter. The sequence goes on from CAZGGN010000007.1 coordinate 8,976, forward strand.
AAACAGCAGTCCGACGCCGAGATCAAAGCCATCCAGGGCGACGTAGATAAACACGCCGAGAGACAGCAGGCCGGCCCATATCAGTGGTAAGTCCAGGGTCATTCGATTGCTCCGGCGATTTCATTGGGTGTCATAGAGGCGGCCGGGGTGGTTCCCGCAGCTCGCATTGGGGTGCCCGACTGCGGCCCCTGGCCATCCGGTGGCAGACGCATCATCCGAATGATGTAATAGGTGCCCGCGCCGAACAGGGCAAAGTACACAACGATGAAGGCAAGCAGAGATGCGGCGACGGCCGGAGCATCTACCGGGGCGAGTGACTCGCCGGTGCGCAGGAGTCCGTAGACCGTAAAAGGCTGTCTTCCCACCTCGGTCACAATCCATCCGGCAAGCACCGCGACAAAGCCCGAGGGGCCCATCCACATGGCAGCTCGATGGAACCAGCGTGTGTCGTAGAGGTGGCCGCTCCGGCGCAGCCACAGTGAGTAGATTCCGATAAGCGCCATTAGCGTGCCAATCAGGATCATGACCCTGAAGGACCAGAAGACCATGCCGACCGGCGGTCGATCTGACGCGGGAACATCGGTGAGTCCGGGTGTTTCGCCATCGATTTCATGGGTCAGGACCAGCGCCGACGCGTAGGGTATGCCGATTTCAAAGCGGTTGCGTTCCTCTTCCTGGTCCGGCCAGGCCGCAATGAGAAACGGTGCTCCCCTTTGTCGGTGCCAGTGGCCCTCCATCGCGGCGACCTTGATTGGCTGATACTCAAGCGTATTGAGTCCGTGTAGGTCGCCGGCAAAGATCTGTATCGGAGCTACAAATGTCGCCATCCACATGGCCATTGAAAACATCTTTCTCGCCTCTGGGTTGCCCTTATCGCGGAGCAGGTGCCAGGCGCCGACTCCGCCGACGACAAAGGACACCGTCAAATAGGAGGCGAGGGTCATGTGGAACAATCGGTAGGGAAAGCTGGGGTTAAAGATGATGCGTATCCAGTCGTCCGGTACAAACTGCCCCAGTTCATTAACCGCGTGGCCTGCGGGTGTCTGCATCCAACTGTTAACAGCCAGGATCCAGGTGGCGGACAGCAGCGTTCCAAACGCGACCATGGTGGTGGCAAAGTAGTGAAGTCGTTTGCCTACGCGTCCCATGCCAAAGAGCATGATGCCCAGAAAACCCGCCTCGAGAAAGAAGGCGGATAGGACCTCGTAAGCTAGCAGCGGACCGATAACCGGCCCGGCTTTGTCAGAAAAGACACTCCAGTTGGTCCCGAACTGATAGGACATTACCAGCCCCGATACCACGCCCATGCCAAAGCCGACGGCAAAGATCTTTAGCCAATACTTGTACAGGCTGAGGTAGACGGGGTTGTCTGTTTTTAACCACAGGCCCTCGAGTACAAACAGATAGCTCGCAAGGCCAATGGAGAACGCGGGAAAGATGATGTGGAACGACACGGTGAACGCAAACTGTATGCGCGCAAGCATCTCGGCGTCGAAAAATTCAAACACTCGAAAATCCTTAGGTGATGCATAAAGTGGTATTTAAGATAGTATTTATTAGATTGCCGAGAAAAGCAATATCCAATATAGTTGTTTTAAATTGAAGGCTGGACAAACAGCCGACAAAAAAACCGAAGCCCGGCCCAGGAGTGCATCCCATCAGATTGACTGCATACACCAATTACTCGCTGCGCATCCTGATGTACTGCGCGATCCATCCGGGCCAGCTCGTCCGTATTCAGGATGTGGCATCGGCATTTGATATTTCGAAAGCCCACCTGCTTAAGTCCGCCCGGCATCTTGGTCAGCTCGGGTACCTGGCGACGTCCCGTGGCCGTAGCGGGGGTATCCAGCTGGGAATGGCCCCGGAGAAAATCCACGTTGGCAAAGTGATCCGCGACCTTGAGGTCAGCGATGAATTCGTTGAATGCTTTAACAGCCAGACCAATAGCTGCCCAATAGCCGGCCCCTGCAAATTAACGGGGTTGTTTCGAAAAGGCCTGGAGGCATTTTATCGAGAGCTGGATGATGTCACTGTCTCCGATCTTGTTGGCAATGGTCGGAGCCTGCGCGATCAATTGCCAGTGCTCAATCTGACTTGATCTGTCGTGGACTCTCTATTTTACTCTACGGTCTCGGATTAATAGGGAGATCCCCCATGCGTTCCTTACCCGGCATGCTCATGCTTTTGTCCATCGCCTGTGCTACCCAGGCGCAGGAGGCCCCGGACGCACTTGTGACCCAGGCAGGCTGCATCGGATGTCATCGGGCAGATACCCCGATGCTCGGTCCTTCGTGGCAAGCCATTGCTGATCGGTATCGGGGCGACCGTGAAGTGTTGGAAAAAGTCCGGCAGCGGATACGAACCGGGAGCAAGGGCGTCTGGGGAGAAGCGCCTATGCCGCCGGTTTCCCCGGAGCAGCTGACAGACGAGCAGCTTTCTCTCGTGCTCGACTGGGTCCTTAAGCGCTAGCAGCGACGCCGGATACGGCGGCGGGTTCTCCCCGCACGTCGCCCAGGCTGATAGCAATGCTCGCCTTGGCCAGGAGCGTAAACACCAGCGCGCCAAAGGCCCAGATGCCCGCTGCCAGGGTCAGTTCAATAGCCGTCGGTGAGTACTCGAATACCTCGCCGAGCGGGGTTGGGATAAAGCCAGGTATGACAAATCCCATGCCTTTCTCAATCCAGATTCCGAGGAACGCCAGCACACAGGCGATGTTGAGTAGGCGGGGATTGCGGCGCAGCGGATTGATCATGAGGATCCCTACCGCCACAACATTCATCAGGAGCGCTGCCCAGACCCAGGGCGCAAGACTGGCGAGCCCCTCAAGCCCGAAGTAGAGATAGCGCACCGACGCCGCGTGAGATCCCTCATGGTAAAAATCCGTGAACAGCTCGACGCCGACGAAGAAAAGACTGATCTGCAGAGACACAGCCATGATCAGCGCCAGCGTGTTGATTACGCTGCGGGGAACCGGATAGTCGGTGGCCCGGTCAAGAATCTGCAGGAGAAGAATGATCAGTGCCGGCCCGGAAACAAAAGCGGTAGCGATAAAGCGCGGAGCTAATAAGGCGATGTGCCAGAAAGGTCTGGCCACGTTAGCCGAGAACAGAAACGCTGTGACCGTGTGAATGGATATGGCCCAGAACATGGCCAGGACCACGAAGGGAAAGTAGGCGACGAAGTTCGGCTCGCGTTGCCGGTAGTGGCAGTAGTGAATGTAGAAAGGAATAGCCAGATTCAGGAGCAGGTAGCCGGGCGTCTCGCGCAGCACCGGGCGATGCGCCGCGGGGAGCCGTTCCTCCATGAAGGCCAGATCGGCGACGGTGCGCGCGGCGTTG
>CAZGGN010000007.1:12326-13203 GCA_964525195.1 uncultured Congregibacter sp.
GAAAGTTGATCCTGCCTATCAGCGGCAGCATGTGCATCAGGCGATCCGGGCGCCCGATATCCACGATCACGAAGAGCATCGCCGATAGCACGGCAGCCACGGCCAGTCCCTCGCCGATGAGCACGACGGACTTGATATCGGTCCGATGAAAAATATAGGCGGGTATGACCAGCAGCGCCGCCGCCGCAGCGATTCCCACCAGAAACGCAAAGTTAGAAATGTAAAATCCCCAGGAAACCTGATCGCTCATGCCCGTAACGATCAAGCCCTTATTGAGCTGGATCGCGTAGGCAATCGCGCCGGCGCCTATGAGCACACTCAGCAGGCCGAGCCACAGCCAGTAGCCGCGGCTGCCACGGAACATCACAGCAATCCCATCACGGATAAAATTCAGCAGCATGGTTTTATCCTCAGTCGGTGAAATACCAGAACTTCGGTTCGGTGCCGAGTTCCTCCTTGAGACGGAACACCGGCTTATTTTCCAGCACGTAGCGAATCTCACTGGCCGAGTCCAGCAGGTTGCCGAATATCCGGGCGCCCGTGGGGCAGGCCTCCTGACAGGCCGGCTGGCGACCTTCGCGGGTGCGTTGAGTGCAGAAGTGGCATTTCTCTACCACGCCCCTGGGCCGCGGCCGGTTGCCGAGGTAATTGGTGTTCGGGTTGATTTCCTCGGCGGGAATCTGCGGTTCGCGCCAGTTGAAGTGGCGGGCCCAGTAAGGGCAGGCGGTCATACAGTAGCGACAGCCGATGCACCAGTCGTAATCCACAACCACAATCCCATCGGGCTCCATCCATGTCGCCTCGACTGGGCAGGCTTTGACGCAGGGCGGATCGTCGCACTGCATGCATTGCACCGGCATGTAGTACTTGCCTTCTA
>CAZGGN010000007.1:13213-19747 GCA_964525195.1 uncultured Congregibacter sp.
AGTGTTCGGAGTTCTCGAGGTCGCGGCTGTTACCATCCATTTCGAGGACCCGGATATACTGCATCTGTGAGCCTCGATCCTGGTTGTTCTCGCGCACACAGGCCGACACGCAGTCCCGGTAGCCCTGGCATTTGCTAATGTTGAGCGCATAGCCAAAAACGACATTTTCCTGCGGCGGCGTATCACGGCAGACAATATCTACGCCGTAGCGCCGTTTTGCGCGGCGTTCTATCCGTCCGAGGGCATCGTTGATTTCCTCGTCACTCATGCGTTGGTAGTGATCCTGGAAAAAGCTGCCCATCGTATCTATCAGCGTGCTGCCGCCCCAGGCGGGGCCCGACGCGGTGCTCGCCGTAGCGGCGCCGGCGCCAACGGCGGCTCCGAGGAACTTCCGTCGGCTCTGATCAATCTCTTCGGCGTGATCTTTACTCATGCTCGCCTTCCTTCTCTTTCGGGAGCCAGGGGTATACGCGGGGGTGGCCTTCGTTGGCCGGCATGGGCGCTAGTCCGGCGCGCACCGGCGGTGGCCCCTCCGGACTGCGAGGGCGTACCCTCGGTTGGTGTGGGTTATGGCAGTGCGCACAGCTGTACACCGTGCGTTCGCCCTGCCAGTTGGCCACCCGTTTGCCGTGCGCGCCAAAGGTCCAGTCGCGGTGAACCTGGTAGTGGCAGCTGCTACAGACCTGGTCGGTCTGGTTAAAGCTGACTTTTTCGCCCGCCGGGGTGTGCAGTTCGTTGCGATTGTCTGCATCGTGGCAGTCAAGACACCAGAAGCGTCCGTCCCCATGATCCAGCACACCCGGGTGCGGAGAGAATAGCTTGCGCCGCACCGGATTCGCCGGCATGTGCGCATGGCAGTCCGCGCAGGGGAAATACGTCAGCGCGTCTGTGCGAGGCACGACAGCAGTGTCCTGTGCTTCTGGATAACCGGTGAATGCCGCCGGGGGCTCGGCATCGGGTGGGGGTGCGGCTGGGTTCGTGCGCAGCGGGCGATGTCCATCATCTGAGGCCGGGGGTAGCTCGGCGGCTGAGGTTAGGGCTGCAAGACCAAGGCCTGCCATGAGCGTGAGGATCCGGAGAAATGGCCGCGCCGTCCGTGACCTAGGCATAGTGCACCTCCTACTACGAAAAAAAGCTTTCGCGGTGTAGGCCGCTATAATGCCGAGTCATTCCGGGGCAGGCCATGATCTCAATCAAATGCCGGGTCGGAAATAGTCGCGTCGGAGTACAACTTTTCATGGGAGTCAGGCCCTGGATCTATCTCAGCACAGCCTAATGCTTCGGCAACAGCTGGAGCAGCATCTGGACAGCTTCAAGCGCCAGAAAGTCGCCCGGGAAGGGCGTCGGGCAGCCGCGGTCACGCTGACCGTCTGTCGAGACGGCAAGCGCCCGGCAATCATCATTACCCGGCGTAGCGCTTCCCTGCGTGCGCACTCGCGGCAGTGGGCCCTTCCCGGTGGGCGTATCGATCAGGGTGAAACAGCGATACAGGCGGCCTTGCGGGAGCTTGAGGAGGAGGTGGGGTTGTGCGTTCCTCCCGGCGATGTGCTGGGTGTGCTCGATGACTACGCCACGCGTTCCGGCTATGTGATCACGCCGGTGGTGCTGTGGGCAGATGTGGACAGCGGCGACCTGACGGTCAATCCGGATGAGGTAGAGTTTGTCAGGCCGTTCTTGTTTAAAGAGTTGTCGCGATCTGACTCACCGGTGCTGCAGACGATTGCAGAGAGCGAGCGTGAAGTTCTGTCGATGCACTTTCACGATGATGTGATCTATGCGCCGACCGGTGCGCTGCTGTATCAGTTTCGCGAAGTGGCGCTGTTTGGTCGCCATACCCGGGTTGCCCATTTTGATCAGCCACTGTTCGCCTGGCGCTGATTGAGGGCGACGACTTCTGCGATTGATAATTCGCCGCGGCTTTGAGCGGCTGAACTACCGTGTCGGATGCGCATTGCGGTATCGCTCAGCGTGGCTTACCGGCGACGTATTTGTCCCGCTGCATTCAGGTCCATCGCAGGAGAAATTCGCCTTCCAGCGACTTTTGTGGGGTCACGATGGCCGGGGACAGATTCAGCGCATTGGGTGGCCCGCTCATGGGCTCAACGCAGAGCGCATGCGCCGGTCGGTCGTAGACTACCCAATGGTCAAAGGTGGACTCCAGCTGAAGCTCAACACAGCCGGGCCAGCTGATTCGCGGAGGGTGCGACAGGTCTTTAAAACAGTCATCCCAGGGCCCCGGTGGAGGAGATTGCGTTTTGCCGGTTGAGATCTGTTCTTCGTCCACGACATAGATCGAGTCTGCCGCGAAGCTGAGGCGGGCTTCCGCGCCCCGATTCAGGCGGCGGCGAAACCAGGGGTGCCAGCCTATGCTCGCGGGGAATGGTTCCTCCAGCGTGTGTACTGACAGGCGAAGGCGCAGATAGTCGTCGCTGAGAAAAAACTCCTGTCGGGCCCAGCCGGGCATCGGCCAGTGCTCACCCAGAGACACCTCCAGCACGTGATCGTGGACCTGCCGCCAGGGCTGGTTCCAAACCGTGCCGTGAATAGCGTGTTCTCCCAGGGTAATTGGCATGCTGAATTGCCGTCCCTCAAAAGCAAACTCGCCGTGGCGTAAGCGACCGGTCCATGGGGCCATGGGATAGCAGCCCCATTGTAAGGGGTCGTCTTTGCGCGGGACCAAAAGCTCCTGGCCGAAAACTATCAGGGACGCCAGGCGACCTCCGCAGTGCGGATCGACGATAACGCGTGCATTTACGCTGCTCAGCTCAATCATCCGCGCGCCGCTTACTCTCGCTCGTACATAGCCCCGGTAGCTATTTTCTGCGGTGTGTCATTTCGGCTACCTACGATCCAGAAGCCGTCCTTGCCGCGAAAGGTGGGAATGCCGCTCTCGGCACTGATGCCGGCACCGGTGATATACAGCGTAGTCATGGATTTGATAGTAACTCGGTGATGGCAGTCTTCGCGAGCTATCCTGCGGCCGGCACGCTGGCGCCAGTGCCGCAAAAAACCAGTCTCAGGGCACAGGCTCAGCGTTCTGGCAATGTTCCTTTTCCCGCTCAGGCAAGTAAACTTGCCGACTCCGTCGATACCCTTAGGAGCCTGAAACGTGGGCGAAAGAATTAAAGTCGAGAAGCCGCTGGTTATTCTGCATGGCGACGAAATGGCGCAGATCGCATTCGAGCGAATCCTTGAGCAGTTTGTTACCTCGCGCCTGGACATCGAGCTCGTGGAGGTGGACCTTTCGGCGGAAAAACGCCTGACCAGTAACGGCCAGGTAGTGCTCGATGCGATTGCTGCACTCAAAGAGTACGGCATCGGCATAAAGAACGCGGGCATGACGGTGAATCGCAGCCAGCTCGATGAGCTACTGGCGAAGTACCCGGAGCTCAAGGAAGCGGATCTCGACAAGCTCGCTACCAAATCGCCCAACGGTGCTATTCGCAAAGGCATCGGCGGCAACATTACCCGCGAGGATATTGAGTTTCGCAATCTCACCAGCGTCCGTCCGGACTGGATCAACCGTGATATAGAGGTGGACACCATGGACAGCGGCGGGCTGGACTTCAGCTACAGCGAACTGTCCGACGCCACGGGGGTAGCCAAGGTGGTGTTTGTTGGCAGCAGCGGAGATCCGGTCGAAATACACCGGCGCAGCCTGAAGAAGGGTGATCCCTGGATGCTGGCTACTAACTGTCTGGAGGAGGTCAAAGCCTGGGCGCATCGTTTTTTTCAGCGCGCGCTGGATGAGAAACGTGATATTTACCTGGGTCTCAAGGATACGGTGGTGCCCGGCTACGATGGCGTTATGCGTGCCGCGATCGAGGACATTTATCAGCGGGACTACCGGGACAAAGTCGCCGCCGCGGGTCTGAACTACCACTACGAGCTGATTGATGCCCAGGCGGCACGCATTGTCGCCAATCCGCCAGAGCGAGCGTTATGGGGCGTACCGGACAACGTTACCGGTATGAAACTTTACAAACTGGTGCAGCAGCTCAAGCACTACGGTCTGCCGGAGCGCAAGGCCCACGTCTCCATCTCCCGCATGAGTGCCGGGGGCGGAGACCAGTACGGGAGCTACAACACCCCCGCGCCGGAAGACGGCATTATCAAGGTGATTATGGATGGCGAGGAAAAGCACGCTCGCAGCGTAAAAGCCAATGATCCGATTCTGTTTATGTCCAATGACCGGGAGGCGATCAAGGACTGGGTCAAGCAGGTTTTCCGGGATGCAGTGGTCAACAAGAAAGAAATCTACTTCGGCCTGAAGCGGGAGTTCGTCAACTACGACGAGGTTTACAGCTCAATCATTCTCGAGATCCGCAAGGAGTTGGCGGCGCTGGACACGCCGCCTCCTTCGTTCATGATCATGCGGCCCTCGCGCCAGCTGAGCAAGATGATCTGTGACCCGCCACGCTGGGGCTTATACCCAGCGCAGAATCTGGATGGGGATATTTTCTCGGACATCTCGGCGGCCCTGGGCGGCAGTCTGGCCACAGCCAGCTCGGTGATTGAGAGCAAGGACGGCACGATGCTTTACGAGGCGCCCCACGGCACCGCGCACGATCTTTATCTGCGCTATCTCGAAACCGATGGCAAAGAGGCGAACTTCAATTCCTCAGCGCTGATTTTTGCGGTGGCCAACGCTCTTGAAGAGCTTGGGCGGCGGGAGAGTAATGCGGCCTTGACCGACTATGCACAAAGGCTCAAGTCGGCGCTGATCGAAACGGTAGCCCAGGGCACGATTACCGGGGATCTCAAGGGCAAGACCACGGATCCGGAGACTGAAACCGTCGTTGATATGGTCGGATTTCTGAATGCGATAGAGGCGAATCTGGCGGCCTGATGCGGGTTGGCGCGCCGATTGCGGCGCGCAGTATTCGCTTTGCACGGCAGCTACATCTTCGCTCGCAAGGAGCGGGGTTCAGGGCGTGCCCTGACGATAGTCTTCCTGTTTAAAAGCACCGCGGTATCCAAACAGCGCCTGGGCGCCGCCCGTGTGAAGAAACACCACGTTGTCCTTGTCCGTATAGCGGCCCTGACGAATCAGATCAATCAATCCCGCCATGCCTTTCGCAGAATAAACCGGGTCGAGGAGGATGCCCTCGGTGCGGGCCAGCAGCTCGATGGCATGCAGTGCTTCAGGCGTGGGAATACCGTAACCCTCGCCCACGTAGTCGCAGTTCACCAGTACCTGATCGTCTCTGAGCGTCAGGGGGACTTCAAGAAGATCCAGGGTGGCCTGAGCCAGTTTGAGAACATTGTGATGCTGCACGGGCGCCGGGGCGCGTACGCCAATGCCGAGCACGGGAAAGCCACTATGGATGCCCGCGCAGCCGGCTACGAGTCCGGCCTGGGTGCCGGCACTGCCGGTGGCGTGCACGAGTTCGCGCACGGGGAGACCGAGATCGTTTAACTGCTGTTGGAGTTCCTGTGCGGCGTTTACGTACCCGAGAGCGCCAATTGGGTTTGAGCCTCCGCCCGGGATAATGTAAGGGTTTTTCCCTTGTTCCCTCATCACCCGAGCGCTGGCCTCGAGGGCCGCCGGCATGTCCGTTCCACCGGGCACGTAACTCTGCGTGGCGCCGCACAAACCATTGAGCAGGACATTGCCGTTGTAGTTGTACTCCGGATCTTCGCTCCCCGTGCGGTCTTCGAGAATGATGTGGCAGTGCAGGCCTTCCTTTGCAGCGGCAGCGGCGGTCTGCCGCGCGTGATTGGACTGGGTGGCTCCCTGGGTAATGACGCAATCGGCGCCCTGGGCGAGGGCGTCGGCCATAAGAAACTCGAGCTTGCGGGTTTTGTTGCCCCCACCGGCAAGTCCGGTGCAGTCATCTCTTTTTATCCAGATGCTCGGCCCTTTCAGCGCGGCGGAGAGCCTTTTCATGGGCTCAAGGGGCGTAGGCAAATGGCCGTAAGAGCGGCGCTGGAAGTGGGCGAGCTGCATTGCGTTGGGTCTCCGGACTGGTGAAGTTGGGGGGTGCTATGGACCGCCCCGTTATCTGATTGATGCTGATATCTTTGGCGGCGTAAAGCTTACCTTATTGCTTGCGCTGAACCACGCTTCCGCTGTCGGTGAGCAGGCTCCGGACCTCCTCAGGAGAGGTCGCGTCCGGGTCGCTGTAACGGCCTCTGCGGCGATCGAATCTATTGCAGATGGCGTCTTTCTCTCAGGCGGGCAACCGGAAGCGCCTCCAGGGTATGGCCATTACCCGATAGGGTCTCTGCTTTGAACAGCGAGTTATAAATGGCCTCCTGAGTGGCGTCGGCGACTGCTACAAATAGCGGAGTGAGCTGTTCGTTGGGAAGGTATTGATAGGGCGATAGAGTCTGACGTTTTTCTGCCGTGCGAAGGTTCTGCGCTGCGTTGGAGAATGCGAGCACGTAGTCCCCCGAGCCGTTGCTCATGGAGCTGCCCGTGCGTGCCAGCCCCAGAATGGCCCTGCGCGCGAGTCGCTGAAGCGAATGGTCAGACAGGGGCGCATCGGTTGCGACGACGGCGATGGTCGTGTTGGCGCGCTCGGTAAAGGC
>CAZGGN010000007.1:19757-46201 GCA_964525195.1 uncultured Congregibacter sp.
CTCGGCGCCGCGTTCGGCGGCGTCGCCAGCCGCCAGGCCGGGCAGTAGCAGGCGACCGCCAAAATTGGCCTGTACCAGCACGCCCAGGGTGTAGTCGCTGCCGGAAATTTCCAGTTTTCGTGAACTGCTGCCGATACCGGCCTTGTAACCGAAGGCCCGGGTGCCGGTGCCGGCGCCGACATTGCCCTCATCAGGCAGGGTGGCGTCGGCAGACTCAATCGCGCTGATGACATCCCGTGATGACAGCGACCGTTTACGGATGTTATTGAGATAGCCATCGTTGGTTTCGCCTACGACCGCGTTCACGGATCGTACACTCTCGTTGCCGGGTTGCTTCAGAGTCCAGTCCACAACAGCGGAAATTCCTTCGGCCACGTTCAGGGTGTTGGTCAGGATGACCGGTGTTTCGATCTCGCCGAGTTCGTCGATTTGTGTGGAGCCGGCAAATTTTCCATAACCGTTTGCGCGAAAAAACGCGGCGGGTGTTTTGTTCTGGTACAGGTTCCCTCCGTGGGGGATCACCGCCGTCACACCGGTCCTGACATCTTCACCGCTGATCAGGGTGACCTGACCCACCTTGACGCCGCTGACGTCGGTAATCGCGTTGAGGGGCCCCGTTGCCAGGGCGCCGATAGCGCCAAAGCTTTCGCGAAAGCGCGGTTTTTCGCTGGCTGCAGCGGAGGCGATTGTGCTGCCAAGGAGCGTAGCCAGCGCGGTGGCCCGCAGGATGCGGGTCAGAATTTTTCCTGAAGTCACTGTGGACATAAAGCGCTCGCTGCTGTTGAGAAACGTTTCAGCGTGGTAGATGCCGACAACTTAGCTTCTTAAAGGCGGATAATCGAGCGTAAAATCCTGCTGCGTAGCGCGTTGCTACATTAATCAGCCTGGAGGTAATCAACATCGACACGTCACGCCATTATCCTATTGGCAAGCCCGGCGTTAAATGGGGCGAGCGCGAGTGTGCTGAATGGCTTGCTCAGCAGACGGTAAAAAGGCGCTACGCTGATGAGGTTGTGTTAAAGCTCGACGCACTCAGCGGCCATTTCAAGCTCGAGGAATACGGGGCACTGTCCTTTGATCGGGAGCGTTATCCACTGTTTGCGCTGACGTCGCCGACATGGGATGCCAGCCTGCCGCTGGCGCTGGTCACGGGTGGTGTTCACGGCTACGAAACGAGTGGCGTGCAGGGAGCGATTCGTTTTCTTGAAACACGGGCCGTGGACTACGCGGGCCGCTTCAATCTCATCGTTGTCCCCTGCGTGAGCCCCTGGGCGTACGAGACCATCAATCGCTGGAACCCGACAGCCGTTGATCCGAATCGATCTTTCAGGGCGGATAGCCCGGCGGAGGAGGCCAGTTTCCTCATGCGATATCTGCAGGGTTTTGCCGGGCAGGTGTCGGTTCATATTGATCTGCATGAGACTACCGACACGGATAACAGTGAGTTCAGGCCGGCGCTGGCCGCACGGGACGGTATCACGCATGACAACTGGGACATACCCGATGGGTTTTACCTGGTGGGTGACAGTGCTAAGCCCGCACCGGGTTTTCAGGAGGCGATTATTGCCGCAGTCGAGAAAGTCACTCATATTGCTCCGGCCGACGATAAAGGGAGGATTATCGGGGTCGACATAGCGCAGCGTGGCGTCATTAACTACGATGCGAGCCCGCTGGGTCTGTGTATGGGTATGACGAAGGCGCAATACGTGACGACGACAGAAGTGTATCCGGACAGCCCTGGCTGCGATCCTGAGAACTGCATTGCCGCTCAGGTCGCCGCCGTTGTCGGCGGCCTGGACTTCGTCACCGCGTCAGGGCTTTGAGGGCCCCCGACGCGGCGACACCTGGCCTCAGAAGTTGTAACCCAGGGCAATGCCGAAGGTACGCGGCTCAATGGCAAACACATTGGTGAACATCCCTGACGACGGATCGGTGATGTACATCGCCACCAGATTGTTGTCATCCATCAGGTTCTTCACATAAGCCCGGGCATACCAGTCATTGTTTGCGCTGGTGAACGTCGCCTGCGCGTTCCAGATATCCCAGGATTCGATGCGGTCAATGGGCCGATTGAAGAAACGTCCATACATCTCATCCTGCCAGTAGTAATCGACGCGCATGTTCAGTTCCGCACCGCCATTGAGCATCCAGTTGTACTGTGCGCCCAGACTCAGGGTCATCTCCGGTGAGTTCTGCAACTGATTGCCCGACACATCGACGGGGATACCGTCGGTGATCGGCAGGCCGGCGGCGGCGAGTGCCGCGCAGCTTGAGAACTGTGAGCCCGCGACCGCTGCGAAGGTTGCCGGATCAATCAGCGCGACACAGTTTGACGCGTTGGTCAGATCCTGGATGATGGTGTTGGTACCCGTGCCGGTGGCAATGTCGTAGGTGCCATTGCTGGGGTCCCGGGTGTCGATGGTCTGGAAGTCCTTCACCTCCGTGTTCAAATAGGCGAGGTTGGCGTTAAATACCCAGTTTTGCGATGGCGCGTAGATAAACTCGCCCTCGAAGCCCCAGATCGTGGCATCAGTGTTCTCGTTGAAGGAAGTCCGGTTGACGATCTTTGATACCTGCATATCCGCGTAGTCGTACCAGAAGGCGGTCAGGTTGGCCTGCAGCGTGTTGTCCAGCAGTGTGTTCTTGATGCCGATCTCGTAAGCATCCACAAACTCCGGCGCAAAATCAGGCTCCTGGCTGGGGAATTCGACCGGGTCGAAGGGCGGGTTGAAACCGCCGCCCTTGTAGCCGCGGGAGTAGGATGCGTACAGCATGCTGTCCTCGTTGATCGCCCAGTCCAGTACCACGCGACCGGTCCACTCTTTCCACTCGTTGCTGTCGTTGCGGATGGCGCCGGGCACCTGTACCGGCGCGCCGCCGATCGGCTGCAGGCCGGGTATTCCGTTCTCGTCATTGTTAAACAGGAACTGGCGGTCGGTGATGGTCTTCTTGTCGACAGTGTAGCGCGCACCGACGGTCAGTTTGACGTCCTCGGTCAGCTCGTAATAGACCTCGCCAAACAGCGCCTGGGACTCAATGTTGTAGGCGGGGGTGGCGTTGTTGAAGTGGGGGGCGACCCAGCCGGTGCCATCGAAGCCGAGTGTGGCGGGGAAGACCGACGCGAAATAGTCAAAGCCGTTCGAAAGGACGTAGTAGTCGTTGTCCAGATCCACATCCATCCAGAAACCACCGGCGAGGAAATTGAATTTTCCATCGAAGTCCGACTGTATGCGCAACTCGCCGGACCACTGTTCTGACGCCTGGTTCGACTGGTCATAGGTTTCGAGGCTGTTCAGACGGCCGTATTCATAGCCGCCGAAGATGCCGAGACCGGAGGGGTCTGGCGCCGACATGGGGAGCAGGCCGTCGCCGTAAAGCGCTGCCGCGGTATTGGGTGCGACGAAGGGAAAGGCTGCTGGCAATGACACCGGTGATCCCTGGGTCCATTGATAATCCATCTGCGACACAACGCTCGTGTCCTGGTACCCGCCGACAAAGGTGACCAGGTAGTCGCCCATTTCCTGCTTGACGACCAGGGTGGCCAGAGTTTCGTCTGCCTCGTAAAGCGGATCCTGCTCGCTGGCGACCTTGCGAATATCCGCCGGAATGGTGCCGCGCTCGTTGGAGCCGAGCTGAAAGAGTCCCAGGGGGCCGAGCACCGCATCGGATACCAGGATGTTGGCAAGCTGCGAACTGGGGTTGGGCACATCAAACTCAAGACGATCCGGCAGGCAGCCAACGATGCCCGTAGGGTCGTTATGGCACATGGTTTTCTGACTGCGGGAACGGGTGCTGTCCTCCTCGAAGTAGGACATCATTAGCTGTACGTCGGTGGTCTCCGTGGGTTGCCAGCGCACCGAAAATCGGCCGGACCACTGATCACGTCCGTCGATATCATTCCCGGTGAGGATGTTCTGCGTATAGCCTTCCCGGTCAAGCCAGATTCCGGCGGCACGCACGGCCAGCGTGTCAGAGATCGGGATGTTGATCGCGGCGTTCAAGCGCTTGTGATCAAAGTTGCCGTACTGGGCTTCGACGTTGCCGGATACGGCGTCGAACTCGGGCAGGCGGGTGATCATGTTGACCGCGCCGCCGGTAGAATTACGCCCGTAGAGAGTGCCCTGAGGGCCGCGCAGAATTTCTACCTGGGCGACATCGTAGTATTCGGTCTCGAACAGGCGTGGGGATACGATGAATACTTCGTTGACGTGAATGCCAACGCCGCTGTCTGCGGAGGCGGCGACGAGGTTGGTGCCGACGCCGCGGATCTGAAAGTTGTTGCCCGTAAAGTTCCCTTTGTTGTAACCGATGTTCGGCGCGTTAAAGCGCATGTCCGCGAAGCCCACGATCTGCCGGTCACGCATCGCGTTTTCGTCGAATGCGGTGATCGCAATCGGCACGTCCTGGGCGGATTCAGAGCGCTTCTGCGCCACCACGATAACTTCTTCCAACTGGGCAGATACCTGGGGAGCCAGCGTTAGCCCGGTTGCCGATGCGACAGCAATGGCGAGCGGCTTGAGAGAACGGAGATCGAATGCCTGCATAGTGTTACCCCTACTTTTTCTTTTATGAGAATTATTAGATCGCAGTAGCGATGTCAAAATGTAAACAAACTACTGACTAAAATAAAGGACTGAATCAAAGTGCCGTGAGCGTCTACGAGGACGGCAGCTTCGAGCGCTCGGGCCGCCGCATCGATGGGAGGTGCTCGCGCCTGGGCGATACAGGCGACTTCGTCGTGAATGACGCCGGCAGTTGACGGATGCCGCCAGTGAGGTGCCGCTATTCGTTACCAGTTGTTAACGCGCTTCCAAATTGCCTGCACCTGAGTTGGCGCGTCTGCATCGACGACAAAGTAGTCGCTGTGTTGCGACGCCGTGGCGCAGGCGTGAACCGGCAGTATTCTGAGCCGAGTGCCATAGGGGAAATCGACTGGCTCCAGCGCCTTCCCCTGTCTGTGCGTGATGATGCCCTGCTCCTGATTGGCAGCGCTGAGCACGAGGTCGTCCAGTAGTATTCCATTTTCATCGCATACGAGACCGAATCCCTGATCAACCATCTGGCTCGCCGTGCCCCGGTCAGAGGATGTCGCCATCCAGCCTGCATCGACAATAATCCATCCCCTCGCCGGTTGGTGTCCTATTACGGTCGTCAGGACCGAGAGTGCTATGTCATCAATGCTGCAGACATTGAGCCCGGCCATCACCAGATCAAAGGAGGCGTACACGCCGGCGCGAAGTTCTGTGACTCCTTCCAGACTTTGTGCCGCGAGGGCGGTAGGGGTAGAGCCAACGGACACGTGGCTGATACTGTGCCCGTTTTCAGCCAGGAACTCAGCTGCTTCGACGGTGAGCGCCCGCTCTTGCTCCGCCATCGCCGCAATCTCTTCCAGGCTGCGGCAGTTGTAGGACTCGCCGGCATGCGACGCGACGCCGCACAGCGTGACATGCTCGCAGCGCGCAAGCGCAGCGGCTATTGTCAGTAATTCGTTGCTTTTTGGAGGAACCCCGGCACGGTGGCCGTCCACATCAAGCTCGATAAAGACATGAAAGGGAAGCTGCAGGCTCTGCGCTGCTTCGCAAACGGCGTCTGCGGCAGAAAGGCTGTCGACAAACAGACGCAGGGTGACTCCGTTGCGGATCAGCGAAGCGGCTCGAGAGAGTTTGTTTGCTGCGATGCCGACACCGTAAAGAATGTCCTGGTAGCCTGCGGCAGCGAAGGCTTCCGCTTCGCGAAGCGTGGAGACCGTGACAGGCATCGGTTGGGGCGCATAGATTTCGGCCGCTTCGATGCTCTTGAGGGTTTTAACATGCGGCCGAAGCTGTACCCCGAGTTCCCGGGCACGCGTGAACATACGCTCGGCATTTAGTTTGAGCTGCGTTTTATTGATCAGCAGTGCGGGCGTTTCGAGATCGATCAATTTCAAATCTAGACACTCAAGTCAGCTGTTGTGGAAAGCCCTGGCGTGTGAGTCCGGTGCATCCGGCGAGATTCCGACCGCGCCACAGACTCTCGGCATACGGAGTCTTCCCTCATATCGAGCAGCGTTTCATCGTGTGGGCCGCGATGCCCTATGTTAAATTCACGCCTTATCAATTCAAGAAGCAAAGTAGACGATGCTTGAACAAGTCTATCAGCCAGCCTGAGGCTGGCACCCCTGAAACCATTCAATGATGGTCGCCGAAGCGCAGCCGTCGGGCCATCGTTGACGCAAGCCTTGCGTCCATGCGGAGAGGAGCTAACCCGAAAATGCTAAAAAAATGGGTGCTCGCGATGATTGGTGTAGCCTTTCTCATTGGCGGCGTTGCCTGGAGCAAGCGCATTGATCTGATGCTGGCGCTGATCAAGTTCAAGACAGAACGGGAGTTCATCGTCGCCCCCAATCGAACGTTGGATTGGGATCAGGGACCATCAACGCCGACGCAGCCGCTGACTGAGCGCCCGCCGAACATTATTCTCATTCTGGCCGATGATCTGGGGATCAACGACATCTCAAGCTTTGGCGGCGGGGTGGCCGGTGGCCGGGTGCAGACTCCCCATATTGATCAGCTGGCGGCCCAGGGCGCTGTTTTCCAGCAGGCTTATGCGGGGAACGCGACCTGCGCGCCTTCCCGGGCCATGATCATGACGGGACGTTACCCGACCCGCACCGGTTTTGAGTTTACGCCGACCCCCTCAGGTATGGGACCCATGGTCTCAATGATTGCCAATAGTCTGGACAATGGACTGCCTCCCGCGCGCTTCAACGAAGCCGCCAGTGAGGCGGGGCAGACCTACCAGCAGCAGGGCCTCCCGGATGACGAGACAACCGTCGCCGAGCTGCTGAGAGAGCGGGGTTATCACACAGCGCATATTGGGAAGTGGCATCTCGGGAGAGCGGACGGTTCGGCGCCCAATGACCAGGGATTTGATGAAAGCTTGCTGATGGCCAGCGGGCTGTATCTGCCCGAAGATGATCCCGGGGTGGTAAATGCTCGCTTGGACTTTGATCCGATCGATCCTTTTTTGTGGGCTCGTTTGAGTTATGCGGCTTCCTTTAACAACCCGGGCGATGAGCGCTTTGAGCCGGGTGGATACTTAACCGACTACTGGACTGATGAGTCGATCAAGGTAATCGAGGCAAACCGCAATCGTCCGTTTTTTCTCTATCTTGCCCACTGGGGCACGCATACGCCTTTGCAGGCGACACGCGAGGACTACGACGCCGTGGGCGATATCAGGCCCCATCGCCTGAGAGTTTACGCCGCGATGATTCGCGCCCTGGATCGCAGTGTGGGTCGAATCATGGCCGCTTTGGAAGAGCAGGGGTTGGCGGAGAATACCCTCGTGATGTTCAGCAGTGATAATGGTGGGGCGGGCTATGTGGGTTTACCCGAGATCAATGCCCCATATCGCGGCTGGAAAATGACAAACTTCGAGGGCGGACTGCGCGTGCCCATGCTGGTGAAATGGCCTGCGCGTATCGCGGCGGGCACGCGGATCGATAATCCCGTCGCGCATATCGATATGATGCCGACTATGGCAGCGGCCGCCGGGGCAAAGCTGCCGGAATCGCTCGCGATCGATGGCGTGAATCTTCTGCCGCTGGCCAGCGGGGACGGCACGCAGAGCTGGTCTCGCAAAACGCTGTTCTGGCAAAGCGGTTATTACCGCGCGGTTCGCCATGGAGACTGGAAGTTGCAGCTGTCTGAGCATCCGGACAAGAGCTGGCTCTACAACCTCGCGGAGGATCCCACTGAGCAGAGCAATCTCAGTGACAGGGCGCCAGAACAGCTTGCCCGGCTGAAGACCTTGCTCGATATCCATCAGGCCTCTGCCCGAGTTCCCCTGTATCCGTACGTTGCAGAGATGCCTGTAGCGATAGACAAGACTCTGGCCGAGCGTTTTATAGCGGGTGACGAGTACATCTACTGGCCCAATTGATTATCAGTCTGGTGCTCTGTGACGCCTGATGGGCGTCCCAGACTGGGAGCGTCATCCGATGGTTGATACGGCGGTCTCTCACATCCCTTTGCTGCGCAGGATAATGTCTTTTGAACCAGACGGGAGCGAGAATGCTACGCCGTCCTTTCCAACGGTATAGTCAGGGAAGATATTGTCCGCACCATTCAGGAACAGTGCTTCCTGCCCCGGAAACACGATGGGTGGGACGATATGGTAGTAGAGCAAGTGCCCCACGGCGGCATCCCGCGCCGTTTCGGCCGCTTCTACCGGGCTTGCATGGTAGTCCAGAATGTCGTGAGTGATCTTGCTGAGGACCCTGTCCCCATTTTTTTGGGCTGCCTCGTTCATCATATTGACCAGGTTGGGTGCCAGGGCTTCGTGCACCAGCAGGTCGACGCCTTGCGCAAATTTTTCAATGTTGGATTGTTTTTTTGTGTCGCCGCTAATCAGCAATGACCTGTCTTTGTAGGTAAAACGATAGCCGACGGCAGGTTTGACGGGGCTGTGGTCTACCGCCAGAGCTTCAATTTTCAGCGCTGGCTCGTCGATCAGTGTGACCAGTACTCCCATCGCCGGCAAAGGAAACGGATTGGCGATCATCCCCGAGCCGCTGACGGGGGCTACCGTGTCGCCGTGGTGGGCATGGCGGTACTGTGCATCGAGCTCATAGGCGGCGTTAAATCCATCGACCACTCTGCTGACCCCGCCTGGGCCGTACACAGGCAAAGCTTGCGTATTGGCGGCAGCAGCCCAGCGAATGGTGGCCAGCTCCCCCAGACCATCAATATGATCCGAGTGGAAGTGGGTGAGAAAGACGGCCTCGATGGTCCCCGTTGCATAACCCATGCGCGCGAGATTACGCAGTCCATTGCTTCCCGCATCGACTACAAAGAGCCGCTTTCCCGCGACGACAGCGACACAGGGGCCGGACGCATTGGGTGCAGGCATGGGACCGCCGGCGCCGCACAGCGCGAGATGCAGACCATCATCAAAGCTGTCGATGATGTTGCTGCCCAGGCGGTTTTGCAGACCTTGAGCCATGATGCGCTCGGCGATAGTAGCGCGTTGACTGAACACCAGGAGAACAACCACGGTCAGTGCCGTTAGAGCGATCAAAGCTTTTTTCATGATATTTTCCGAGCTGCGGGGCTGAAGGCCAGGCCGCTGTGATCAGTTTGACCTGGGCGGACGAGAGAGCGGTTTTTGGCGCAAAAAGAACACATGCTACACCAGAGAATAAATCATGGAGAGAAAGTAAAAGCAAAGCCCCTTCGCCATGTTTCTTGTCGGTGTGGATGAAATGCCTCAAACTGCATTGCGCCCTGTGCGTCGCGATTTGAGTCCGGCCAATTTCAAATTCCCCAGGTATTGCCTAAATGCTTGCGATAGACCAGTTCCGATTAAAGCGAGCTTTGAAAAACGCGAAGAGTTACGCGGAGTGGCTGGACGCCGCCAATGCCTATGATCGAGCCAATGGCCTCGACCGCTGGCGCCAGCGCGACCAGAGCCGTCAGTTCGATTATGTCTCCATCCGCGTGCGTCTCGATCAGCTGCGAAGCCTTAAGGTGCGGCATGACAACCGAGGGCTGCTTTACACCCTGAATGAGGGTATCCACGGCAACATGGGGGGTATGGGGCGATCCGGTCTGTACTCTCACGCGCTCTCCGGCACCAAACACCTCATTGAACAGTACATCGACGAGATCATTCATACCCTTGAGCACATTGCTGAAGACGAGAGTGGTGATATCAGTCCGGAGGAAAAACTCGACTTCTTTCGTCGCGCCAGTCACTGCTTCGGGCACTCAGCGTTCATGATGAGCGGCTCGGGCTCCCTGCTGTATTTTCATGTGGGTGTGGTGCGGGCGCTGCTTGAGGCTGACCTGCTGCCGACCGTGATGTCGGGTTCCAGCGGCGGCGCAATTGTGGGGAGTATCGTCTGTAGCCACAGCGACAGCGAACTGCCGGGGGTACTGGAGCCCCACAACCTGCTGGATCGAATGTCGGGCTCGTCTGCGCGCGCGGGAGTAGCAGATCCCGGCGAGATCGAGGAGCTGCTACGGGGCTTTCTTCCGGATGACCTTACGTTTGCTGAGGCGTTCAAAAGGAGTGGCCGCGCCATTAACGTCTCCATTGCGGCTGCCGAAACCCATCAGACATCGCGTCTACTTAACGCCACAACGTCACCCAGCGTATTGTTGCGAAGTGCAGTCATGGCTTCCTCGGCGGTTCCCGGGTTTTTTCCCCCCGTCATACTGCGAGCGCTGGACGGCGACGGGCTGCTCAAGAGCTATTTGCCTTCACGGCGCTGGGTCGATGGCTCGGTCAGCGATGACATGCCTGCGAAGCGACTCGCGCGACTCTATGGCGTGAATCATTACATCGTCAGTCAGACGAATCCGCACGTGCTGCCCTTTGTTTCTGATGGGCATCGCAAGCAGACAGCCTTCGGTTTGATTCAGAATGCCAGTCGGCGCACCGCCCGGGAGTGGTTGAATACAGCCGCTATGATTGCGGACCGGGCGGATACACGCAATGGTCCGGTCACTAAAGCCGCCAGTGCTCTTCGCTCTGTTATCAACCAGGATTATGTGGGCGATATCAATATTCTTCCGGATTATCGTTTGGTTAACCCAACGCGGTTGTTGGGTTTTCCCGGCGAAGAACAGGTGCTGAAGCTGATTGCTTCCGGCGAGCGCCGTACCTGGCCCAAGCTCGAGATGATTCGACAGCAAACGCGCATTAGCCGCTCCCTGCGATCAATCCTTCGGCGCTTCGAAGCGCAGCAAGTCGTGTAACCTATCGGTCGAGCTACTTCTATAATGCTCGAGCATGGTGTTGCCCGCCGCGGTCAATGCCAGTCAGAAAATGTTTACGGGACTTCGGAACGGCCGTCGTGAACAGGAGTAGGGCGGCCTGAGTTATTGAACCTTAACTTCCAGCATTTCATTCCCGTCCTTATCCACCATGTGAACGGCGCAGGCGATGCAGGGATCGAAGCTGTGAACGGTGCGCAGAATTTCCAGTGGCTGTGTTGCGTCATATAAGGTGTGATTGTCCTGGAGTGCTGCCTCATAGGCGCCAGCCGCACCATTTGAGTCTCTGGGGCCCGCATTCCAGGTGCTGGGGACGACAGCCTGGTAGTTATCAATCACGCCGTCTTTGATCACTACCCAATGCGCCAGTGCACCGCGCGGTGCTTCCATGAAACCGACACCTTTTGCCTTCTTTGGCCAACTCGAAGGCTCCCAGAGCTTTTCGTTAAAAGTTTTTGTGTCGCCCGCTTTGATGTTGGACTGCAGTTCCTTAAGCCAGTTTTGCATGGCGTCCACAAATACCTTGGTTTCAAGTGCTCGCGCCGCGGTCCGGCCCATGGTGGAAAACAGCGCTCGCTTTTCCAGGCCCAGGGTAGAGAGGGTGCTATCCACCAGCTCTACTGTTTGCGCATGGTCGTTGGCATACAACATCAACACCCTTGCCAGCGGACCGACCTCCATCGGCTTGCCATTCCAGCGGGGTGACTTCATCCATGAGTAGCCCTGATCAACATTGAGCTGCTTGTAAGGCGTTTCTGGCCCACCGCGGCCACGATAATTTAAGCTTGTCTCTCCATCCCAGGGATGCAATCCCGTATTGCTGCCCTCTGCATAGTCGTACCAGGAGTGAGAGATATATTCCTGAATCTCGCCGTTTGCGCTTAAGTCCACGGGATGAATTTTTGACAGGTCACGGTCGAGAATGACGCCCGACGGAATGAGGTAGCTCGAAGTGTCGTCCATACCTTTTTCCGGCAAGTCGCCATAGGTCATGAAATTGCCCAGGCCTTCACCGCGATAGAACCAGTCTTTGTAATAGCCGGCGATAGCAATGGTATCCGGCACATATACCTGATCAACAAAGGTCTGCATTCGCTCGATGATGGTCTGAATCTGGGCGAGTTTCGACGCGTTGATGGCGGAGTCAGAGTTGAGATCGATTGGGCCGGGTGTGCCACCGACCAAAAACATCGGGTGGGGGTTTTTACCGCCGAAAATCGTGTGCAGTTGCACTACATTGCGCTGCCAATCGAGTGCCTCCAGATAGTGTGAGACGGCCATCAAATTGGCTTCGGGAGGAAGTTTATAGCCCGGATGCCCCCAGTAAGCCTTGGCAAATATGCCAAGTTGGCCTGCCTCGACGAAGGTCTTCAACTTCTTCTGCGTCTCGGCAAAGTATCCCGGTGATGATTTCGGCCAGTTAGGTGAAACGCTTTGTGCCAGGGTGGAAGCTGCTCCCGGGTCGGCACTTAACGCTGAAACGACATCGACCCAGTCCAGGGCATGCAAGTGGTAGAAGTGCATTACATGATCGTGCACGTGCTGAGCCGCAATCATCAAATTGCGGATAATCTGCGCGTTGGGCGGAGGCCTGTAATCGAGAGCGTTTTCCACTGCTCGAACTGACGCAATGCCGTGAACCAAAGTGCACACACCGCAAATACGCTGCGCGTAGGCCCATGCGTCGCGAGGGTCACGACCCTGCATTATCAACTCTATCCCCCTGACCATAGTTCCGGCGGAGTACGCGCTGCTGATCGTGTCTCCATCCATTTGTGCTTCTATGCGTAAATGGCCTTCAATTCGGGTGATTGGATCTACTACAACTCGATCACTCATTGTCTCTCGCCTCACCGCTATACTTTGACTTGTGCCATGACTTCGAAGCTTTTAATGAATGGTCCGGCCATTCGAGGTTCTCTCAGCATGCTTGCATAGTCACCCTTCTTAAATTGCATCCGTCGGGTGGTATAGGCGACACCTATCTTCGTCATATTGGGTGGACTCTCCAGCCACTGATTCCAGAGGTTTTCGTCCGCTCTAATGTCCCAGTTCAGAGCCTGTCCGGAAAATTCTCCACCGTCGGTTGCTATACCATTTTCCACAGTGAGCACGCCCAGGGGGTTATCGTCACCGATTAGACCGTAGGCGATCACAGACGAAAAATTAATTTCTGCCAAAGACTCTGTGATCTGTTTATTGAGATTCCAGGCTTCCTTGTAAGCCTGCATCCATGGCGCTGCGAATAATTCACTCATTGTTACCTCGATTCGATTTTTTCAGTTGATGACTAAATGCTCTGCTCAGCGCTCGGTGGTTCCGTGTCGTCGGGCAAATTCTCACCAACGAGCGCGGCGATGCTGTCGATCTCAATGGTTTCCTTAGAGTGTATTTTGCCAGCCTCGAAATTAAGACGGCAGCTTCCACAGGATAAGATGAGAGACTCGGCGCCAGTTTTGCTGACTTCATCCATTTTGTTTTTATAGCCCAGCGCACGAACAGGACTGGCGGAGTTTATGAGAAAATTTCCGCCGCCACCGCCGCAGCAAAAGTTGAGCTCTCTGTTCGATTCTGTCTCATGCAGATCCAGGCCCAACTCTTTTACGATGATCCGAGCCTCCTCAAAAACACCGCCATGGCGACCAACCTTGCATGGGTCGTGTAGTGTCACAACCTTGTCGCCCGGTATTTTTTTGAGGGTCAGTTTTCCGTCCATGATCTGACGGCCAAAATATTCCGACACGGTCATCACTTCAAACGGAAGGGCTTTACCGTAGAGTTCTGCCGCCGCCCAGCGCATTGCCGGGTAGGTATGGCCACACTCGGGGGTGAGCACCATTTTTACGCGAGCTTCGATAGCAGCATCGACGATTTTGAGCGTAATATGCTTTTGCGTATCGTCAGCACCCGCCAGAAAGCCGAAATTTGCAGCTTCAAAAGCATGGCTGCACAATGTCCAATTGATTTTCATGTGTTCCAGGGTTTTGATAGTGCCCAGCATGGAATCGGTGAATAGATGTATATCCAGCCCGCTGGTCAACATCATTACATCGGCATCTGGCTTGTCGATATAAATGTGGACGCCATACTTCTGCTTGATTTCATCCAGGCGAAAATCCAGCAGTTCTCGGTTGGCGCCGAAGATAGTGCCCTCGTTGTCCTGTTCACGACACATATAGTCCAGCTCGGAGGGTATGAGTGCAGCCGCCACCATGGCCTCACGGTTTATGTGAACCAGTTCTGCGATATCTATGCCCATGGGGCAGATCATCGAACAGCGGGCGCACATGGTGCACTCGTCAAACACCTTGGGTTGGTATTCATGCAAGTCATCGAGCGTGATGTCCTTAACAAACAATCTGTTTAACCATCGCATGGGACTCAGCTCACGCATATAGACGCGTTTGATCAGTCCCAGCTTGCTGACAGGTGTGAATTTCGGGTCCTCACTTGCGATGTAGAACTGGCAAGCCTCGGCGCACATGCCACAGTTGACGCAGGCATCGAGATTGAGGGCAACGTCCCGGTTGGTTCTTTCAATGAACTTCGCTCTGGCTCTTTGAACTCTTTCATCATCGTCCATCTCGACGGGCTCAACGAGCCCCTTTAGGCTCTGTGACATTCCATAGAACATCGCAAATGAGTCCTGCATTTCCTTGTCCATGCTCATGCCTTGACCCCCCGGTATGCCAGTTTGTCGCCCAGGCGCTTACGCGACGGAATAAACAAAATCATATGCATCAGTTTGCTCGTGGGTATCCACACCAGGAACAGGCAAATGCTCAGGATATGAATCGCCAGCATGTTTTCGTAACGCAGGAGCAAGTGCCCGGATGCCAGCAAGCCCGTGAGCAAAGGCGCGGCTGTAATCACTACAGTGAGATAGTCGGAAGGAGTCGATATCAAACTGAGTACCGGGTCACTCATTCGTCTGATCAACGCGACTATCAGTAGCATCAGGGTGATCGCGCCGACAATCATCACCAGGGTATTGGTGACGCCCGGCCATGACAGGCCCGTTAAACCTTCAATGAACAAGATGTGCGGTTGAAAGGCGAGCAACACAAAGACAAAGCCAATGTGCCACACCCAGGTCAGATAATGATGACCGGTAAGCCGTTTTCTCAGGACACGATGGGGCACCATTCGGGTAAAAATAGTTACCAGGCCAGCCGTCGATGTCGTGCCCCTTTCGGCGGAAAGCACCTTATCTCTTGTGAACCAATAGATGCCTATCACCCGCAAGGTGACGCCGGCGAGGAAGAACATCATGGCCCACTGCATGGCGGGCCCTCGTGCGAATTCGAGTAATGTCATGAGCGCTCATCCTCAGTGATCTGTGTGCTTTCGCTTGTTTGCGTTTGCGCCTGCTTCGAGCGGGCTAACGCGGTCGCACCGACACCTGCAGCGGCACCAGCCACTACTGCCGCACCCAAAACAAGTCCATCAGAAAACGTCGACTGTGAAAGCGGCCTGTAAAAGCCACCGTTGTCCCAGAACCTGGGTTCTGAACAACCGATACAACCATGGCCGGCTTCGATCGGAAAGCTGACGCCGCCATTCCATTTCGTTGTTGCGCAGGCATTGTAGGTAGTCGGCCCTTTGCAGCCTAACTTGTAGAGGCACCAGCCCCTTTTTGCGCCCTCATCATCGAAGGTTTCTGCAAACTTACCGCGCTCATAAAAAGGCCTGCGATAACATCTGTCGTGAATCGACTGACCATAAAAAGCCATGGGCCTGCCCAAATGATCCAGCTCGGGAATGCCGAAGGTCAGGATCTGAGCCAAAACGCCAGAAATGACCACCGGGATTGGCGGGCATCCGGGTACGTTTACGATCGGCTTATCTTTAATAATATCCCCGACAGCTACGGCACCGGTTGGATTCGGATTGGCGTTGGGTATGCCCCCGAACGCGGAGCAGCTGCCTACGGCAATAATTGCCGCTGCACCGGCCGCTGTTTCTTTCAGCATGTCCAGGTTCGTCATGCCGGCGATGGTGGAATAGACGCCGTCGTCTTTGAGCGGAATTGAGCCATCCACGACGAGAATGTATTTGCCATAGCTCTCGGTCATTGCATGGGTTCTCGCATCCTCAGCGGCACTGCCGGCCGCCGCCTGCAAGGTGTGGTGATAGTCCAGCGATATGGCATCAAAGATCAGGCCTTCGAGGCTGGGGGAGTGTGAGCGTGTGAGCGATTCAGTGCATCCCGTGCATTCCTGAAAGGAGAGCCAGATCACCGATGGTCGACGGGCGGCTGCGAGGGTTTCGGCGATTGCTGTGGCAGCACTGGGCGGTAATGCCATCAAGGTTGCGGTCGCGGCACAAAATTTCAAAAGGCTGCGCCGGCTAATACCCTGGGCGCGTAACACCTCACCGACGGTCATTTCACGTTTGTCATTATTCATGATTGAAATTCGCTCTCCAGGTATTCAGATAGCCGGGCAAGTCCTTCTGTGAGATCGTCGTCAACGGGAGGCACGATGGTTGGAACGAGCGAAATATCTATGTAGAGCCCGGTGATCTCTTCGGCACTATTTCGATGTTCCACCCACCACACACCGGAGTATGCGGTTTCACTGAGTGTGCTGACGCCAAGGGCATTAATCTGTATCAGCACTTCGCCGCTGCCGAGATGCTCGCGGAGTTCATTCTCCTCTCCAGGCATCAGGGGGATGGCACGCAAATCAATAGTTGACGTATCGCCGCTATCAATCAGGCGCTGTACGCAATGCCGCACTTCATGCAGGATTGGTAGGATGTTGAGACTCGCGGAAGGGGGGCTCGGCGTTATGGCGGCCTGGTCGGTCAATTCGACAAGAGGTATCGAGTTAGAGGATGTCACGCTTGCCACTCCGCCAGGATTTGATTGACCGCTTGTGCTGCTCGCGGAATGGCCTGCTGAACCGGCAATGAAGGCTCAATACCCCACTCCGCAATGGTGAGTGGCTGAATGCCGACCAGAGCGTGCCGTGCAGGCATTCGTTCGCTTAACCTGACCATATCCATGAGATCGATTAGGCCAACCTCGTGCACACTGAGTTTGCAGCGCCCGAGCTGAGCAAGCATTCTGCGGCCGGTAAAAACCTCAACGGAACCGGGTTCTGCGCTGAGTTCGGCTGCGTCAATGATGATTAGCTGATCGGCATTTTCGATATGCGCGGCGATAGAGAAGCTCAGCGTTCCTCCGTCCATATAGACTATCGAGTCGGTGGCGCCGTTGTGTTTGATGAGGTAATTCAGCGTATGAATTCCAGCCCCCTCATCGGTCATCAGCAGATTACCGATAGCCAACACCAGGCAGCTACTTTTTATCATTGTTAAAAATCGCTCTTCGGCCTCTCTTGTCAGGCTACGCTTCAGGCGAATGCGATTTAATGATCCCTATCAAGAAAACATGAGCTTCCAGTTGATTTGTCTCAGCCAGGTCACTAACGTCATTTTCCCGGTTGCTTGCGTTTCCACAGGTTGGAGTCGGTCGGCCTGGATCCGGTCCGGAATGGTTTTCATTTACTGATTGAGTCTGAGAGGGGTCGCCTTGTGTGTCTGGGTATACCAATGAGAATTGTGGCGATTAAGGACTTCACCGCGCGCTGTGAGGCCAAGGGTATCCAGCGGGATGTGAGTCTTTTTATGCTGCAACATGAACCCCCCCGTGTTGATGACTATGTTTTAGTACACGTTGGCTACGCGATTCAGAAGATCTCTGCCGTAGAAGCACGTAGCACCTGGGAGATTTACGACGAGATGCTACGAAAAGAGGACGAGATTGAACGCCGGCAGGCCGTGTCGGAATCAAGCGATGCATGAACTTGCGATCTGTCAATCGCTGGTTGAGCAACTACGTGCTATCGCCGATCAACATCCGGGAAAGTCGATAGCGGTGATTCACCTGCTGATAGGTCCATTGTCTGGTATCGATCCCGAGCTATTAAAACGGTCTTTTCCTTTTGCCAGTGTGGGCACAGCAGCCGAACACGCAGTGCTGGATTGCACAAGCGGTCAGGTGAGAGTCTACTGTCCGGACTGTGCTAGGGAGAGCGAAGTCCGGCAGAACCGGCTTATATGCCCATGTTGCGATAACTGGCGAACAGAGCTGAGATCCGGGGATGAATTGGTTCTTCAGCGAGTAGAACTGGATGAGATCTCGAGAAATCGAGAACTGGCATGCTAATAAAAAGGTAAGAATCCAATGTGCGGAACATGCGGGTGTACAGTAACCGAAGGGAATTTGCACCTGGTTGTGGAAGGTGGAGAACACCGTCAGAGCGTCGATGTACTGCAAAAGCTGCTCAATGAGAATGATGTCGCAGCGGTTCACAATCGCCAGCACGTCGATAGCCACCAGGTGCTAACGATCAACCTGATGTCGTCGCCCGGATCAGGCAAAACAGCGCTACTGGAGACAACAATCGCAGCCCTCGGGTCGGATTTTCGTATAGCGGTGATCGAGGGGGACCTGGAAACCGAGAACGATGCTGAAAGAATCCGTAGGAAGGGCGTACCCGCGGTTCAAATCACCACCGGAACGGCCTGCCATCTGGATGCCCATCTCGTGCACTCGGCGCTGCACAAGCTCGACCTTGATCAGATTGATATTCTGTTCATTGAAAATGTCGGCAACCTGGTGTGCCCGGCCAGTTTTGATTTGGGTCAGCATTACAATATCACGCTCTTATCTACCACCGAGGGAGACGATAAGCCGTCGAAGTATCCGGTGATGTTCAGAGCCGCAGACGCGATGCTCATAACCAAAGCAGACCTGCTGAGAGTGTTGGATGACTTCGATCCAGAGAGTGCCATTCAAAATCTGCGAAGGCTCGCCAATCCGGCACCGGTGATCGCTCTGTCGGCGAAGACCGGGGCGGGGATGGATGGCTGGTATGATTGGTTACGCGAGCAGTCGCTGGCGCAACAGCAAAGATTGCTGGCTGGTGAGTCCAGGCGCCCGGCCGTTCAGCCGGATGCTATTCATAGCGCCTCTCCTAACCACGCTCATAGCCATTCACATAGCGACCCGCATAGTCACCCAGCTGGTAGCCCTGAGCATGCTTGACGCTCAGCAGCAGGCCAGGCTGTGGTTAGAGCGTATTCAGGAATTAGAGATAAAAGACAGCATTCGCATTATGAATGTGTGCGGTGGTCACGAGAGATCGATCACCATGGCCGGCTTGCGGGGGACGCTACCCGAGAATATTGAACTGATACCCGGTCCGGGTTGCCCCGTTTGTATCTGTCCGGAAGAAGATATTCATGAAGCGATCCAGATAGCACTCAACGAAGATGTCATCCTCCTTGCCTACGGCGATATGTTGCGGGTCCCGGTGAATGTGCCGCGTAAGGATCCGCGCTCACTCGAGCAGGCGAAAACAGCGGGTGCTGATATCAGACCCATCGCCTCACCATTGGATGCGGTGAGCATTGCCAGAGAGAACTCTGATCGGCAGGTGGTGTTTTTCTCTGCCGGTTTCGAGACTACCACCGCGCCCCTGGCCGCTATGCTCTGCGAGGGCGTTCCGGAAAATCTCAGCGTGTTACTGTCGGGAAGGCTCACCTGGCCTGCGGTGGCCTCGCTGCTGGATTCACAATCCCCTGGCTTTGACTGCCTCGTGGCGCCCGGTCATGTGGCCACTATCATGGGGCCTGAAGAATGGCGTTTCGTCGTCGATGAGCACCATCTGCCAACGGCTATAGCGGGCTTCACCAGCGTGAGCTTACTTGCATCGTTTTACTCTGTGCTGCGCCAACACGTGGAAAAGCGGAGTTTTTTGGATAATTGCTACCCTGAGTTGGTTCGCGAAGAGGGCAACCTGCAAGCCCGGCAGCAGCTTGAGGAGGCGCTCCATGTAGTGGATGCCAACTGGCGCGGCGTTGGGATAATTGCCGAATCAGGCTTTGAGATCAATGAACAGTACGCCGAACAGAACGCCAGATTAATCTTTCCCAGCTATCACGATATGGCGCGTAAACGAGCCGGTGAAATGCCGCCGGGCTGTGATTGCGCCAAGGTCGTCATGGGTAAGAAATACCCTGATCAATGCAGTCTTTACGGTGTTGGTTGCACTCCGCGTAACCCCGTCGGCCCCTGTATGGTTTCAGATGAAGGTGCCTGCAGGATCTGGTGGGCGAGCGGTAAGCGTGAACCTCGAAAAGCCGGTTGAGTAGCGTAATCGAACATCACGCCATCGAGCTGAGATTGTCGGGGCGAGTTCAGGGCGTAGGGTTCCGGCCCTTCGTTTTTCAATTGGCAAAAGCTCACCATATCAGCGGTTGGATATGCAACACCATTGGCCTGGTCGAAATCCATGCGGAGGGAAGTGCCGAAAATCTGGAATGTTTTGTAGCCCAGCTCGTCGAGCATGCGCCGCCTTTGTCCAGACCGGTTATTGATCGGCAATGGAAGATACCGGTTACGGGGAGTTCTGACTTTTCGATTATAGCGAGTAGGAAGACCGGCCCTGCGCAAATACACATCCCCCCTGATTCTTACCTGTGCTGCTTGTGTGAGCAGGAACTCTATAGCGAGATCGACCGACGTTATCACTACCCATTCATCAATTGCACTCAGTGTGGACCCCGCTACACGATCATCTCTGGGATGCCCTATGACCGGGCTAACACGAGTATGGAGAAGTTCGATCTCTGTGACAGTTGCTTGCAGGAGTACGAAGACCCTGGCAATCGCCGGTTCCACGCTGAGCCAAACGCGTGCGCGGAATGTGGCCCTCATCTCAGTTTTGCAGGCTTGGCGGAAACAGTTCACGGCAACAGTCAACTGGCGATAGCGGCGACGCTGAGCGCACTGCAAAAGGGCGATATCATCGCCGTTAAGGGAGTAGGGGGCTATCACCTGGTTTGCGATGCTGCCAACTCACGGTCGATCGAAAGGCTGCGCAGTAAAAAGAGCAGGCCGCACAAGCCCCTTGCGCTGATGGTGCCGATAGTAGGCGCGGATTTGTTGGATGGGGTCCGTGCGCTGGTTGATCTCGAAAATGACGAGATTGCGGGCGCGTTAAAAAGCCCTGAGCGGCCTGTTGTTCTGCTTAAAAGCAAAGCAGGAAGCAGTGTTGCCGAGGCTGTAGCCCCGGGGCTGGATGAGCTTGGCATAATGCTGCCTCCCAGCCCATTGCATTTACTGCTCGCCAGGCAGTTTGGTTCGGCATTAGTCGTTACCTCAGGCAACATCAGCGGTGAGCCGGTGATTACCGATGATGCTGAAGCGGCAACCCGCCTGGCTTCTGTCGCCGATGGTTTTCTATCCCATAACCGGAACATCGTTCGCCCCGCTGACGATTCTGTGATCCGGCCGATTGCTGGCTTTCCCCGTTTATTACGCGTCGGTCGCGGGTATGCGCCGCAGGAATACCCTCTGCCCATAAGTTTGCCAAAACCCGTGCTCGCCGTGGGTGGTCACCAAAAAAACACCGTAGCCCTGGCGTGGGACAACCGAATCGTTGTCTCGTCGCATATTGGCGATCTTTCCTCGGATCGCAGCATGCAGGTATTTGAGCAGGTGGTTGAAGATTTACAGCGTTTATACCAAATCAAAGCTGAAGTGATTCTTTGTGATCGCCACCCGAACTACGCCAGCACGCGTTGGGCTAAATCCCAGCAGGCGGAGGTGGTCAGTATTCAGCATCATAGAGCCCATGCTTCCAGTTTGATGGGTCGTGAATCATCAGCTGCGCAACAATCACTTGTATTTGTGTGGGACGGGGCCGGCTATGGCGATGATGGCAGCATTTGGGGCGGTGAAACCTTTCTCGGTTCGCCGGCAAACTGGCAGCGTGTGGCGAGCCTGAGGAACTTTCGATTACCGGGCGGCGAGAAGGCCGCGCAGCAGCCCTGGCGCAGCGCGGCGGCTTTACATTGGCAGCTGGGGCTGATCTATGATCGACAGCACGCTGCGCCAATCGTTTATAAGGCATGGCAGAAGGATTTGAATTGCTATAGCACGAGTTCGGTCGGACGGCTGTTTGATGCTGTGGCATCCATGCTGGACCTGACACAAATCTCCTCTCATGAGGGCGAAGCGCCAATGCTGCTGGAATCCCTGGCCGAAAAGATTGATACAAGAGATTGCTTACCCTTTAGCCGCGTTCAGGGCATGCTGGAAATAGACTGGGCGCCGCTGCTTCGAAAAATGTGCAATGGCGATATGTCGAAGGCCTATCGCGCCGGCTATTTTCACCGGGTCATGGCCAATACGGTTGTACAAGTGGTGTTGGACATTCGCAAGGATCAAACAGTCGATAATGTTGGCTTCTCTGGCGGTGTGTTTCAGAATCGTCTGCTTGGCGAGCTCATACTTGATCAATTCAAAGCCCTGGATATCGAGGTGATTCAACCAGCGGGCATGCCGGTTAATGATGGCGGGCTGAGCTACGGGCAAGTTATGGAATACGCAGCGAGTATCAACGGCAACCCAAGAAACCACCATGCATAGCGACAAAGCTGTACTCGAAGACGCCTATATTTCCCTGGCTCATGGCAACGGCGGCAGGTATATGCGCGAGTTGATTGAGGTTGTGTTTGCAAAGCACCTTAATCAATCGTCTGGCGGGGGAAAACTCGACACTCAATCCGATGCCGTGCTTCTGAAAGATATTGGTGGTGCGATTTACACCACGGTTGATGGCTTCGCAGTGCACCCCATAGAGTTTCCCGGTGGCAACATCGGCTCTCTGGCGGTTCATGGAACCGTGAATGATCTCGCGGTGGCCGGTGCGATACCGAAATACCTGACCCTCAGTGCCATTCTAGAGGAAGGGCTGGAGATTGCTGTGCTTGATCGCATAGTGCGATCTTTGGCCGCGTCGGCGGAGCTTGCCGGGGTACGCGTGGTTGCAGGAGACACAAAGGTTGTGCCTCGGGGCAATGGTGGCGGCATCTATTTCAGTGTGAGTGGCATCGGCGCGGTCGATGAAGGCCTTCACTTATCCATGCACAACATTATGCCCGGCGACGCAATATTACTAAGTGGCACCGTGGGTGATCATGGGACGGCTGTAATGCTGGCACGGGAAGAGTTCGGTTTGCACGGTGACCTGTGTTCCGATAGCGCCTGTATATTACCGCTAACCCGCTGCTTGTCGGGAGTGCAGGGTGTGCGATTTCTGAGGGATCCAACTCGAGGTGGGCTCGCGACGGTTGCTCAGGAAATTTCAACGGCCACGGGTTTTGGAATCCGTCTCTATGAAAAGAATATTCCCGTGAGTGAGCAGGTGAGTTCGATTTGTGAAATCCTGGGCTATGACCCTTTATATCTGGCCTGCGAAGGGCGTTGCGTAGCGATTGTTCAGCCCGATATGGCGGAGCATGTACTGCAGCTTTGGACGGAAACTGCCGGCGGCGAAGGCAGCGCGATTATTGGCAGGGTAGAGTCTGATGGCAGCTCTGTACTGCTGGAAACTGCCATAGGCGGTGTGAGGCGTCTGGAAGAGCTGGAAGACGATCCGCTACCTAGAATTTGTTAGCATTCATAAGATGTCCTTGATACTCAGCGCCAATCCGCGGCTGCCCGCACACAACCGCCTAAACCTGTGACTCGATTTATCCATTGAGATTTGGATCGATTGCGAAAGTGATGATTGCTCAGATGCGTGTGTAAAAGCGTTCTCTATTACGATGCCGTCAATACGCCGTTAATACGCGGCGGTCTCAGTCGAGCGCTTCAGGGCTTACAGTTTTTCTCGCCAGCCATGATGCACATGCCATAGCCCAGGCTGCCATTTTCCTTGCAGCCCATGGCCCCGGTCAGTTCGCAAAGGCCATAACCGAGGCTGCCATTCTTTTTACAGAAATTCCCATCAGCCACTTTGCACAAACCGTAGCCCAGTGAACTGTCGACGGTGCAAAGAGGACGGCCCGCGGCCTCGCAGAGACCGTAGCCAATCTTAAGCCGGGGGTTGTCGAGTTCCACCAGCGCGGCAATCGTTTCGAGGGTGATTTTTCTGTCCTGGAGGTCTTTCACCAACGGGGTCAGATCATTCCCCAGGGAGAGTGGGCTTATGCACAACAGCACAACGGGGAGAAGATACTTCATCGAGTTAACTCCGGTTATTTTGTCTCAGTCGGTTGGAAATCCAGGACTTTGCGCCGCGCAGTCCCTGCCAGTTGTCTCGGGAACGTTCAGCCCGCATCATCCTTGAGCGTCGCTTCCCGGGTACTGACGATTGCCATGGTAATCAGGCCCGTGGGTACTGCAAATACGCCAAGTCCGATCATCAGGGTGAAAAAGGTGAATATCTTGCCGCCGACCGTGACGGGATAGACGTCTCCGTAGCCGACGGTCGTGAGTGTGGCAAGCGCCCACCAGAACGCATGAAACACCGAGGCAAATGTCTCCGGTTGGGCGTCGCGTTCAAAAAAATAAATGCCTACCGCAGCGAGATAGAAGACGAACAACGCGCCGATGCCGAACACCGCAAGGTCCACGCGCACGAGGCGAAAGGCATCACCAATGCGTTTGGCGGCGTCGACATAGCGCACCAATTTGAATAAACGAAACAGACGAAACAACCAGAGAATACGGAGGCTGCGCAGATCGAGTCCCAACTGCAGGTAAAACGGCAGAATAACCAGCAAATCGATAAGGCCGTAAAAACTGAACACAAAGGCCAGACGTTGCTCGCTTAACCAAAGTCGCAGCAGATACTCAATAGTGAAAATTGAAATCACAAAGACTTCAAAGCTGCGTAGGAAGTCGCGTAGATCCTGAGACAAGTCCGGGAGCGTCTCAACCGTAAACGCTACGATAGAGAGAACAATCAACACCTGAATGAACGCCTGGCAGCTCCGGCCAACAGCGGTTTTGTTGCTGGTTAGTAACGGCCGCATCCGCTCTCGCAGGCCGGGATTCTGTGCAGTCACTACGCTCGCTCCTCGAGCTCAGGCTGTTTCATCAGCCCGGATAGTCAAATCGTTGTACCGCAGATTGCTCGCCATTCTTGTAGTTGAGTTGCACAGTCACATAGCGGGTGCTGCGAGGCACGGTGATGTACATCGGTGTTTTAGCATCAATCGGCGCCATGCCGGCTTTTCGCCAGGGCGGGAAGCGGAAATTCTTGGTCGGGCGATCACTGTTAAGTCCGTACTTGATGCTCTCGATGCTGCCGCGGTAACTCATCAGGTGCGTAAAATACAGCAGGCGCTTGCCGTCGTAATCACGGAAACTAACCCAACTGGTCGTCGTTGACTCAAGGATGCGCTGATTGGCATCTTCACTCTGCTGCTTCCCCTTGAAATCGAAGCTGTAGGGGCCCTGGACAATTCCATTGGCGTCGCGATAGCGGATCTCGATGCGGGTATCGCGTTGATTGGCGGGCAGGTTGAAAAACATTTGCGGCATGGGTTTGCCTGTTTGCGGATGGGTCGCTCCACTGTTGCCGGTACTGCGAGGCTCTGCATCGCCCTGGAGGTTCCAGAACACCTCGAGTGCCGGCTCGGCGATGCTCACGGTGGCTGTATACCCGGAGTTGTTGACGTCGAAGTTCAGTGACACCGGCTTTTCGAGAAGGGCTTCGCCTATTCCGTTGAGCGCCTGCAGCCGGACCTTCGCGTCGTTGCGCCACTCCTCAACCAGTGCCTGATCGATCATGTATTTGAGTAGTCCGCCGGCCTCGTCAGCGGCCACAAAGTCTTCGAGATGGCGTTTCTCTCTGCGTTTGTTGTCAAGGGTCTGAAATCCCAGGCGACGCTGAGAGAAGTCCTCACTCAGATGGTAATACGCCGGCGCAAACTCCGGATGTTGTCCTGCATAGTCCTCAAGCGCCGCTATGCGCTGGGGCTGGTCCAGGAGAAGCAGTCTCACGTAGGCCGGCATTCCGTCGTTTTTGCCTGCCATTAATGTGGCGTAGGTTTCGCGGGCTCCGGCGGTTCCTTCCTGCACTTTGAGAAACGCGAGGAAGCGAAGATGCGGATCAAGCAGGGGTAAATCGCTCCGAAAATAGCTGATGTACGAGCGCCGCGCTGCGGAATAGTTGCCGCCCAGCTCCTGTAATCGGGCATTGTGATAGTAGTCTTCGGGGGATTGCGGCTTATCGATCAATCCGCCGCTGGCAAAGGTCGCTCGCATTTCTTCGAGCGTGCGCAGCACTTGTACAGAATTGTCTTCGAGGCGTTCGGCGCTTTCCCGCAGGCTCTGCGTGTCATCGGCAATGCTGTCCAGTTTGGCGTTGATGATACCGAGGCTGGCCTGGAGCTCAGCGACCCCCGGTACGGCGACAGCCACAAAGCCGCGTTCCTCAGCCTCCTCGCCTGACTGAAATAACACGATCAGGCCAAAAACGGCGGTCGCCACAGCGGTAAAAGCGACGGCGCCTAAAAGGTCGTCATTGCCGCGGCGATACAGGATAAGTAAAGCAACGAAAGCGATCGACGCAATAGCAAACAGGTAGGATGCAAATGGCGCGATCGGTTGCAGAACATCGGCGACAAGCCCGCCAACCGTGCAGGCAGATCCGGTGATCGTGAGTGTCGTATTGCGCAGACTCTGGAAAACGGCGCGGTTGGTGAGGGACTGGAGAAAAGGCATAGATCGTCGCCGGGTTTTGTTTTTTTTAATAGTACACGCAGCTTTCTACCCGGGCTATGTAGCATCTCGAAGGGATCCACGACACCCGCAGCAATCTGCAACTGTCAGCACCGAACAGCCTGAACCCGCGATCTGACTTTTTTCTATCC
>CAZGGN010000008.1:0-12372 GCA_964525195.1 uncultured Congregibacter sp.
TGCTTCGAACATGACTTCGTAGGGGCTGTTGGCGGCCCGTCCCCGCTTTACTCGAGCTGCTCAAAGGACTGCCGCCTGCCTCGCCTCTTTAGTGGAACATTCGGGTGTTATTGGCAGTGCCAGGGCGCGCCGGAGGTTGCGGACTGGCGTGGCTTAGCCGCGGCGCAGGAGCTGGAACAGGGAGATCCCGCCGAGTACCACAAACAGCCCGAGGGTTTGTTCGGGAATACTCAGTCCCATCAGTGTCCAGACGGTTTCGGCGCAGTTGCCATCGCCCATCATGACAACCGAAAAGGTCTCCGAGAGCGGCAGGGTTTCGAGCATGTACTCAAGGCTGGGGCCGCAGGCCGGAGCGAGCTCTTCGGGCAGATTCTGGAGCCAGATATGCCGAGCGGCGACTGCGCCTCCGCCGATCGTCGCGAGGACGCAGAGCAATGCATAAACTCGCCGCCCCCAACCCGCCGGATTGTGCAGCGCTGCGATCAGTGCAAAAAAGCCCAGGAGAACAACGAACAGCCGCTGGGTCATGCACAGGGGGCAGGGGGCCAGACCCAGGGTCTGCTGCAGATAGAAATAGGCGAAAGCCATGGCGATGATTGCCAGGATAAAAAGAGCGAAGAACACCACCCGGATCTGCAATAAAGCGCTCATTCAATCTCCGGTGTTAATAGCTTTGTACTGGTTAAAATAGGCCGAAAGATAATCTTCGAAGTTCTCCGTGTCGGCAGCCTCGATGTCGGCTTGGCGCTGCAGGGAGGCGCGACCCTCGTTTTCCAGTGCGGCAATCGTTTCGGCTTCGACAGGCTGATGGCGAAAGCGCTCCGCCCAGCGCTCACTGTAGCTCATTGCAAAGCGATAGTAGGGCATGCCTTCCTCGCGCATCTCCCGCAGCACCCGGGCCGAGGGCAGTTCGCTGTCGCCGCGTACCTTTGCGAGCTGCTCCTGCACTGCGCCCTGATAGGCCGAGCCGCCATGCGCCTTGTCCAGGAGCTCTGCGCTGCCGGTGATTTTAGCCAGTAGCTCTTCGGCCCATCCGCTCAGCGACCGCGCGCCGGAGGGCGCCTCGAGGGTAATTCCAGGCTCTCGCCCGCGATTGACCACGGTCGTGCGATTGGCCGCCTGTCGCTGCTGCTGATCCTCATCGCAGGCCGGGCTGTCCTCGGTGAGGCAGTACAGCAGGAAGCTGTCCAGAAACCGGATCTGCTCACTGTCGATGCCCAGGGGGTGGAAAGGGCTGACGTCGATGCAGCGGACTTCCACGTATTCGATGCCGCGCTCGCGCAGCGCGGTGAGCGGGGTTTCACCACTGCCACCGGGACGCTTGGGTCGAATGGTGCTGTAGAACTCATTTTCGATCTGCAAAAGGCTGTCGTTCAACTGCATGTACTCGCCGTCACGTTTGCCATTGAAGATCGCATAGTCCGGGTGCGGTGTGAGAATAGCCTCGGACAAGGTAGCGAGATAATTGTCCAGCGAGTTGTAGCAGACCCGGAGTGAACTCTGGGCGGAGCTGTTGTAACCCAGGTCGCCCATCCGCAAGGCGGTCGCGTAGGGGAGATGCAGCGAATTGCCCTCTGCATCAAAGGGCTCCAGCGGGTGATCCCTGCGTCCGCGCATAAAGCTCGCACAGACCGCCGGCGACGCGCCATACAGGTAAATCAGTAACCACGACCAGCGGTGGAAATTGCGAATAAGTGCCAGATAGCGCTTGGTGATGTAATCCTGCAGCGGACCGCTGTCGCCATCCGCCGCCTGAGCCTGGGGCCAGTACTGGTCGGGCATGGAAAAGTTGTAGTGCACGCCGGCAATCGCTTGCATCAGGCGCCCATAGCGGTTGCCCAGCCCGTAGCGATACACGGTTTTCATACGGCCGACGTTGGAGCTGCCATAGCGTGCGACAGGGATGCCCGCGTCGCCTGCGACGATGCAGGGCATGCTGGCACTCCAGAGGCGCTCGTTGTCAATGTGCCGATAGACAAAGGCGTGAATGTCTTCGAGGGTTTGTAAGGTCTCGCTGATACTGCTTGAGACAGGAGTGATAAATTCCAGCAGTGATTCGGAGTAATCAGTGGTGATGCTGCCATGCGTCAGCGCAGAGCCCAGGGCCCTCGGATGCGGTGTTTGGGACAGGGTGCCATCGGGAGTGACCCGGAGACTTTCCTTCTCAATGCCGCGACAGATTCCCCGGAGTAGCTCCGGAGTCTGATCGGCGAGTACCGCCAGCTGACTTTGCCAATGCGAATTCAACGTTTTCTCCCGCGCTGCTTGATTTACTGGCGGCACAGTCACTGCGTGAGCCTTACCGAATATGTCGGGCTTGCGATGGGGGCCCGGTGGGCAGCGATGATACACCGTCATGCCATCTCCCCGTTAGCATCACCAGCTTGAATCCAGATGCCCATAAAATCCGTAGGGATGTTCACTAGTTTGCGTCTACCGGATGGTAGAATGCGTCGCCACTTTTCAGGCGGCACCCGCCGCGCCCAGCGTCCTGTCAGCTAAGGACCTGAATACCCAGGAGTCTAACGAGAACCTACATGAAAGCCCTGTCTGCAGTCGTCATTCTTGCCATTGTTGCGTTCTTTAGCTGGCAGCAGTTTTCCGGTCCGGCCAGCGAAGAGGTGCGCCGCGGGCGCCCCGCCGTGCCGGTGACTGTCGTTGAGGTCGAGGCGCGCAGTTTTC
The DNA here is from genome assembly GCA_964525195.1 of uncultured Congregibacter sp. Lineage (GTDB taxonomy): Bacteria > Pseudomonadota > Gammaproteobacteria > Pseudomonadales > Halieaceae > Congregibacter. The sequence goes on from CAZGGN010000008.1 coordinate 2,683, forward strand.
GCGACCGTATACCGGCCCTGGGCACGCTGCGGGCCTGGGAGTCTGTCGATATTACCTCCCCGGTGGCACAGCGCGTCACCAGTCTCAGCTTCGAGGATGGTGATCGCGTTCAAGAAGGCCAGGTGCTGGCGACCCTGCGTCAGGAGTCCGAGCAGGCCTCGCTCCGGGAGCTGAGTGCACGCCTTGCGGACGCGCGGCGAGAAGTCAAAAGGCTGACGGATCTGGCACGGAAAAATCAGGTGGCACAGTCGGAACTCGATTCGGCGAAAACCGAAGTCGAGGTATTGCAGCACCAGACCAGCGAACTCGAAGCGCGCATATCCGAGCGCACGATAGTCGCACCATTCTCCGGCGTGCTGGGCCTGCGCGAGGTGAGCGAGGGGGCCCTGGTCTCCGCGGGACAGCGCCTCACCACCCTGGACGATATCAGCCGCATGCGCCTGCAGTTTACGGTGCCGGCCCGTTATCTGGGCATACTGAATTCGGGGATGCCGATCGTTGCGACAACGGCGGCCTTTGACGGCGAATTCAGCGGCGAGCTGTCCGCGGTGGGTAGCCGGGTAGATCCGGTCGCCCGGGCGGTCACGGCGCGGGCCGTGGTGCCCAACGAACAGGGGCTTTTGCGGCCCGGTTTGCTGATGGAAATAGAAATCACCGGGGAGTCCCGGGAGGTGCTCATGGTGCCTGAAGAAAGTCTTCAGAGCCGCGCCGCGCGGCATTTCGTCTGGAAGGTGGAAGGAGAGCAGGCGCTGCGCAGCGAAGTGCTGATCGGGTCCCGGACTCCGGGTTGGGTTGTGATTGTTGACGGTGTGAGCGAAGGCGAGCAGATCGTCCGGGACGGGGTGATCCGTCTTTCGGGAAATGCGATGCCGGTCCGCGTGGTGCAAGGCTGATGTTTCTTTCGGATATTGCTGTTCGGCGCCCGGTAATGGCGCTGGTGGGAAGCGCGCTGATTGTCGCTTTTGGTCTGCTGGCCTTTGAGCGTCTGCCTCTGCGCGAGTACCCGGACATCGATTCGCCCATTGTCACGGTGCAGACCGAGTACCCCGGTGCCTCTGCGGCGGTGGTGGAGAATAAGATCACCGAGCTTATCGAAAACCGTCTATCGGGCATCGAAGGCATAAAAACTCTGACCTCTGCGAGCTACGACGGGGTGTCGACGATCACCATCGAGTTTAACCTCGATAGGGACATCGATTCGGCGGCCAATGATGTGAGGGACCGCGTATCCGGGGTTCTCGACAATCTGCCGGAGGAGGCTATGCCTCCTGAGACCACCAAGAGTAACAGCGACGAACAGGTCATCTTCTGGTCGCACCTGGTGGGCGAAAACATGTCTGCCCTGGAGCTCACTGATTACGCCCGGCGCTATCTTGAAGACCGTTTTGCGGTGCTTGATGGTGTGGCCCGCGTGCGGATCGGGGGCGGCCAGATCTACTCGATGCGTATCTGGCTGGATAACAATGCCCTCGTCGCCCGGGGGCTGACGGTAAACGATGTTGAGGCGGCACTGCGCTCCCAGAACGTGGAGTTGCCGGCCGGAACGATCAAGTCCACCGAGCGCGACTTTGTGGTCCGTATTGACCGCGGTTATCAGGTGGCTGAAGACTTTCGGGAGTTGGTACTGGCCCAGGGCGAGGATGGTTATCTCGTGCGCCTCGCCGATGTGGCCCGCGTTGGCCTGGAGAGTGCTGAATCGCGCAGTCTGTTTCGGGGCAACACCGAGTCTATGGTCGGCGTTGGTATCGTCAAGCAGAGCAAGGCAAACGCCCTGAGTGTCGGGCGCCTGGTGCGGGAAGAGATCAAGCGGGTCAATGAGCAGCTGCCCGACGGTATGGAGCTGGTGGTGGGCTTTGACCGATCGGTCTTTGTCGAGGCGGCGATTGATGAGGTGTTTTCAACGCTGTTCATCGCCGGGGTGCTCGTGGTCATCGTGATTTTTATGTTCCTCGGAGATCCCCGGAGCGTACTGGTGCCCGCGCTGACGGTGCCCATCTCCCTGATTGGCAGTTTCAGCATGCTCTGGGTCCTGGGTTACAGCATCAATCTGCTGACCCTGCTGGCGCTGGTGCTGGCCATCGGACTGGTGGTGGATGACAGCATTGTGGTTCTGGAAAATATTCACCGGCGACTCCTGCGCGGAGAGTCTGCCCTGGTGGCTTCCTACCGCGGTGCGCGACAGGTGGGTTTTGCGGTGATCGCCACGACCCTCGTGCTGGTGGCGGTGTTTATTCCGATTACTTTCCTTGAGGGTAATATCGGGCGCCTCTTTGCCGAGTTTGCGGTCGCCATGGCGATTGCCGTGATCTTCTCCAGTTTTGTTGCCCTGACCCTCGGGCCGGTGATTTGCTCAAAGCTGCTCAACAAGGAAAAGGTGTCAAATCGCCTGGCGAATGCAGTCGAAGGGCTGAGTGAGTCCATGGAGATGCGCTACCGGCGGATCCTCGAGCCCTTTGTGCGCCGTTCCTGGCTCTTCATTCCGGTCCTTCTGGGCTGCGTGCTGATGGCCTGGCAGCTGAGTCGAACGGTGCCTCAGGAGTTCGCGCCGACGGAAGATCGCGGCGTCCTGTACATGATTGCTTCGACGCCGGAAGGCTCGTCTTTCGATTACACCGTCGACCAGGTGCTGCAGATCGAAAAGGCGCTCCTGCCGCTGGTCGACAGCGGTGAGGTGCGGCGCCTGTTGATTCGCGCGCCCGGTTGGGGGGGAGGCGAGTCATTCAACCAGGCGTTTACTATCATGGCCCTGGCGCCCTGGGATGAGCGCAAGCGCACATCGCTGGAGATTGCTGCGGACGCCCAGGCGCGGGTGGCCGATGTTGCCGGCGCCCGGGTCTTTGTCCGCCCGCCACGTTCTTTCGGTGGTGGCAACGCTGATCCGGTGCAGTTTGTGGTGGGTGGTGACAGCTACGAAAACCTCGCTGAGTGGCAGGATATTATTCTGGCCAAGGTGGCTGAAAATCCGGGTCTTATCGGCGTAGATACGGATCTCAAGCCGACCAAGCCGCAGCTGCGCGTGTCCGTCGACCGCAACCGCGCGGGTGACCTCGGCGTGAGTCTTGCGGACATCGGACGAACCCTGGAGACCCTGCTCGGGTCGCGTCGGGTGACGACCTTCATCATGGGGGGACGTGAATACGATGTGATTCTGGAGGGTGAGCGAGCGGAGTCTCGAACGCTCTCAGACCTTGACAATATTTATGTGCGCTCCAGCACCTCGGGGCTGCTGATTCCGCTAGCCAATCTCGTCACCCTCCGCGAAGAGGCCGGAGCCGGAAGCCTCAATCGTTATAACCGCGTGCGCTCCTTTACGCTGTCGGCAGCATTGGCGGACGATTACAAGCTGGGCGAGGCGCTGGATTATCTGCAGGCTCTGGTGCGTGAGGAGCTGCCCGAGACAGCCAGCTTCGATTTCAAGGGTGAATCCCTCGAATACTACCGGGCCAGTGGCAGTGTCTACGTTACGTTCCTCCTCGCGCTGCTGATCGTGTACCTGGTGATGGCCGCGCAGTTTGAGTCCTTTGTACATCCGGCCATCATTCTCTTTACCGTGCCTGTGGCGTTACTCGGTGGACTCTGGGGATTGCAGCTGACCGGGGGGACGCTCAATATTTACAGTCAGGTGGGGCTGATCATGCTGGTAGGGCTCGCCGCTAAAAACGGGATTCTGATTGTTGAGTTTATTAATCAGATGCGCGACGCCGGCTTTGATTTTGAGCAGTCGGTGATTGAGGGCTCGAGCAAGCGTCTGCGACCGATCGTCATGACAGCCTTCACTACCGTCATGGGCGCTTTGCCTCTGGTACTTTCTTCCGGACCCGGGCACGAGGTGCGCAGCGTAATCGGTGTGGTGGTGATGGGCGGCGTCGGTCTGGCAACGCTGGTGACCTTGTTCCTGGTGCCGATGGCTTACAGCCTCATGGCGCGGGGTACCGGGTCTCCGGAGCTCGTCAGTCGCCAGCTGGACACGGAAATTGAGTCCTATGAGGCTGCCCGTAAGCAACAGCAGCCGAAGGCCAGTCCGAGCGCTTCCTGAGACAGGGGGCGCGGCCTTACTCCGACGGGGTGTATTCGTCCATGACCAGTAGTGCGGCTTCCCAGTGCTCGACGTCTGAACCGAGGGCGTTGAGGATTTCAAAGCCGGCGATCCAGCTCCCCGGATGGGTCTTATCCTGCATGCGCCAGCGAACCTGGCCGACCAGATAGAAAGGTTCGTCCTTGCCGGGAAGCTCGACACCGATCTGCAGGATTGCGCCTACCGTGACGGCTTCGTAGAGTCGGACTCTGAGGCCGCTTTGGGAGACGTCCAGAGTGTCGCAGCGGGCGACCTTGCCCGGTCCGAGGCTACCCGGCGGCGGCGACTCAATCTCGACAAATACCCGCGATTCGACGGGCAGGCGAAAAAAGCGCCGACTGTCTTTGGCTGTCATTGTCCTTCCTCCCGGGCGCGTGCAACTTCGTCGCGGAAGTAAGAGCGCGTTTCGAGAATATCTACCAGACCCTGATCCATCAGGCTTCTGAGCTCTGCCCGGCTGAGCTCGCGCAGCGCAATACCCTTTCTATTCACAAAAATGTAGTTGTCGCGCCGCGGATCGTAGACCGCCAGTTTTGCCATGATCGGTGTTTCGCCATCGTGAAAACCCAGCCATGCTCCCATCGGTACGTCGACTTCCCGCGTTGCGGGGTTGGCGGGTGCCGGCGCAGGGGCCGGGGGCTCAGGAGGCGGTGCGGCCGGTGGCGGCGGCTCTGGCGCTGGCGGCGGCGCCGGCGGCGCATAGCTCGGCGTTACTGGCTGCTGCATGGGTGTCACGGGCTCTGCGGGAGCACCGGCGGGTGCCGGCGCTGTCTGCGGTGCCGCAGTCGACGGAGGTGCAGGCGGTGCGGGCGGTTCCGGCGCTGCCGCCGGCGTTGCAGGGCGAATGGGTGGCGGCGCCGGTGGAAAGCCGGGTGCCGGCGTCGGGGCAGGAGCAGGCACCGACTGAGTTTGTGGCGCGGGCTCGGGCGATGACGGTGGCGCTGCAGGAGCAGGAGCAGGAGCAGGAGCAGGAGCAGGTGCAGGAGAAGGTGCAGGTTCAGGTTCAGGTGAGGGGGTTGCTGTCACTGGCGCGGCAACCGGTGGCGCTACCACCGGGGGTTCTACCTTCAGCGCTTCTGCTTCGTCCTCTTCTACATCCAGCGTCAGCTCAAGCTCGGCTCCCTCGGGGGGCGTGAGTACCGGGTCGTAGTCCGCCGCCGAGTCGCTGAGATCCGGAAGTTCTTCGTTCCAGGTTTCGGCTTCCGGAGACACTGCGCTGTTGTCAAAGCCGGAAGGCGGGGCAGTGCCAGAGGTGTCCCGTCCATAGTCCCCAGAGGTACCGGTAGCCCCGCCGATACCCTGCGCCTGATCGGTCGGTGAAGCGTCTCGCGGCGCCTCGGTCCCGGGAGAATCGGCACGCCCTTCCTCAGGCATGGCATCGTCGCCGTTGCCCGGATCCGGTGGCTGATCGCGATAGGCGTCCGGCTCGGGGCTGTCGGTCGTTGCTTGCGGTTCTGGCTCCTGGGTGCCTTCCGGGCGGTAGCCGGGATCAATCAGCTGGCGCAGCCGGTCGTCGCTATTGATACCCGCTGCGCCGGCGAGGCTGAGGCTGAAAGTCTCGCGATTCGGCAGCGCATGGGAAAAGCCGTCGCTCAGTCGCTGGCTGAAAGCGCGGCGCGATAAATCCAGCGCCTTGAGCCCCACAAAGTTGGTGAACAGCAAATGCTGGCCATCTTCCAGCTGCAGGACCAGCTGTGCCCGAAGTTCCCCTTCATCATCTTCGAAGCGATACCAGTCACCGGTCAGATACTCGTGTGTATCGGAGTCCTCATCATCCCCTGCGTCGTCCTCCAGGGGGATCGGGGGGATATCAATCAGCTGCAGTTTCTGTCCGTGCTGGATCCGCAGGTGGGCGTATTCCACCAGTCCAATCGCGCTGTCCGTGGCATCGCTGTCATGCTCCAGACTCAGGAGCCAGCGACGCAGTTCGCCGGGCAGATGCCTGAGGATCTGCTCCTGTCGGTCCCGGCTGGCATCATTGTCCTGCCCCGGGGCCTGTACGGACTCCATGAGGTGGCGGGTTGACCGTCGCATCTGCTCCCACTCTCTCGAGCCGGCGCCGTATTTGACCAGCACGAGTTGGGCGCTGTCATACCAGGGGCCCTTAAGAAACTCGCCGATCGCGGCGGGAAGGTCGTAAAGGGCAAAGCCCTCGTTGATATCCCGGGCCGCATCGCGCCGCGCCGACAGGGTCTTGAGCCGGGCTTCCTCCGTTTCTTCGAGGCGCTGGATCATGCGCTGCGCCCGCGCGGCGTCACGCTCATTGGCCGCAATCAGTTCCCGGGTAATGGCCCCGATATCGACGCTCTGGTCATTGAACCATTCAAGGGCTTTTTCTACCGACCGCTGTACCCGTTGTTCCAGCATCTGTCCGGCGCGGTCCAGACGGATTTGCCACCCCACCGCGCCATTTTGTAGCGTGTCCAACAGCTGGTGTAAGGGATGCATGCCGGGGGTGAAGAAGGCCTCATCGGATAAAGCCATGGCCACCGCCAGCGGCAGAAGGCGCTGGATATGGTCTCGCAGGGGCGGCTCCAGCGGGTAGCTCTCCTGCCAGTCCTCAAAGGCGTCACACACCCAGGCCAGGGTGGCCTGATCCTCCGGTCGGAGGTCGGGTTTACGGTTTTCCTTTGCTGCACGTCGTTTGATGGTGGATAAAGGTGATCCGTCCGTGTCTTTACTTTTTGCCAGGAACGCAATCAGCAGATCCCTCGGCAGCGGATCGATGCTCAAGGGCGATTCGGCAGGTTTAAAGTCGCGCAGAACCCGATCGCGAAGCGAGCAGGGCAGTGGGATATGTTCGTTGGAAAGTGTCACAGGGCGCCGCGCAACCGGGCGCCGTCAATGCAGACTCTTGAGCAGTTGATCGACGACACGCTCAAGTTGCTGCAGGTTGCTGCAGGGGGCACAGTAGTGGCAGGCGCTCTGGTATCGCAACATCTCTGAATCTCCCGTCCCCCAGGCCCGGCGCGACTCGGGGTTGAGCCAGATGACCTGCTTGCTTCGCTGGTAAATACTTTGCATGATTTCCAGCTCAGGATCCCCTCGGTTGTTTCGCGCGTCACCGAGGATGATAACCGAAGTATTGCGGTTGATGTCAGCCAGTGCGAGGCTTGCGAAGTCCCGCAGGCTGCTGCCGTAGTCCGTCGCGCCGCCGAAACGCCAGTTTGCCAGCTCGATGGCGCGCTCCAATGGCTCCTCCTGAAAAAGATTGCTGATCTCGCCGAGATGGCTGGAGAACGCGAAGCTTCGCGTCCGGGGCAAGACATCCTGCAGGCTGTAGAGAAACATCAGGAGAAAGCTGGCGTAGGCCGCCACGGAGCCGCTCACATCGCAAAGCGCGAGCAGCTGGGCTTTATCGCGCTTGCGCGAACGCCAGTGGGTCTTAAACAGCACGCCATCATGGGCCATGCTTCCGCGCAGGGTTTTACCCATGTTCAGCTGACCGCGTTTTACCGGACGCCGGCGGGCGCTGTGCCGGCTTGCGAGTCGACGCGCCATCCGTCGCACCTGTTCGCGGACGCGATCTCGATGGCGTCGATCAATGTTCGACAGCCGCGTTTTGCTCAGCAGGTCTTCCATGAACGCGCTGTTGTGTCCCTCGGCGTTCAGGAGGTACTGCTGTTCAACAAAATCCCGAACCTGTTCCCGAAGGACATCGCGATAGCGCCGCAGCGTATCCAGGGCCGGGGCTTCGCTGCGTTCGAGCTCCACAACGGCCTGACGCATAAGGTTTTCACCCAGAGCATCGAGTATTTTGCGCGTATATTGCCCTTTCTGCGTGAACAGACGGATGTTGTTCAGCCCCGCGTCCCGGGCGGCTCGGCGCATGGTGGTACTGAGCGTACCGCGCTGGTTTTCCAGGAGCGCGGGCAGTAGGTCGCCGTCCAGCAACTGTTGCAAGGCGGGCGATTGTTCTGCAGCCGCGGCCAGCTCCCCGGCATCGGAGACTCCCTGGCCGGCACTGACACCACGGCCCTGCTGTTGCCCGGGCTCGCCGCCTTCGGATCCAGGCTCTTTTGCCTCGCCCTCGACATCGGGTTCGTCACCCCGTCGGTGACTGGCGTTGCCGAAGTCGGCGGCTTGCTGATCAAAGAATTGATCGAAGCAGTAAAAGAAGGTGTGCTGTTCCCGATCGGTTTTTGCGAGGGTCATCGCCAGGGCGTTGCGCAGGAGCTCGCGATTTTCATAGCCCACAGCCTCCATGGCGATCGCTGCGTCGAGGGATTCGGCAGGGGACACGGGCAGCGCATGACTGCGCAGAACTTCGATAAAGCGAAGCAGGCTGGATTGCATTCAGCCGTCGCTCGACGCCTGTTGCCTGATCCCGCGCAGCAATGACGGCAGCTCGGTCTCTGCGGTCTCAATGTCCTGCTCAAATTTTAGGAGGACGTTCAGCGTGCTCCTGACCAACTCTTCCTCTAATTCTGTCGCATGCAGTAATAGCAGGCTTCTGGCCCAGTCAATGGTTTCGGAAACCGCCGGCTGTTTGCGCAGATCCAGCTCACGCACCGCATGGACAAAGGCCACGAGCTGATGCCGAAGACTTGTCTGCGCGTCCGGGACGCGGCTGTCGAGAATACGCTCCTCCAGCTCAATACTCGGGAAGGGGATGTGTAGATGCAGACAGCGACGTTTGAGTGCATCCGAGATGTCGCGGGTGTTGTTACTGGTCAGGAACACCAGCGGCGTGGATTTGGCCTTGATGGTGCCGATTTCCGGGATCGAGACCTGATAGTCCGAAAGTATCTCCAGCAGCAGCGATTCGAACTCGTGATCAGATTTGTCGATTTCGTCGATCAGCAGAACCGCGCCGTCCTCCTGTTCCATAGCCTGGAGCAACGGGCGAGGCTCAAGAAATTGCTCGGAGTAAAACACGTCCCCGAACTGGTGCAGTCGCTCGACGGATTCGGCGAGGCCCTCCGCGCCCTGGAGCAGGTCGCCGAGCTTCTCCTTGAGCAGCTGCGTGTAGAGCAGCTGCTTTCCGTACTTCCATTCGTAGAGCGCCTTGGCTTCGTCCAGACCCTCGTAGCACTGCAACCTTACCAGCGGCAGGCCAAGCAGCGTTGCCGCAGTTTTTGCCAGCTCCGTTTTACCCACGCCGGGTGGGCCCTCGACCAGCACCGGTTTGCGCAGTTTTGCGGCTAGGAATACGGCGGTCGCTATGCGGGTGCTGCAGATATATCCCAGTGCCGCAAAGCCACTTTCGATAGCTTCAATAGAGGCGAGTTCTGTTCGTTCTTTCACGGCCCGGGGGCTCTCCCTTACTGGCAGGACAGGGCGGCTCAGCCGCCGGTGACGCTCATGAAGCGCAGAATCTGCGGTTCATCACCGAGGTCAAAGTGGTGTCGTTCGGGTTTGATCGCCATGGCATCGACCAGCGCCTGACGCAGGTCCCCCGCGTTTGCGCCGGGACGCCGCAATAGCTCTCTCAGATCAAGCGAGTGCTCATTCCCAAGGCAAAGCAGGAGCCTTCCTTCGACGGTGACCCGCACGCGATTGCACAGATGGCAGAAATTATTACTGTGCGGCGAGATAAATCCAATCTGACTCCTGCTGTCGGCCATGCGATACATACGCGCCGGCCCTGCGTAGCCACTCGGGTCTCCGAGCGG
>CAZGGN010000008.1:12382-13577 GCA_964525195.1 uncultured Congregibacter sp.
TGGCTGCGGATCCAGTCGCTACTTGCGAGGGTCAGCGCGCGATCGTGCTCATCGATCTGCCCGAGGGGCATTTCCTCGATAAAGGCGATGTCCAGCTCCCGGGCCCGGGCGAAATCCACGAGATCAATGATCTCGTCATCATTGCGTCCGCGCATAATCACGGCGTTGATCCGCAGGCGCTCAAAGCCTGCGGCGCAGGCAGCATCGATGCCGGCAATGACCTGCTCGAGATGGCCTACACGGGTGATCTGCCGGAAGCGTCGCTGTTGCAGGCTGTCGAGACTGATATTAATCCGGCTGACGCCGGCGTCGCGCAGTGGTGCCGCGAGCCGCTGAAGCTGCGAACCGTTACTGGTGAGTACCAGCTCGTCGAGGCCGGGCAGGCTGCCGAGCTTCTCGACCAACTGCATGATGTTGTGCCGGATCAGCGGTTCCCCACCGGTCAAGCGTATTTTGCGTACCCCGAGATCGACGAAGGCCTCCGCTACCGCTCCGAGTTCCTCGAGACTGAGGATTTCGGACTTCGGGGCAAACTGCATGTCCTCGGCCATGCAGTAAACGCAGCGAAAATCACAGCGATCGGTGACCGAGAGTCGCAGGTAATCGACGCGACGACCGAAGCGGTCAATCAGTGTTTGCTCAGGCTTGTTTTGCATGGCGCGCAGTGTACTTCTCCTCGGGGGCTCCTACCAAGCGCTGAGCGCTTTACAGTGTGCCTTCCCCTGATACAGGATGCGTGCCTATGCTGAGCAGATTCCTAGCAACTACTCCCGAGGCACACCTGGCGAAAAACCGATTCAGGGCTGCTGCGAGCTGATGCGCGCGCTGGCACTGTTTGCGGGTCCGCTGCTCGCGCTGGCGGGCGCCCTGCTGGCTGCCCGTATGGGGCAGCCACCGGCGGTGGCCATTGTGATTGGCGTCGCGCTGATCTGTATTATCTGGTGGATATTTGAACCTGTTCCGATTCCCGTGACTTCCCTGCTCCCACTCGCGGTACTGCCGCTGGCCGGGGTGCTCACGCCGGCTCAGGTGGGTGAAGCCTATGGGTCACCGCTGATTCTGTTACTGCTGGGCGGCTTTTTGTTATCCCAGGCCATGGAGGCGAGTGGTGCCCATCGGCGTATCGCGCTTGGCATGATTCATCTCTTCGGGGCTCACAGTCCCCAGCGACTGGTACTGGGCTTTATGGCTGCAT
>CAZGGN010000008.1:13587-34027 GCA_964525195.1 uncultured Congregibacter sp.
TCCCCCCTTCGTCCACGGCTTCGAATTCCATCGTGGCCTTGTCGGTCTCGATCTCTGCGATCACATCGCCAGCGGTGACCGTGTCAATTCGCCGATCCTCCCCGAATCGCTTGCGCAAGGCCCTGGCGGTGCTGGAGGGGGCCGGGGACAGGGAAAAACTCGCGGTGCCCTTGCTCCTCGGTCTGGCTTACGCGGCCAGCGTGGGGGGCGTCGGCACGCCGATCGGCACGCCGCCGAACCTGATTTTCATGCAGATTTACGAGCAATATACGGGAAACGCGGTGTCCTTCACGCGCTGGATGAGCTGGGGCGTGCCGGTGGTGCTGATACTGGTGCCGGCTATGGCCTGGGCTTTGACGCGGGGCCTGGAGCGCGGTGCGGTGTTGAAGCTGCCCGAGGTCGGTCCCTGGCGGGCCGAAGAGCGGCGCGTGCTGGTGGTGTTTGCGCTTACGGCGGTCGCCTGGATTACCCGCAGCGAACCTTTTGGCGGCTGGCGTGAGCTGCTGGACCTGCCCCAGGCCAACGACGCCTCGGTGGCGCTGCTGGCCGTGGTTATTATGTGTATGGTGCCTAACGGCCAGGGCGGTCGACTGCTTGACTGGGAAAGAGCCAGCCGGATTCCCTGGGGTGTACTGCTGCTGTTTGCGGGGGGAATCTGCCTCGCCAAGGGCTTTGTCGCCTCAGGTCTCAGCGACCTTCTGGGTGAGACGCTCGCGTCCTTTACGGACATGCCCGCGTTTGTATTGATTTTGTCGGTCTGCCTCATTGTGACTTTTATGACCGAGGCGACGAGTAATACGGCCAGTACTACCCTGCTTATGCCGGTTCTCGCGGCCGCGGCGCTGGCCGCGTCCCTGCCACCGGAGATGCTGATGGTCCCGGCGGCCATGAGCGCGAGCTGCGCCTTTATGCTGCCGGTGGCGACGGCGCCCAATAGCGTAGTCTTTGGCTCGGGCTACATCACCACGGCGCGCATGGCCCGGGAAGGACTGTTACTTAACTTTATTGCGGCCGGGGTGATTGCCACGGTCTGCTATGGATTGATTGCGCGATGAGTGGAGCTTTGCGGCTGCTGGGCCTGTGTCTGATCCTGATCTCGATGGGCCTGTTATATCCGGGCATCACGCAGCCGGTACTGACCCTGAGCGGCGAGCTGGAGAAATCGGAGCTGGCGGACTTTGGTATCGACCTGATCGCCGGGGACAGTGGAAACAGTCAGACCCGGGATATGCTTAACGCGATGTCGCGGTTTATGGGGCTGGACCAGATTGAGGGCCGGGTAGAGGCCTACCGCAGTACCCGGTCTATCCTGGGTATGTCCCGGGAGCTGGCGGCCAACGGAAATTTACTGGTGGCGATCCTGATCGTCACCTTCAGCGTGCTGATTCCGGTGCTCAAACTGTTGCTTCAGGCGCTGGCCCTACTGCTTCCGGGACCACCGGGGCGGCGTCTGTTAGCGTTCAATGCCGCTCTGGGCAAATGGTCCATGGCAGACGTGTTTGTCATGGCCATGCTCATCGCCTTCATGGCCGGACGGGCCTCGAACCATGTCGGCGAACTGTTGATTATGGACGCCCAGCTGGAACGGGGCTTCTGGTTTTTCCTCGGCTACTGCCTGTTTGCGATCGCTGCCGGTGCCTTGCTGAACTGGCTGGCCAGAGGCCAGCCGGATCAGTTGTCGCGCAGGGAAACGCTGTAGCCCTCAGCGGGTGAGGCTTCCCCTCTGAGCACCGCCTGAAATGCATCCAGCGCCGCGCGCTCCCCATCAAAGCGTCGGATCTTCAGCCACTCGTCGGCAAATTGTCGAAATGCCACAAAGCTGCCGGCGATGCGCCTTTCCATCTCCGCAGCACCCCATTCGGCACTGCGTTTCGCCGCCTGGGCCGGGGCGAAGAACAGCTCGGGCTGAGGGCCGGGCAGTGGGTCCCCGGATTGCGCAACGCTGTCGTGATGGGTTGAGCCGATAAGGCAGGCGTAGCGCAGCTGATCCCCGTAATGCGTGTGAACCGCGCGGTTGACCAGCGGATCGCCCGCCATATCGACGATAAGGGCACTGCGCTCCCGCGGGAGCGTATCGGTCTCGTCATAGCAGAAGACTGCATCGTAGCAGCCCAGCCCCTCGCAAAAATCCCGATTGCGCGCTGAGGTCAGGCCGATACTGCGCAGCGCTCCCCGGGCTTTCACCGCGTGGGCCAGCGCGATCGAGGTTTTGGAGGATGCGCTGGTGATCAGGCAATCCTGGGCGCCATAAAACCCATTGTCAAAAAGCGCGTCCTCGCAGAGCCAGGATGTCAGGTAGAGGCCGCGCAGGAGGCTGTCCTGCTCTTCCCGGGCCGGCTCATAGATCGGATTGCTGGCCGCGCGCTGAAACTGCGCGTAGATCGGTGCCAGACCTTCACGATGCTCCGATACATCACAGAAACTGAAGGGATTGGTTCTTCCTGCGTTGATCAACAGGTGCGTGGACATGGGGAAAAAGCCCCATACGCGCTCGCCGACCTGAACATCGGGATGTGCGCTGGCCGCGACATCCGCATAGCCCATGGCCGGCACCCGGCCCCAGGCTTCATCGGCAGTCGGAAAGAAGCGCCAGTAGCCGAGCATGTCGCCGACCTTGCAGTAAGTGATGTTATTCGCCGTGAGCGCGAAGCGATCGACCGCGAGAAGCACCTGCCCGTCCTCAAGGGACTCCGGGAGCGGGTCCTGCACGATGCGCAGTTTGCCCCAGTCATCGCGTCGGGTTTCCAGGGTGTGCTGCATCTTCATGCCGCTTACAGCGCCGCCAGAATATTTTCAGCGGCGCTGACGTCGACGCCGGCACCAGGCTCTACATTGAGTGTGGTGATGGTGCCGTCGTCGACAATCATGGCGTAGCGCTGGCTGCGCAGACCCATGCCAAAGCCGCGGCCGTCGAGCTCGAGATCGAGGGCTTTGGTGAAATCGCCGTTGCCGTCGGCGAGCATCAGGATGTGCTCGGCGTTCTGGGCTTTGCCCCAGGCATCCATGACAAAGGCATCATTCACGGACAGGCAGGCGATCGTGTCCACGCCCTGGGCCAGAATCTTGTCGGCGTTAACCACATAACCCGGGAGATGAGTCATTGAGCAGCCCGGGGTGAACGCGCCGGGCACCGCAAACAGCACGACTTTCTTGCCAAAAAATATCTCGTCGGTGGTGATTGGCTTGGGCCCATTTGCCCCCATGGTTTGCAGCGTGATCGCGGGTATCTTGTCTCCAACGGAAATGCTCATACGGTCTCTCCTTGCCTCACGGTTAATTTTCGACCAACGTACGCGGACCTCCCTGCGCCGTTGCGACGCATAGCGCCACCATGGGTCGTCTAAAAGGGACGCCGATGTTAGCAGATGATCATGACTGAATACTGTCCCCTCTGTGCGGCCTTCGAAACCGCGCACTTTCACAATGATGGGCGGCGCGACTACTCTCGTTGCAGTCGCTGCGAACTGGTGTTTATCCCGCCTCGCTATTATCTGTCCCGGGATGCGGAGTTCGCCTATTACTGCACCCATGAAAACAGCGTGGATGATGTCGGCTATCGGCGGTTCCTCTCGCGATTGTCGGTGCCCCTGTGCCAGCGTCTGGCACCGCACAGCGAGGGCCTGGATTTTGGCTGCGGCCCAGGTCCCGCGCTGGCGGCGATGCTGGAAGAGGCGGGTCACAGGCTTTCACTCTACGACAGCTTTTTCAGGCCCGAGCGGACGGTGCTGCAGCGGGACTATGATTTTGTCACCGCGACAGAAGTGCTTGAGCACCTGCATCGGCCGGGGGAGGTCCTGGGGCAGCTCTGGGACCAGCTCAGGCCCAATGGCTGGCTGGGCGTAATGACCAAGCTGGTCAAAAATCGCGAGGCCTTTGCGACCTGGCATTACATCCGCGATCCGACCCATGTGTGCTTTTTCAGTCGGGCAAGCTGGGAGTACTGGGCTCGCGGTCGCGATGCACACCTGCAGTTTATCGGTAGTGATGTGATGCTGCTGCAGAAGCGGAGTTAGTCTTCCCGGGTCGCGAGCATGCCTTCAAATATGGCCTCGCACTCCCGATAAAAATCCATCTGCTCCTCGCCCAGATAGGGTGCGATCATGGTCATCAGCTGCAATACGCCCTGGTGGATGACCAGCTGCGCATCGCGCTCATCGTGCAGGAGGCGGTCGTAGCTCAGCCAGTAGGTGAGCTGCAAGGTCATGTTTTCGACCAGCGCCTCCATCTGGATTTTTGGCAGGCTGATGACCGACTGCTCGAAGAGGCTGCGAATAATGGCGCCCAGCGCTGCGCGTTTCTGCGCGATGATACGGCGAAAACCCCGGATCAGCTTTGGATAGCGCCGCAGCAGATCATCGAGGTTGTGGTAGAAAAAGCGGTAGAGGTAGAGCTCTTCAAGCACCACGTAGAGGTAGTACCAGTTGTCCTCGATACGGCCCTTGCGCTCATGGAGAGGCTGCTCCAGCGGTGCAGTGAGAGTCTGGGTGACCGCGACCTCGAACTGCTGGAACAGTTCGGCAATGATCTGGTCCTTGCCTTTGAAATGGTAGTAGAGATTTCCCGGGCTGATATCCAGCTCCGCGGCAATATCGATCGTCGTGGTGTGGGCCTCGCCTTCGTCGTTAAACAGGCGCAGGCTGGTATCGAGAATGCGATCCCGGGTTTTCACCTTGGGCAGCGGGAAGCGCTAGGGGCTTTTGCGGCGGGCGGGGGCCTTTTTGCGCGCGGGTACCTTTTTTGCGCTGGCCTTGGCCGGTGCTTTGGATTTAGCCCTGGTTTGAGTTTTACTCTTTGGCGTTGCGCGCTTTTTACGTGTCGGTGTCTTTCGCGCGGGTTTTATAGCACCACTCGCGGTCAGCGCCTCGGTCAGGGCGTCGACCCGGTTGCTGAGGCGGTCAATTTTTTCATGCAGCGCCAGCAGGTCTTCGCCGCGAGCAGGGCGCTGCAGGTTAAAGTTCTCCCGGACCCGATTGATCCGATCTTCCACCGAGTGCCGCGCCGCTGTGCCGGCCTCTATGGCGTCCCGGGCTTCTTCCTCGAGGGCTGTGCCCGCTTTGACCAGTTCGCGAAAAAGCTTGGGCGGCTCGACCCCGGCTTTCTCCAGACGTCCCTGCGCCTCGTCGACCGCCCGGCCGTAGGCGCCAACACCGGCAAGCCAGATGTTTTTCGCAATCTCGCCGGCTTTATCGGTAACTTTGCTTTTATCGTCTGCCATCGTGTTTCCTTGCGTGAACGCCGGTTGCCCGCTTGCGGGGTGTTTCCATGGCCTGAAGAGACCCTTGGCTGCGCCCGATGTATCAGCTTGCGTATCGGGTCGTCACTAACCCTTGAGTCTAGCAGACAAATCCGGGGCAAAAAAAAAGGGGTCACAATGTGACCCCGAAACATCCCCAGGTCGGGGAAAGTGAACCCAAACGGGCAATCAGGCGGCGGCTTTGAAGCCGACAGAATCCTTCAGTTCTTCAAAACGAGCCTTGGCTTTTTCCAGCTGTGCTTCGAGCTTGCTTCGATCAAGGCTGGCCACATCCAGCTTGGGCAGTTCGATATCATCGATCGCAGATTTGGCCTGCTTCTCGACTTTCTGGCCACGCTTGACCATTTCTGCGTACAGCTTGTCGGCCTTCTTGCGACGGGCAGCCAGCTCGCTCTCTACGGTCTTGAGCTGCTCCTGCATCTGGTCAAAAGCCATGCCGTAAAAGCCCAGGCTGGCCAGAAACGCGTTGCGGCTGGCTTCGCTTACGCGACTTTGCAGGCTCGGCGTTTTCTTGACGGCAGTTTTACGAGCGGTAGTTTTACGGGCAACCGGCTTGCGCTTGGCCACGGTCTTGCGCGTTGCTGTGGTCTTGCGCTTCGGTGCGGCTTTCTTTGCTTGTTCAGCCATGATTGTTCACTCCATTAATCCAAAAAAATCTGATCGTTTGCGATGCGGCGCGGATTGCGCGCTTATCGGGTCATGCAGGCCTGCAGCGCCATCCTGGGGCAGAAGCAGGAAGAAACACTGGAATCATAGTTTCGTCTCCTTTGAGAGCCGTGCCAGCGGGATTGCGGCGATCGGCAATGTCGGCCTTATTGGGGTCGCTACCTGGCGGTGCGTTGACTGCTCACATCTCCAGTGACTACGGACTTTAGAGATAAAACCTAGAATAAACATACTAATCAGCGGAACTGATCTGTGAATATTACGGATTGGCCGCGAGGACATGCGGTGCCGGCTGATGTCCGCGTAAAAGGAGGAACGGGCGCCAAGGCGCCCGTTTTGCATAGGGGGTTTTTCGCGCTGGCTTTAGCTTCGGGGCCTGGGGCCCGCCGCTACAATGGCCGCCGAGACGTCGAACCTTTCAATATTACTCTGGAACAGTGTCGCCAGCTTGTTGGCCTGCTCGTCGTAAGCAGCGGTGTCGCCCCAGTTCTCCCGGGGATTTACATACTTCGCATCAACGCCAGGTATTTCCAGCGGGAAGTCGAGGTTGAGTATATCCAGATGGGCCGTCGGTGCCGATAGCAGGGCGCCGCTTTCCGCTGCGGCAATCACAGCTCGGGTGACCGGAATGGGGAATCGCGCGCCGGATCCGCCCGGAGCCCCGGAGCCGCCCGTCCAGCCGGTGTTTACCAGATAAACCTGGCTGCCGAACTCTTCAATACGCTTCATCAGCAGTTCCGCATAGTCTCCCGCCGGGCGCGGCATAAATGGCGCGCCGAAGCAGGTAGAGAAAGTCGGGTGAATGCCGGCTTCTGCGCCGACCTCTGTCGAACCCACCCGCGCCGTATAGCCGGAGAGAAAGTGGAAAGCCGCGGCTTCCTTGGAGAGGATGGAAACGGGCGGGAGCACCCCGGACACGTCACAGGTCAGAAACACAACGCATTTGGGCTCGCCCGCCGAATTTTCCATGACGCGCTTGGGCACGTGGGTCAGCGGGTAGCAGCAGCGTCCGTTCTCGGTCAGGCTGGTATCGTCATAGTTTGCATGCTTGTGCTCGTCGACTACGACATTTTCCACGATCGCCCCGAACTTGATCGCATCCCAGATAATCGGCTCGTTTTCCTGGCTGAGATTGATGGTCTTGGCGTAGCAGCCCCCCTCGAGGTTGAAGACTGCACCGCGGGTCCAGCCGTGTTCATCGTCACCGATAAGATAGCGCTCGGGATCCGCCGACAGGGTTGTTTTGCCCGTGCCAGAGAGGCCGAAGAACAGCGTGGTGTCGCCATCTTCTCCGACATTGGCAGAGCAGTGCATGCTCATCACGTCTTTTTCCGGGAGCAGGAAGTTCTGTACCGAGAAGACGGACTTCTTCATTTCTCCGCCGTAGCGCATGCCCGCGATGAGAATCTTGCGCTGGCCGAAATTGACAATCACGGTGGCTTCGGAGGCGGTACCGTCGCGCTCGGGCTCGCAGACAAATTCCGGGGCATTCATCACCGACCACTCGGGCTTGCGTCCGGGATTGTAATCCGCCGGTTTGATAAACATGTTGCGCCCGAACAGGCCGTGCCAGGCCCACTGGGTAGTGACTTTCAGGGGGAGATAGTGATCGCTGTGCGCGCCCACGTGCAGATGGGATATAAAACGGTCGTGCTCGGCGAGATAGACTTCCACTCTCTCCCAGAGAGCATCAAACTGGTCGGCGTCAAAGGGCCGGTTAACGCTGCCCCAATCGACGGCGTCCTCGCAGCTTGGCTCGCGCACGATAAAACGGTCACCGGGTGAGCGGCCCGTGCGCCTGCCGGTCGTGACCAGCAGAGCGCCCGTATCCGTCAGGCTGCCCTCGCCGCGGCGAAGCGCCTCCTCGACGAATTCGGCAGGCTGCAGGTCAATGTATTCCCTCGGGGTGGGAGTGCTGGCGCTCATGCGTTGGGATCCTGTTTTACTGTGTCAGAGCCGTAAGCTGCACGGCCGCTATCGGTTTTGCCCTGGGGCCTCTGTCCTGGAACTTCTGTGGGAAGCGTACTTGCCCAGGCTGGTACCGCTCGAATCTGGGGGCGGTATTATGGCGAATCAGTCGTGAATTGTGAACTAAATCAACGGGCCTGGTTCGCAGTTTGGATCAATGCATGGGCTTGTCTTGCGCAGAGCTGAGCAGATGCCGCAGATCCTCTTCGCGAAACACGTAGCGCTGATTGCAAAACTCGCAATCCATCGTTACGGAGCCCTGCTCCTGCAGAATGTCACGGATTTCTGCCTCGCCAATCGTGGCGAGTGCGGCGAGGGTGCGGTCCCGGCTGCAACTGCAGCGGAAGCGCACCCCTTGTGGGTCGAAGAGCCTGATGGTTTCCTCGTGAAAGAGACGGTAGAGGAGGGTTTCGTCAGCCAGTTGCAGGAGTTCCTCGGGGCCGAGCGTGTCGGCAAGAATACCGAGGCGTTCCCACTGCTCCTCCCGGCGGTTCGTATCCGTTTCAAGCTGTATCGGCAGTTGTTGCAGCAGCATGCCTGCCGCCCGCTGTCCATCGCTGCTGAGGTAGAGTCGAGTCTGGAGTTGTTCTGACTGACTGAAATAATTGTCCAGGCTGGTGGCCAGCGAGTCACCGGCGAGGTGGATAATGCCCTGGTAGCGCTTGCCGCGCTCCGGCGTCACCGTAAGGACCAGCTGGCCGCCGCCCAGAAGGGCGTCAAAGGATGTGGCGAGTGCGCCCTCTGCGCCCCGGGCGATAGCACGGATATGCCATTCGCTGCTGCACTCCGCCATGATCAGGGGCACCTCGCGATCGCTGCGCGCCTGCACAGTCAGACTGCCGCGGAATTTCAGGTTGCTGGCCAGCAACACGGAGGCCGCCATGAATTCCCCGAGAAGCCGGGCGACGCCATCCGGATAGGCATGAATCTCGCGCACATCCCGCAGCACCTGATCGAGATGCACGATCTCTCCGCGCAGATCCATTTGCTCGAAGATAAAGCGTCGCTTGGCGTCGTGGTGTATCAGTGTTGTGTTCTGGTGATTCTCATCCATGGCGCTAGTGTAATGCACCGGGAGCACCGTGCTAGCATGCGCCGCCTGCCAAGCCCCGGATTAGCGGTCACGCTCTGACACATGCAAAGTGCCTTTCTCTATGCGGTTACCGTTCTGATCTGGGGCTCCAGCTGGATTGCCATCAAATATCAGCTCGGCAGCGTGGACCCGCTGGTTTCCATAGCCCACCGGATGGCTCTGGCGACTCTTCTCGGCGTTTTCCTGACCCTCCTTACCCAGGGTTTTGCCCGGTTGTCGGGGCGCGACCACGTGCGGATATTTGTCCAGGGTCTGTGTCTGTTTTGTTGCAACTATCTGTTTATCTACGCGGCTACGGCTGACCTTTCTACCGGCCTTATTGCGGTGATGTTCTCGACCATGGTGATCCTGAATGCTCTCGGCGGTGCGATGTTTCTGGATATGCCGCTGCGGCCGATGGTGCTGGGCGGATCCGCGGCTGCGCGCCCTGCTGCTGTGCTTTGTGGGCACGGTGTGCGCCTCCGCTGGCAATATGATTGCTGCCGGCAACCTGCGCCGGGGACTGCCGGTGTTGACCTGCAACAGCTGGGGCATGTTCTATGGCGCAGCCACCTTGTATCTGGCCGCCCTGGTGCTGGATATCCCGATTACCATCGACCTCCAGCCGAATTATCTGCTGTCCCTTGCCTATCTGGCCTTCTTCGCGACGGTGCTGGCGTTCTGGGCCTATATTTCGCTGATCGGGCGAATCGGCGCCGATCGGGCGGCCTATACGACGCTGATCTTCCCGGTGGTGGCGCTGATGATATCCAGCGTGCTGGAGGATTATCGCTGGACGCTCTGGTCTGCTACGGGGCTGTTTTTTGTCGTGGGTGGAAACTGGCTGGCAATGCGTGGCGTGCGCCGCTGACCTATACTGCATCCAATACAGGTACTAGGGGTCAGCGGTGGCCGGATTCCAGATTCGTAAAGCCCACAGTATGAATAAAGCCGAGCTGCGCGATGCCGCGCAGGATCTCGCTCAGCAGCTTGAGAAAAGCCACGGCGTGCGGGCGCGTTGGGATGGCGACTCGGTCCGAATTCGCGGAGCCGGTGTCGATGGTCATTTAACGCTCGGCGATACGGACGTGCTGGTGAGCGTGGAACTCGGGCTGATGGCCTCGGCATTCAAGGGGGTTCTGCGCAGCGAAGTGCAGCGTTTTCTGGATGAGTATGTGAGCTAGCTAGGGCAGTATGTCCTCAATTTCGTCACTGTCCTCGTAACGCTTTTCTTCGCTGGTTTCATGTCCGGCCCCGCCGCTCTCCACGGCGGGGTTCCGGGCGTTTGAGTCATCCACCGAGAGCGCTTCCGGCGCCGGTGCAATATCACCTGCGGCGTCCTCTGGTGCTCGCGGATCGAGATCAAAGCTCGTGGGTGCCATATCCGAGGCTGCGGCGGAGAAGGGCACAACATCATTGACACTGCCCTTGCGGCCCAGCTGGCTGAGCACGATAAGGCTGGCCAGCACAGACAGCCCGCAGCAGCCCCAAAACAGCCAGGAGGGCCCGCCGATCGCCATGAGCTGACCCAGGGCCAGCGGGGCAAAGACTGCGCCCAGGGCGTTCAGCAAGAGCACCGATGTTCCTACCTCAACGAATTCGTGGCGCAGTGAATTGTCCGCGGCCGTGGCCAGCGACATTGCATAGATCGGCATGGTTGAAGCGCCAAAAAAGAATATTGCCCCCAGCAACAGCGGCCCGCTTGGGGCCAGAGCCACAGAGGCGCTGCTCGCCGCCGCGAGCAGGACCAGCAGCAACATCGTGTATTGCCGGCCCAACCGGTCCGACAGCCAGCCGAAGGGGTATTGCAGAAGCGCCCCGCCCACTATCGCCGCGGACATGAACAGCGTGGTTTCGGACAGACTGTCCATAGTGCGTCGCGCAAAGACGGCGCCGAGTGTCCAGAAGGCGCCGGTGACCGCACCGGACAGGAGCGCCCCGGTGACCGCCAGGGGTGATCGGGAAAAAAGCATGCGGATACGGCTGCGGGTGGATTCAATCGGTGCCGGTGCCAGCTTGCGGGTCATGCCCACGGGTATGGTTGATAGGGCGATGATTGCCGCAAGGACCATAAATGGCGTCGAGCCGGACACCGGCGAGGCGTTTACGAGCTGCTGGCCGACCGCCATGGAGATCAGCACCAGAAAGGTATAGACGGACAGCACCTGGCCGCGGTTTTCCTCGGTCGCCTGATCGTTCAGCCAGCTCTCGATCACACTGTAAAGACCGCAGATAAAAAAGCCGATCGCAAATCGCAGCCCGGCCCAGACCCACCAGGATTCACTGAGCCCGATAATCAGCAGGACGCTGGTCATGGCGCTGGCGAGCACCGCAAAACTTCGAATGTGACCAGCCCGGGCAATCAGCCTGGGCACCAGCAGGCAGCCGGCGATAAACCCTGCAAAGTACGCAGAGCCGCCAATCGCAATTTGCAGATCACTGTGACCGAGCGCAGCGGCGCGCAGCGGCAGCAGGGTCAACTGCATGCCGTGCCCGACCAGTAGCAGGGCAACTGACAGGAGTAGCGATGTCAGGGTCACGAGCGCGGTCATGCTTGAGGGAGGTCCTATCCGGAGCGAATTAACTGTGTCCCAGCCAGGGGGTCGGGGCTTTCGAGTTGGCGTTGAAAGTCCTCGGCAAGCTCCCGGCTGCGTTCGATGCATACCAGCCAGTAGCCTAGTCGCTCTTGTACGGACATGCGAGTGAAGTCGCTGCGATCCGGAATTTTCCCACCGGGCAGCGAGGCGACGAAGGTCGCGCTGGGCGATAGGAGCACCAGATTGTCGATACTCGGCGCTTGCTCACGCCGCCAGGGCAGAAACTTGTCAAACCAGCCGGTCGTCAGGTCCGGGCGGAAGTGTGGATAGAGAATCAGTGATTCACGCACCAGCGGCTGCAGATCGAAGTGGTAATCGATAATTCCCCCGTCCCAGTAGTGACCTGCCGGTGCGCCGGGAATATCGCGCTCGCCGGCGAGGATGAAGGGGATCGATCCGCTGGCATGCAGGGCCCGGGCGACGCTCTCGCGCCGGAGGCTGACCTGGGTGCTGCCAAAGTCTTCAAAGGGCAGTTTCGGGGCAGCGTGACTGGCGAACACCACGCGTTGAAACTGCGAGGCAAGTAGCCTGCGATCCAGGGCGTTGGCAAGGGCGGCGCTGCCCATGCCCAGCATCAGCCCCGGGTTGCTTTTTGCGGAGTTCAGCCCTTTGCCCCGGGCGGTGACAATGTAGCTGTGCAACTGCGGATGCCGGACCAGGTTCTGTGCTCCGGCGCCGGCAAAGATATGGTCGAGCATCTGTTTGCTTGCCGCACTGATCTCCCGTGGATTCGGGCGCTCGCTGTACTCCCAGTTCACATAAATGTCTTCGAAGCGCTCAATGGCGGCTACCGGGTCAGCCTGGGCCAGACAGGCATGGCGCCAGGAGCCGACGGAGGATCCAATGGCCTGCAGTGGTGTTGCCCGGTCCTCGAGCAGGAATTGCCCAAACAGCAGGCGATCAAGGTGGCCCAGAATCAGCCACTTGGGGCCGCCGGACGCACCCAGAAGCATTGAGATATCCCGGCCCGACCAGCCGCGCTCACCAATCAACTGTGCGGCACGAGGCCCGAGGGTGATCTGGAGGGCGCGCTCGTGCATCAGGCCTCACCGAGCGCAGCGCGCCGCACTGCTCCCGGGGAGTGGCCCGTCCAGCGTCGGTAGGCGCGGCGAAAGTTTGAGGGATCATTGAAGCCCAGTTGGTAGGCGATGCTGGCCACTGGCAGGCGGCCCTCCCGCAGGTACCGTGTGGCGTGTTCAGCGCGCACCGAGTCGAGCAGCGCCTGAAAACTACAACCCTCAGCATGCAGTCGCCGGCGGTAGGTTCGCGGGGAAATATTCAGCATCGTAGCGACCTGCGGCATTTTTGGGTACTGGCCCTCGAACTTGCGCAGGAGGCGTCGGGTCTGGGCTGCGATGTCAGCCGCGTCCTGCAAATCGGTGAGCAGGCGCGCACACTCGGCCTCATAAAGCTGGCGCAGTGCCGGGTTAGAACTGGGCAGCGGTGAGTCCAGCAGCGCCGATGGGAAACTCCAGACCGCCTGGGCGCAGGCAAAATGCACATCGCTGCCCAGAATCTCCCGATACACGGCAACCCGGGTCGGCGCCGGGTAGGGGAACTCAAAGCGCAGGGGGAACTGCCTGTCGCCCAGCAGGCCACTCAGCGTATTGCGCATCGCGGCCGCAATGCATTCGAGTCCGAACTCCAGTGGCAGAAAGGCTTCTGTGTTGGCCAGAGTGATGCTGACCCGTCCGCCGGTGTCGCTGAATTCCAGATCGAGGTCCGGGGCGAGCACATGGTAGTAGCGCTCAAATAACTGCATGACTTCGCGCAGGTTCCGGCAGGTCATAAAGGCCTGGCCGAGGACTGCATGGGCGCTCAGATTCAGACGTTCTCCCAGGCGCAGGCCGAGACAGGGATCGCCGGTGAGGCGCAGGGCGTTTGCCACCAGAACACGAAAGTCCGCATCCCGCACCCGCGCGCCAATCGCCTGCATCCCGCCGGCCGCCAGGTCGCTGCCCGCCAGCAGTGCGTCCCGGGAGACCCCGACCTCAAGGGCCAGGTCGATCAGGATTAAGGCGTAGGGGGCGGGAGTGCTGCTGCTCATGGCCTGATTTGGCCACAAATGACACCATTTTGACAACAAGCTACCTTGTTCACGCAGCTACCCTGGTCGATAGTGGTATGCGAAACAGGTCTTGTATTGGCAAGCACTCTTGATGGGAGAGAAAGGAATATGAAAATTCAGTGGGAAGAACAGACGCCGCGCAAGATTCAGCAGTACGCGGGTGCCGATTACCCCCGGGAAAACCCAGATCTTGAGGACCTGCTGACGGACGCGCAGGTTGACCACATTGCGGAGATCTTCCAGACACCGCTGACCGGCTCCTACAACTGGGATTACAAGGTGCAGGACGATCGAATCAAAAAACTCTACGACCTCGGTAAACAGCTGAACTGGGATCCGGAGATGGATATTGACTGGAACCGCCCATGGCCCGATGAGGAATTCGCGCCTGAGCTGTTTAATTTGCACGACTACGAGCCTTATCTGGCGATGGATGAGGCGACCAAGAAAGAGTTCTGGCTGCATATGAATGCCTGGAGTCTGTCGCAGTTTCTCCATGGTGAGCAGGGCGCGCTGCTCGTGGCTTCACAGCTCTGTTCCTGTGCCCCCACGCTCAGTGCAAAGCTCTATGCGGCTTCCCAGACCTTTGACGAGGCGCGTCATGTTGAAGTGTTCAACAAGTATCTGCAAAAACGCGTGGGAGTCATGTATCCGATTAACACGCATCTCAAGAGCATTATCGACAAGATCCTGACCGACCCGCGCTGGGACCTGAAATTCATCGGTATGCAGATTGTCATCGAGGGCCTGGCGCTGTCGGCCTTTAACACCACGCGCGAAACGACGCCGGATCCGGTACTCAAGGATGTGGTCTACCTGGTCACTCGCGACGAAGCGCGGCATGTCACTTTTGGCGTGAATTATCTTGAGGAGTTCGTTAAAACGCTGACTCAGGAAGAGATCGAAGAGCGTGCGCAGTTCGCCTATGAAGCCTGTGTGGTCAGCCGCGAACGTCTGGTTGCGACTGATGTGTTCCGCCACTTCGGCTGGGACGTGGAGGAGGCGCGCAAGAAGGTGATGGAGGGCTTTGTGATGTCCACCTTCAGGAATCTGTTGTTCCAGCGCGTGATTCCGAATCTGAACCGGATCGGACTGCTCACCGACCGTGTCCGGCCCAAGTTTGAGGAGCTCGGGATTCTGGAATTCGAGAATCTGGCGACGGACGGCGATATCAACTGGAGTGCTCTGGAGCGACCACTGGATACGCAGGAGGCCCAGTCTCACGAGCAAAGCATGCTTGCACAGTTTAACGAGAAGCATCAGGAGGAAATGCAGGCTCAGGCGTCCCCGGAGGCATCGGCTGCCTGAGTTGTGAAACTCTGAGCCTCGGCGCCCGGTCCGGGCGCCGGAGTCTTGGCGAGGGCCTTCGTGAGGATCTTCGCGAGACCTTGATAACATTCGCGAGACCCTGACAAAAGATACCCTGATAAAAAAAGCCGGCGTGAGCCGGCTTTTTTTTCGTGCTGTGTTACTGCTTTTTCAACTGTGCCGAGAGCTGTTTCTTTCCGGCACTGCAATCGCTTTCACGCTGGAGATAGCAGCTTCGCCTGGCTTTCATTCGTGTTGCTTTTAAAAGCTGCGGCGCCTGTCACAGGTCCCGTGACGCAAGCTGTTCTGCCGGGGCAGGCCGTCGTGCGGTGCCCCGGAGATGCCCTATCAGGCGGCGAGTGCTTTAACCTGGGCGTTCAGACGGCTCTTGTGACGCGCTGCCTTGTTCTTGTGAATGATGCCCTTGTCGGCCATCCGATCGATTACCGGTACCGCCTTGCTGTAGGCCTCACGAGCCTGCTCGGCATCGCCGGTCTGGATCGCTGCGATAACGCGCTTGATGTTGGTACGCACGAGCGAGCGCAGGCTGGCATTGTGCGAGCGACGCTTCTCGGACTGACGGGCGCGTTTGCGCGCCTGGGGGGAGTTGGCCACGGAGGACTCCTGTAAACTGAACGTTAAATTTTGGAGGGCGGATTCTGCCGATTGCCATGCCAACTGTCAATAGCAGTGCGCAATAGCCGTGCGACTCAGGACGAGCTTGAGTTTCCGATCACTCAGTGCAGGATGGCGACCATTGCCAGCGTGATGCCAATCAGGCAGTAGCCGGCAATTGTAAGATGTCGGGGCAGATCCGCTGTCTCCTCGCGGGGTCTTCGGGTCCAGGTGCCCGAATAGCTGCGCCCCTCGAGTTTTTGCCAGATAGCCACGAGGAGGGCGGTAGCGGCGCATAAAAAGCCCGCAACTATCGTGAAATGTACCCGGTGCCAGTCCAGCTGCCCGGCGACGAACACTCCCGCAGACAGGACGTGTCCGCTGACCAGCCCTCGCCAGGCCGCCCGCGCTGTCACCGTCTCATTCAGGAGCCCGATCAGGAATACCGCCACCAGCGGTGGTGTCACATAGGCAAAAGTCTGCTGCAGATAGGCAAAGAGTCCGGGAAAACGGTCAATCATCGGTGCCCACAGCGCCGCCAGAATCATCAGCGCCAGAGTGCAATAGCGGCCCAGGCGGGCTATGTCCCGGGAGCCCAGTCCCGGGCGGCGCGGCTTGACGAAGTCCACCATGATCAGCGTGGAGGCAGAGTTGAGCGTAGAGTCCACGCTCGACATGATTGCGGCGAGCAGACCTGCGATCAGCAGACCCGTGAGCCCCGGGGGCGCGAATGCAACGATGAGGCTGGGGAATACCGAGTCCGGACGTTCAAGATCCGGCAGGAGTAACACGGCCATGGCTCCCGGGAGCACCATAATGAAGAGCGGCAACAGTTTTAGTCCGGCTGCAAGCAGCGCGCCACCGGCGGCGGCCCGGGTATCCCTCGCACCGAGAATCCGCTGGGCTACGTACTGATTCATCGTCCAGTAATAGAAGCCGAGTACGGGCAGGCCGAGCAGCGTCCCCAGCCAGGGCAGGGCGGGATCGTCCAGAGGCCTCAGGAGGGACAGGCGCTCATGCCCGAGTGCTGTGACAATCCCGGCAATATCAAAGTCCAGCTCTGCGAGTACCAGATAGGTCAGCAGGCAGGAGCCCAGCAACAGCACGATCGTTTGCAGGACATCGGTGTAGGCCACCGCCCGGAGTCCCCCCGCACTGGTATAGAGGCCGGCGATGACAGCGATCACCGCGATCGTAGCACTCAGGCTGAGTCCGGGGACAAACAGCTGGATGACGATGGCACCTGCATAAAGGCTGCCGGCAGTATCAAGAACCACGCTCAGAAACAGCGAACAGGCCGACAGGTAGCGTCGCAGCCTGCTGTCGAAGCGCATCTCCATCAGTTCCGGCAGGGTTGTCAGGCGCCGTCCCACCAGTTGCGGCAGAAGAAATAGCGCAGTCAGAATCAGTACAAGCGCCGCCATCCACTCGTAGTTGGCGACGGCAATGCCATGCTGCCAGGCGGCTCCCGGCAGGCCGATCAGGGTGGTGGAGGAAATATTGGAGGCAAACAGTGAAAAGCCGATGACGGCCGGCCCGAGGGAGCGGCCGGCGAGGAACAATTCGTCCGTATCCGGCGACCTTCGCGCCACCTTGAGACAGATCACCAGCAGCACAAACGCGTACGCCGCGATCACTGCCAGGTCGACTGTTGCCAGATTGCCTGCCATACGCCGATTAACGTTCAGGCGTTTTCTGTTGTGTTCTGTATTGCCGCCATGAACTCGTCGCTCCAGCGCTGAAGGTCATAGTGCTGGATTACGTCATAGCCCTCGGCAATTCGAGCCCGGGCTTCCTCCCGGCTCATGTTTAGCGCGTAGTAGCAGGTGGCAACAAGGTCACTGGGATCGTGCGGGTTGGTGAGCACCGGCCCGCGCAGCTCCGCGGCGGCTCCGGCGAACTCTGACAATACCAGTACGCCGCAGCCCTGCGTCATGCCCTGCACCGCCAGAAACTCCTTGGCGACCAGATTGAGTCCGTCGCGCAGCGGGGTAATCCACATCACGTCCGCAACGGTGTAGTAGACCACGAGTTTTTCAAAGGGCACGGCGCGGAAGAAAAACTGCAGAGGTGTCCAGTCGATGCGGCCAAAACGGCCGTTGATACGTCCGACGGTCTGTTCGATCTGGGTCTGCAGTTCATCATAGATTGCCATGCCCGATGCCGCCGGCACACAGACGGTTACCAGGGTTACCTTGCCCTGAAGTTCCGGGTTTTCTTCCAGGAGGCGCTCGTACGCCTGCAGCTTCTCAAGAATGCCCTTGGTGAAATCCAGCCGTTCCACCGACAGGAGCATACGGATACTGCCCAGCTCCTGGCGCAGGGCAGCAGTTTCCTCGTCCACTCCCGGCAGGGCCAGCGCGTTTTTCACTCGCTCCAGATCCAGACCTACCGGGTGCGCGCCCAGACCTATGCGGCGGCCCAGGACTTCTATTTCAGTAACCATCTCCTCCAGGCCCATGGCGCAGCCGTAGGTGAGGAACCGCGGAGCGCAGTTGGCTCGACGCTTGACCGTTACCGGCATGACACCCCGGGCAACATCGACAAAATTCTCGGCCTGCCGCGGGATGTGAAAGCCGATGTAGTCACATTGCAGCAGGCTGCCGACAATCTGTCGGCGCCAGGGCAACACGTTAAACACGTCGGCGGAGGGAAAATAGGTGTGGTGGAAAAAGGCGATTTTCAGATCGGGTCGCAGTTCCCGAAGGAAGGCCGGCACCATCCACAGATTGTAGTCGTGAATCCAGACTATGGCTCCGGCCGCGGCCTCCGCCGCTGCGCTTTTGGCAAAGCGCTCGTTGACGTTGAGAAAGGTTTCCCAGTGGTCTTCGTCAAAGCGGGCACGCTCCCAGAAGGTGTGCAATGTCGGCCAGAAAGCCTCTTTTGAAAAGCGTTTGTAAAACACATCGACGTCGTCGACGCTCAGCGGTACGTTGGCGGTGCGCAGCTGCGGATACATTGCGGTATCCACTACCGAGTGGCTTTCCACCGGCGGCGACTCGGGCGTATCAAGGGACCAGGCAACCCAGGATCCCTTTCTGCCCCCGGCAAAAAAGCTCAGCAGCGTGGGGATAATGCCATTGGGGGAGCTGTGTCGGCGGCGCTTGCGCTGGCCGTCCTCAATGTATTCTTCGAAGGGCAGTCGGTGGTAAATGATAACGAGCTCGGCATTACCTTCATTTGTTGCTTCACTTTGCTCAAGGTAAGCCGCAAGCTCATCGGCGGGCAGCAGGTCGAAGTGATCGATTGCCTCGACGATGCCGCCGGCACCTGCGGCTCTGGCGTGATAGGTGCTCTCCAGATCATAGGTAACATCGAGAAGTTCCTGTTCTGATTCGCCAACGCAAACGCCTTTCAGGTGCAGCCGCAGCATGGACAGATCGTTGAGCGTATCCCCGGCGACGAGGACCTCCTCATGCGGGACGCCCAGGTAGTCGATGAGCTTGAGCAGGGTGCTGCCCTTATTGATGCCTTTGGGTAACACATCAAAATACTTGCCCGCAGAGAACAGGAGGTCACAGCCGAGTTCTGCGACGATACGGCGAACCTCGTCATCGATATGGTGCGCCTCGCAGAAGTAGGAGCAGCGCCGCTCCTGGGGCACTTCCTGGCGCTGCAGGGCAGAGATGTGGTCAAGGGCCTCTGCGACCACATGTTCCCCGGGCCATAGGGCATCAATAGGCTCCTGCAGTTCGGCAACCGCCTGCTGGTTCTCGCCGTAAATCACGCTCGCGCCCACATCCGACACGATGTAATCGGGCATCGGGATCGTGGGATCGGCCAGAAGCGGCAGTACATCCTCGATACCCCGGCCGGTTACAAACACCAGCTGAATGTCATCCCGGGATGCGATGAGTTGGTAGAGTCTGAGGCGAGATTCGGCACTTCCGCCGAGGAAGGTTCCGTCTAAATCTGTGGCAAGTAGCATGGTAATTGCGCGTGCAGGTCACAGACCGGGGTAGACCGCGACAGGCGTGCGCTTCGTCCTCCTAAAGCGTGTTTGCTATGAACGTCATGTGGATGAAATAGGGGTGTTGAAATGAGGGGGAACATGCGTGGCGTGTGCTCGCAGTGCAGGCACGGGGCAGTATGCGGGCCTGGCGCTGCGCGCTCGACATCCTGCAAAATGGAGAGTAATGCTGTTGGGAAAACCACTGCATCTACCGCACAAGATAGCACAGAGTCCCGCGGCCGCGCAGGTCGCTGCCTGTCGGCGTGATCTGCAGCGCCTCGCTGGACTGTTTCCTTACTTATCAGGAATCCCCGAAATGACGATGACAGAAAAAAACCGTGGCGATGTTCTCGGGCACAGGTGGGAGCGGCAACTGGGCCTCGCCGGGTCCCCCAACTTTCGCGATGCGGGTGACTACGTTTGCGAAGGCGGAAAGCTGGCCCGGGGCAAATTGTTTCGTTCCGGGCACCTCGCTTACCTGAACGACGCTGATCGTCTGCGACTGGCGGCGCTGGGCCTGGAAATGGTGGTCGATTTACGCCGCGAGGACGAGCGGGAACTGGAACCGTCCTGGCTGCCCGAGGGTGTTGTTTTTGTGGCTGCCGAGATCACTCCGGGCAGTCAGGGCAGCGCAATTTACGCAGATTCCACCCAGCTGGGTGGCGCCCGGGCAATGTTTGACTTCATGTGCGACATCAATCGGGAATTCGTCGAGTCGCAGACGGAAACCTACCGTGATGTGTTTGCCCGACTGCTCGCGAGCGATGCGGAGCGGGTGCTGTTCCATTGCTCGGCGGGAAAGGACCGAACGGGATTCGCGATTGCCATACTGCAGTTGGCAATGGGGGTGTCTGTGGCCGATGTGGAAAAGGACTACCTGCTATCGCGCGAGTACTATCTGCCGCAGGAACAGATGTCGCGGGTCCGGGCAAAGTATCCG
>CAZGGN010000008.1:34037-35969 GCA_964525195.1 uncultured Congregibacter sp.
CACAGTGCCCTGGGGGCTATGGACCGACGTTATGGCGGCATTGAGCGCTACCTGCGGGAGGGTCTCAAGCTGGGCCACAGCGAGCGACGTGAGCTGCGTCGTCGTTTTGTGCGCGAGCAGCTCCAGTAAAGCGCGGTCGGGGCGCCCGGCACGGCTACGGAGCCCTGTGCGACGAAAGGCGACCCCTGAAAGCTGCAATGAGCCTTTTTTCAGGATTGTGACGAATCGCTGGGCTCTGACTAAAAGGCCATCCACAGCATGATGCAGCCTACGGCTGCCACCAGCAGACTCTGGCCGGCTTTTTCAAGGCGAAAGAGACCGTAAAGGTACGCGAGCGGTGGCAGCAGCACTGCAAAGATGCCCCAGGCGTAGTCATCACTCCAGGCGGCGATCAGCAGCAGGATCCAGCTGACCAGCAGGGTTGCTAGGCCGAAGGTCATCAGCACGGCGGTGGTTGGTTCCATGGTATTCCCCCAGATAAAAATCGCGCGAAGATTAGCAGAAGCGCTGGCTCACGTCAGCGTTTGAACGCATTCGCTGGATGACGTTTCAGTCCTTTTTGGGTAAGGTGGGGCGCTTTTTTTCGGGAGTTCCCGGTGTCAGATCCTTTCGCTGCTATTCGGCCTTACCACGATGCTGAGGTGCGGCCCACTATCGCGCGCCTGTTGGGCTCCAGTGACTTTATCAACGCGATGCTGCGCCTGCGCTTCGGCGATTCGGTGCGCCCCTTCAGCGCGCTTATGGCGCCTCTGGCCCGTTGGTATCTTCGCCGTCAGTTCGGGCAGGTGCGCAGCGTCCACGACCTGCAAATGCAGGTAAAAGTCTATGTTGAGCGACTGATCCGGGAGAGTACCAGTGGCTTCAGTGTCTCTGGTCTGGAGCGTCTGGATCTCGGCCGAGCCCATCTTTTCATCAGCAACCACCGCGACATCGCGATGGATCCGGCGTTGACCAATTACGCTCTGCACCGGGCCGGTCACGAAACACTGCGCATTGCGATTGGCGACAATTTGCTGCATGAGCAGTGGGTGGCTGATTTAATGCGTTTGAACAAAAGCTTTATTGTTCAGCGCTCCCTGAGCGGCCCCCGGGAGCTGCTGAAGGCCTCCCGGCTTCTGGCGGAATATATTCGTGGCTCAATCCAGGAGGACAACGCGCCGGTATGGATTGCCCAGCGCGAGGGCAGGGCCAAGGATGGCCGTGACCGCACCGAACCGGCAGTGATCAAGATGCTGTCGCTCAGTCGCGACAAAAATACCGAGAGCTTTGGTGATCATATTGCGGCGCTGCGCATTGTGCCCGTGGCGATCAGCTATGAACTGGACCCCTGCGATGCCATGAAGGCCCGGGAACTCAGTCAGCGCGCGACCACTGGCAGGTACGAGAAAGCTCATCAGGAAGATGTTGCCTCTATCGGTAGGGGTATTGCCGGTAACAAAGGTCGGGTGCATGTGCACTTTGGGACGCCGCTGGGTAGCGATCTTGCGACGCCCGCCGCGGTCGCCGCGGCGATTGATGAGCAGGTGATACGTGGATACCGCCTGCATCCGGTGAATGTCTGGGCCTATGAGCGTTTGCACGGCAAGCCCGATCTCAACGGCCTTCAGATTGCCGAGGGCAGTTGTAGCGAGGCAGAGTTTGATGCCCGGATCAACGCGATGCCCGAAGCGGAACGCCCCTACGCCCTGGCCAGCTATGCCAACGCCCTGCGCAGCATCCTGGAGCTGGCCGGTCGCCCGTGAGCGTCCTCTCGCAGACGGACAAGGACGCGATCCGGGATGCCTACAACGCGGTTATCGAGGCGCGCGGACTAACGGCTCGCTGGGGCCAGCGGCAAATGATCGCCGAGGTGGCCAACACGCTCGCGCGTATTATCCCGTCCCTTGGCGATGCGGATGCCGGGGGTTCACCGATCGCGGTGATTGAGGCGGG
>CAZGGN010000008.1:35979-37117 GCA_964525195.1 uncultured Congregibacter sp.
CGACCTGCGCGAGACCATCCAGAACGCCTACCGCGCCTGGCTCGCCGCCCGTGGCTTCACCCCCCGGCGCGGTCAGCGACTCATGGTCGCGGAGATCGCGCGCACCCTCGCGGGCATCCTTCGGGATGACGACGGGGTCCGCATCGCGGAGGGAGGCAGCCCCTACGTCTGCGTCGTGGAGGCGGGCACGGGGACGGGCAAAACCATTGCCTACGTTATACCGGCGCTGGTTATGGCCCGGTCCCTCGGCAAGCGCCTGGTGATTGCCACGGCCACGGTGGCCTTGCAGGAGCAGCTGGTCCACAAGGATCTGCCGGATATCCAGGCCGCCAGCGGTCTGGACTTCGATTACGTGCTGGCCAAAGGTCGCCGGCGCTATCTCTGCCTGAGTCAGCTGGATCGTCTGATGGCCAGGGAGTCCGGCGGTGGCCAGACCATGGGCCTGTATCCGGACGAGTTGGAGATGAGCCTGGCGCGCGATGCGCTGGAGAGCTATGGCCTCATGCTTGATGCGCTCGGCCGGGGAGACTGGGACGGTGATCGGGATAACTGGCCGGTGCCGATTGATGACGTGGACTGGCTGCCGGTCACGGCTGATCAGGGGCAGTGCACCGGACGTCGTTGTCCCAATATCCGCAACTGTAGTTTCTACCGGGCCCGGGACGGCCTGCAGGAAGCCGATATTGTCGTCACCAATCACGATCTGGTGCTATCGGATCTCGCGCTCGGGGGCGGCGCTATTCTCCCGGCTCCGGAGGACAGCATTTATATCTTCGATGAGGGGCATCATCTGCCGGATAAGGCGCTCAATCACTTTGCCACGTTCTGCCGTCTGCCGTCGACGCTCTCCTGGCTCAGCGACAGCCGCAAGGCGCTGGCGAAGGGCGCGCCCCTGATGGGCCTCGTGCGCGGCCTGAGTACGGTGCTCGAGCCTCTGCCCGCGCTGTTTGACGATCTTATCCTCGCCACTGAGCGCGTCGGTCAGCAGGCGGCGCTGCTGTTTGCAACCGCCGGTGAGATTGATGAGCAGCTGCGCTTTGAGGGCGGCCGGGTGCCCGAGGAACTCAAGCAGTCGGCGGTGGCGCTCGCATCCCAGTGGTCGCGGCTGACCGGACGCCTTGCGACGCTCGAGGCCGGC
>CAZGGN010000008.1:37127-41287 GCA_964525195.1 uncultured Congregibacter sp.
CGGCCGCTCCCGCCGCGCGAACAGCGCCTGCCTCGGGTGCAGCGACGACAGGACCGTGGAGCCCACGCCCGGCGGTGCCCGCCGCCGGGCCCAGCTCGAGGCCGGTCTGGATGACGCGATGGAGGACGACGAATTTGCCTCCCAGCGCGATGAACTCGAGGCGTGGCAGATGGCGGTTGGGGGCATGCTGGTACGTGCCGAAGGCGTGCTCAGCCTGTGGCAGGATTTTGCCGCTGACAGCGAGCAGGAGTCGCCGCCGCGAGCGCGTTGGCTGCGCCGGCGCCTGGATGACGAGGAGACTGCGATTGACCTGCACTGCAGTCATATTCTGGCTGCGGATATTCTCCGGGAGCAGCTCTGGGATCGCGCGGCGGGAGCTGTACTGACCTCCGCGACGATGACCGCATTGGGGGTATTTGACCGTTTTCGTGCCCGCTCCGGTGTACCCGCCGACGGTCGCTTCAAGGTGGTGGTGAGTCCCTTCGATTACAGCAGGGCGGTTTTGCACGTTCCCGCCATGAGCAGTGAGGCGAGCAATGCGTCGGCGCATACGGAAGAGCTGATTGAGCTGCTTCCGCAGTTACTCGATGCCGATGAGGGCAGTCTGGTGCTTTTTTCCTCCCGTCGGCAAATGAATGATGTCTATGACGGTGTGCCGCAAGACTGGCGAGCTCGTACGCTCAGGCAGGATGATTACAGCAAGCAGGAGATTCTCCGGCGTCATCGGGAGGCGGTCGACGAGGGCCGGGGGGCGGTCATCTTTGGCCTGGCAAGCTTTGCCGAGGGCGTGGATCTGCCCGGGGCCTACTGTCAGCACGTGATCATCGCCAAGCTGCCCTTTGCGGTGCCCGATAACCCCGTTGATGCGGCGCTTGCCGAATGGCTTGAAGCGCAGGGGCGCAACGCTTTTATGGAAATCAGCGTGCCGGATGCGGCGCTGCGTCTGGTGCAGGCCAGCGGTCGACTTTTGCGCACGGAGAGCGACAGGGGCCGGGTCACGCTACTGGATCGCCGCGTGATTACCCGGCGCTATGGGCGCACGATTCTGGACTCCCTACCGCCCTTCAAGCGGCGAATTGACTGACTGCGGCCCCGCGCAGCAGGCGCGATCGCGCCCGCTGTTCTTTGCGCGATAGAGTGCCTGGTCCGCTCGATCAATCAGTTTGTGAGGGTCTGAGACTTCAGATTCCCGCGCCGTGGCGCAGCCAATGCTGACGGTAACGTAGCCCCCGACAGCACTGTCCGGATGTTCCAGGCGCAAGGCACGGACACAATCGAGAATACGCTGGGCCGCTCCGAGTGCGCCCTGGGTGTCACTGTCATAGAGCACAACGACAAACTCTTCCCCCCCGTAGCGTGCGAGCATGTCGTGTTCGCGCAGCAGTTTGTCCTTGATGGCGCTGGCAATGGCGCGCAGGCAGGTATCGCCGGCTTTGTGGCCGAGAGCGTCGTTGTACTGTTTGAAGAAGTCGATATCCAGCATCAGGATCGAGACCGGAGCGCCACTGCGGCGAGCCATGTTCCACACGGACGCCAGCTGCTCCTCGAGGTGGCGTCGGTTGGCGACGCCGGTCAGGCTGTCGATGCGCGAATTGGCTTCCACGCGAACGAGCGCCTCGCGCAGTTCCCGGGTACGCTGGTCGACAAGGCGCAGAAGCTGCTGCTCCCGCGCGCGTGCGCGGCGGGACAGTAAACGCTGCAACAGACTGATGAGCGCAACGAGTAGTGCGACCGCCGCCAGCACCGACCAACTGGTTTCATACCACCGCGGTAGCCGGTTGAGTCTGATCGTCGCCGAGGTTTCCCCGGCGTCGCCAAAGGGGGCATCGCCAATCCGGGCCTGTACCCGAAAGACACTTTCTCCCGCCGGCAGTGCCGTGAAGTAGGCAGTGCGGCGGCTGCCCGCGGGCTGCCAGAACCGGTCTTTCAGGGAGGTGCTGTAGCGAAAGTTAACGGCGTCCGGATTGCCAAGCTCGGGACTGCTGTAATCAATCTCGAGGCTCTGAAGCGAGGCTGGCAGGTCTATGGTCTCCTTGAGGGGGACCGGCTCACCGTTGACGCGCACCGCTTCGATATAGGTGTTCAGCGCCGGCGTCTCGGCGCTCAGTTCAGGTGGCGAGAAGGCGCTGAGGCCCTTGGTCGTTACGTACCAGAGACGGTTGTCCGGTGTCTTCCAGGCAGCGGGTTGATAGCCCCCGATAAACTGGGTGGAGCGCAGGCCATCCCTTTCATCGAACAGTCGAGTCTGCACCGTGGACTTCTGGCCGAGCGCAACCGCATCCAGGTCATCCCGGGACACGCGCAGCATGCCCT
Organism: uncultured Congregibacter sp.; assembly: GCA_964525195.1. Classification (GTDB taxonomy): domain Bacteria; phylum Pseudomonadota; class Gammaproteobacteria; order Pseudomonadales; family Halieaceae; genus Congregibacter. Next base: position 39,441 of record CAZGGN010000008.1, read on the forward strand.
CAGCGCTGGAAATCCAGAGATTCCGCGAACGATCCTCCAGAATCGCGTAGGCCGACATCTGGTTGATGCCATGTTCCTTGTTGAAACTGAACAGCTGACCATCGTCCAGCCGTGCCAGGCCACCATCGCGATTGGCTATCCAGAGCACACCGCGCTCATCTTCAAAGCTGGTGCTGACCAGATTACTTGCCAGACCATCTTCCATGGTCCAGCGTTTTATGGCGCCCTGGCGGTATTCCAGAAGTCCTGAATCGCTGCTCAGCCAGATACTGCCATCGCGCGACTCCCGTATATGGCGTATCAGCGCGTTTTTGAAGCCCGATAGCACGGGCGTGATCGGCAAGTTCTGGGTATACCTGTCCAGCCCCGTGCTGGTCGCAATCCAGACGGCGCCATCGCGCATTTCCTGCAGCGCGAAAACATGGGCACTGGAAAGCCCCTGGGCCTCGCCGAAATGCTCTTTCCCCTGGTCGCTGAAGTGGTAGAGCCCCCTGCCAAAGGTGCCCACCCAGAGACTGCCATCGCGAGCAACGAGCAGCGACGAAATACTGGTACCGTTCAGTTCCGGGTAGGGTTGGCTCCGGGTGCCGTCCGGATCAATCCGGAAGAGCCCTTTCAGTTCCGTGCCCACCCATAGGGCGCCGTTGCTCTCGCCGGTGACGACGAAGCTCGAATCCGCCAGTCCCTCGGCGTTGCCCAGGGCGAGAAAGGGGCTGTCGCGGAGACTGAAAAGTCCTCGAGGGGTCGAGGTCCAGAGGTTACCGTCGGTGTCTTCAAACAAACCAAAGACATGCTCTGTCTCGGATCCGGCGTCAAAGCTGAAGTGCTCCTCAGTACCATCTTCGCGAACACGCCAGAGGCCGCCACCATAGCTGCCGAGCCACAGATTCCCATCCCGGTCGCGCAGCGACTTCTGGATGGGGATTGACTTTGAGAAGGGTAGCTTTGTGGCGTGAACGCCGGGCATGAGCTGGAACAGACTGCCGGTCGCGGTGCCTGCAATCACGCCCAGTTTTTCATCCCTGTCGAGCATATGGATCTGAAGCGAATCCAGGCCTTGTGCCGCACCCAGGGTATGGAAGTTGCTCCCGTCGAAGTAGCTCAGTCCGTTGGTCAGGGTGCTGAACCAGAGGTTGCCATTAGCGTCCTCGGCGATCTTGAAGGTCCGGTCTGCCGCCAGGCCGTCTGCGGTTGTGTAGGAGCGAAACTCCGATCCGTCAAAGCGGCTTACCCCGAGGTCAGTGGCAAACCACAGGGATCCATCGGCGGCTCGATGGATGTCGTAGACAACGTTGCCGGCGAGGCCGTCGTCCTGTGTGTAGGCGCTGAAGTCGCCGTTTTGCATGCGAACGGCACCGCCGCCGTAGGTGCCGATCCAGAGATCTCCGGAGGGTGTCCACTCGAGAGCGCGCACATCACTGGCGCTGAATGCGGCGTGCGTCTGCTGGTTAAAGGTGGTGAATTTGACTCCGTCAAACCGTACGAGGCCGCCCTGGGTGCCCACCCATAAATAGCCGCGAGGTCCTTCGATACTCAGCCACACCCGGTCCGAGGGAAGACCGCTTTCGCGGTCGTAGCGGTCGAGGAGGTATTGGCTGGGAAGCCGGTCGGGGTTTAGCGCCTGCGCCGCACAGGACGCCCACATAAGGCAAGCGCTCAGGAGCAGACTGCCAAGCCTGCAGAAGCGTTCCCTGGATAAAAACACGGTGTCTGCGCCCGGCGGCATCCGGTAATGCACTTTCGTTTTCCGTTGGCGGATTAGGTATCAGGGAACACTAGCCCAGAGAGCACGCGTTTTAAAGGTTTTGCAAACGGCGGTGAGACCCAGTTCAAGGAACCGCCCACAA
>CAZGGN010000008.1:41297-43742 GCA_964525195.1 uncultured Congregibacter sp.
GAAGCCGGTCCGGGTTCAGCGCCTGCGCCGCACAGGACATCCACAGCAGACAAACGCTCAGCAGCAGGCGGCCAGGCCTGCAGGAGCGTTCCTTCGGTGAAAACACGGCGTTTGCGCCCGGTGGCATCCGGTAATGCACTTTAGTTTCCGTTGGCGGATCAGGTATCAAAGAACACTACCCCAGAGAACACGCGTTTTACAGGTTCTGCAAACGACGGTGAGACCCAGTTCAAGGAACCGCCCACAAAAAAGCCGGCGGGCTTGCGCGCCGCCGGCTTGTCTCAGGCCTGTGAGTGCTTAGAAGCTGTAGTTCAGCGTCGCACCGTACATGCGCGGCGGCTCGACAAAGGCGCTCATTGAGCCGGTCTGGGCCGGCGTATCGAAGCCGATATTGATCACCGTCTCATCCGTGAGGTTTTTGCCCCAGAGCTCCAGACGCCACTGACCATCGAGATCGCCAATACCGACAGTCGCGTTCACCGTCGTAAAGGCGTCCTGTCCCGTCAGCGGATCATTGTCCTGGCCGGTGGTGAATTCCGAGCGATAACGCCAGCTGACTGCGCCATTAAATGCCAGGCCGGAGGTGATGGGCCGGCGGTAGGCAACGCTGCCCGCCCAGGTGACATCAGAGACGAAGTTGGGTGTTTCCCCGGTCAGGTCCTGATCCGGCACGATGCCGAGCGCCCGGGCTTCCAGTCCCGCAAACTCCTGCTGCGCGATGGTGCTCGACGCGTTCGTGAAGTCTCCGTACTCAATGTCCTGTAACACCAGGCCACCGCTGACGGTCCAGTTGTCGTTGGGCATCCAGTTGTAGTCGAGTTCAATACCCGTGCCCTCGATCTCGCCGGCATTACGCAGGGTAAAGCCCGCGCCATCGAAGGAGTTGGTCTGGAAGTTCTCCGTGGTCTGGTAGAACACCGTCGCGTTCAGCTGCAGCGTGTTGTCCAGCAGGAAGGACTTGGCACCGATCTCAAAGCTGTCGCTGGTCTCGGATTCAAAGTCGTTGCCGATATAGGTCGGCGTGGGGTTGCCCGGCTGCTGACCGATGGTGCCGTTCAGGTTGAGCCCGCCGGCCTTGTAACCCTGTGCAAAGCGCGCGTAAACCGAAACACTGTCGTTCAACTCGTAGTTGAGGTTGGTGGTAGCCGAAAAATCGTCATCCTCAAAGCTGGCGTTGGTCGCAGTGCCCAATAGAGGCCGTCAGTGCCGGTCAAAGCCGTTTCCCGAAGGTCTCGATTCGAGAAGGGGTCGTTGGCTGTCGTCAGGTAATCGGCTTCTTTTTCTTCGTCGGAATAACGACCACCGATGGTCCAGCTCAGGCGATCGGTGAGATTAAAGGTCACCTGGCCGAAGAAGGCGTAGCTCTTGGCGTTGTAACTAACGGTCTCCTGTGAGCCGGTACCTTCGAGAGACGCTGTCGGGAACCAGTTCAGGGGGTTTGCCGCGCCGCCCGGCGCCGCGTTGCCAATGTCGATCAGACCCGAACCCAGAATATCGGCGACTGAGCCACCCTCGGCAATGATAGCTGCGTCTCCTGCCAGTCGCGCGATACCTACCGAGGCGAGATAGGTTGAGGCATCCGCACCCCAGGCGAAGCGTCCGGTGGCATCGATGTCCTGATCAAAGTAGTAGGCACCGACGGACCAGTCGGCATTGCCGGTTGAGCCATCAAAGCGCAGTTCCAGCGAGGTCTCGCCGATATCCTGACCGCGACCACCCTGCCAGATGTCCGCCGTGCGCATGTCGATATCGCCGTAGGGATTGGTTTCGAAGAAGCGATAGGCGGCAATCGCGGTCATGTCGATGTCATCGGTCACGGAGGTTTTGAATTCCGCCGAGAGTCCGCCGTCTTCAAAGCTGTCGTCAGCGCTCGCGGATGTCGTACGCGATCCCTCAAAGTTTCCCGTATCAATGTAGTTACCCGCAAAGCCTGCGAAGTCGTTACCTACAACCCGATCACTCGGGGTAGTGCCCGGTGTGCCGCTCTGAAGAGGTATACCGATGGCAAAGTTGGCAAATGCGGGGCTCAGGGCGCCTAGACCTGCGGGGCTGCCGATCAAAAGCCCGGCGCTGCTGGCGTCAAATACCTGCACCGGCACACAGCAGCGCTCGTCAGTTTCTGTGTAGTCGGCAATCAGTCTGAGCGAGCTGGTGTCGTTGATATCCCAGAGCAGTTGGCCGCGGGCCGAGTAGCGGTCACGATCGTTCCACTCTTCGCCACTGAAGGTGTCTTCGATGTAGCCGTCGCGCTGCTGCCAGGTGCCGGCAACACGCCAGGCCAGGTTGTCGGTAATCGGGCCGGTCAGGCTGCCGCGCAGCTGGGTGTAGCCATAGTCACCGATACCGGCCTGAATGTTCCCGCCGAACTCGTGCTCCGGTGCTTTTGAGCGCACGTTAATCACACCCGCCGACGTGTTGCGGCCAAACAAAGTACCCTGCGGTCCG
>CAZGGN010000009.1:0-6789 GCA_964525195.1 uncultured Congregibacter sp.
TGGCGTCAATGGCGTAGGTGCAGGGCTCAGGGTCGCCGGGACCGTTGGAGAGCAGAACGCCGTCGGGGTTCATAGCAAGCAGGCCGTCGATGGGATGATGCGCCGGCACCACCGTGACCCGACAGCCGGCATCCACCAACATGCGCAGAATATTGCGTTTCACTCCGAAGTCGTAGGCGACCACGTGCCAGGGCATGCTCTGGACCGCCGGATCGGTAAAACCCTGGCCGAGCTGCCAGGTACCAGCAGTCCATTCCAGGGCCGTCGTCGTGGAGACCTCCCTGGCCAAATCCATGCCCTTGAGTCCCGCAAACGCCCTCGCCTGGGCCAGAGCCTCGCCCTCGTCCGGCGCGTCACCTGCCACCAGGCAACCATTTTGTGCCCCTTTGTCGCGCAGCAGTCGGGTCAGGCGGCGGGTATCGATCTCGGCTATCCCGACCACGCCGCGCTCTTTGAGGTATTCGTCCAGCGCCTGGGTATTGCGAAAGTTACTCGCCAGCAAGGGGAGGTCGCGGATGACCAGCCCGGAGGCCCAGATTTGCGACGACTCCTCATCCTCCGGATTCGTGCCGGTGTTGCCGATATGCGGGTAGGTGAGCGTAACGATCTGCCGGGCGTAGGAAGGATCCGTGAGGATTTCCTGATAGCCGGTCATAGCGGTATTGAATACCACCTCGCCGACGGCGGTGGCGGTGGCGCCGATGGACACCCCCCGGAACACACTGCCGTCTTCAAGTACCAAAATAGCGGGACGGGTCAATCGTTCCTCCAGGGGCTGGGGCAGTGCGTTCTCGGGCTCAAAAAAAAGCGAGATGAGTGATCCTCATCTCGCTTTTTATTTAGCTGTCACTGTACGTTTATGCCGGTCAGCTCAGAATTAGTTTGCTTCGGGGTTCTACGGCACACCTTCCAGTCCGCCGCGACTGACGAGTGTACGAAATGAGGGGTTTTCTGTCCACACGCTTGTGTCCCAACTTCATCAATCGTTTAGCACTGGCTGGGCTCGGGTCACCGCCCTATCATGGGCCGCTCAAACGTGGAGATCTGGAAAAATGGACTATTTCGCCAACAAATACGCGGCGATTACCGGTGCGGGCTCGGGTATTGGCCGTGCTTTAGCCCGGCAATTAAATGCCGCAGGCTGCCATCTCTTTCTCTCCGACGTGGATGCGACGGGACTGGCAGGCACCGTTGACAGCCTGAACAATTCCACCGCGAAGGTCCACAGTAGTCACGTCGACGTGGCCAGCCGAGAGGAGGTACAGCGCTGGGCGGACGAGATCAGCGCACAGGCTTCCTGCCTCCATCTGCTGGTGAACAACGCCGGCGTGGCACTGATGGCGACGGCCGCCGAAACCCGGGAGGAAGACTTTCACTGGCTCATGAACATCAACTTCTGGGGTGTCGTCCATGGCTGTCAGGCATTCCTGCCACTCCTGGAGCGCGCTCCGCGCAGCCATCTGGTTAATATCTCGTCGGTCTTTGGCATGATCGGGGTACCCACTCAGTCCGCCTACAACGCCGCCAAATTCGCGGTCCGCGGCTACAGCGAAGCGCTGGGCCAGGAATTGGATATCGCCGGCAGCCCGGTGAAGCTCTGCTGCGTCCATCCCGGCGGAATCGACACCAACATCGCCCGGCGGGCACGAAATGCCGACCCGGCCGCCACCGCCGACTCCCAGCATCAGCAGTTTGCGCCCCACGTGCGAACCAGCGCCGACAAGGCCGCCGGACTGATTCTGCGCGCCGCCCAACGCGGTCAGCGTCGACTGCTGATAGGGCCCGACGCACGACTCATCGACTGGGTGCAGCGACTCTTCCCGGTCTCCTATGCACGCCTGTTTCGTCAGACCCCGGGTATCGCTGCCAACCCTGACACACAGGCGGCCGATTCACCGTGAGCAACACACTGCCCAGGCGTGATCTGCTGCTCCTGATCACCGCGCTGATGGCCACGGGCATCGGCCAGTCGCTGGTGTTCGCTATTCTCGCGCCTCTGGGCCGGGAAGTTGGCCTCGCGGAAGTTCAAATCACCTCAATCATCGCCCTTTCGGCCCTGGTTTTTGCCCTCGCTTCGCCCTATTGGGGTCGTCTCTCAGACCGGATCGGCCGCAAGCCCGTCATCCTGATCGGACTCGTCGGCTATACCCTGGGGACGTTGTTGTTTACCTCGGTTTTTCTTGCGGGACTCACCGGTCTGCTCTCCGGACTCGCGCTCTACGCCGTGGCACTGATCACGCGCTGCAGCCAGTCGGTGATTATGTCCGCCACCAATCCGGCAACGACTGCCTATGCGGCGGACCATACGACCCCTCTAGAACGCACCAGCGCAATGGCCAAGCTTGGCACGGCAAACAGTCTGGGTATGATCCTCGGCCCGGCGGTGAGTGGCGCCCTTGCGACGCTGGGACTCCTCGCCCCGCTGTACTTTGCCGGCGCCCTCGCGGCCGCTGCGGCGTTACTGATTTGGCGGGCGCTCCCGAGCACTCCGCCGGCTCAGCGTCGCAGCCACGGGAACTCGAAACGCCTGCGTTTTCTCGATCCACGCATCCGACGCTTCGTGCTCACCGGAATCGCCCTCTTCACCGGTTTCTCGGCAATCCAGCAAACTCTGGGCTTCCAACTCCAGGATACGCTGTCGCTGAGTGGCGTAAAAACCGCGCAATACACCGGCGCCGCGCTGATGGTCTCGGCGACGTTTACTTTTGTGGTACAGGTAACCGTGATGCAGCGGCTGAACCTGGCACCGCATGTCTTCGTGCGCACCGGACTGGCCTGCATGGCCATAGGTGCGCTGCTGATCGCGGGCTTCACGGGATTTACCATGCTCGCCGGTGGTATGGCGCTGCTCGGCACGGGCCTGGGCCTGTCCATGCCGGCGATCACTGCCGGGGCATCCATGGCCGTGAGCGCAGAGGAGCAGGGAGGCGCAGCCGGCGTCATCTCAGCCTGTCCGGCTATTGGCTTCGTCAGTGGCCCCGTGATCGGAGGGCTGGTGTATCCGCTGGCTCACTTCGGTCCGGCGATATTTTCGGCCCTTGTGTTTGGCGGCACCATATCCCTGCTCTACCTCACCGCGCGACGCTAGCCGCTGGTGGCAATGGCGGTCAACGCGCTCCGCAACGGCTCGGGAATGGGTACCGGCCGGCTGGTCTGGCGATCGACAAAAACGTGGGTAAAACTACCGTTTGCGCTGGCGCTGCCAGCACCCTCGGCAAAGATCCCGATGCCGTACTGCACGGAGCTGTTGCCCAGGCGATCGACCCGCAGGGCGCCTTCAAGCCCCTGCGGATAGGCCACGGGCGCGTGGTAGTCACAGCTCGAATTGACGACGAGACCGACGGTCGATCCCTCGTGAATATCCAGCCCGCCGACCTCGATTAGATAGCGATTGGCGACCGAATCAAAGTAACTGTAATAGATCACGTTGTTGACGTGACCGTAGATGTCGTTGTCCGACCAGCGCGTGGTAATCGGCGTAAACCACCGATAGTCGCTGCGCCCGGGTGCCGCCGCCTTGCTCATGCGCGCAGTTGCCTAGGCAGCGGCGCGAAAGGCCGCGCGATAGATGGACAGAGCATCTTCATACTTGACCTCGCGAGGATTGTTGATCAGGAGACGCTGTTGCAGCATCGCGTCTTCGGCCAGCATCTCCAGGCTGTCTTCGCGCACGCCCGCAGCCTCCAGGCTTGCCGGCAGTGACAGCTCGGTGATCAGTGCCTCCAGCGCGCTGATCATGGCGTCCGCCCGCGCCTCGTCGCTGCCGGACACCGGGACACCGAGCACCAATTCCGCGAGCTCGGCATACAGCGGCGCCGCGGCGGGAAGGTTGAATCGCAGCACAGCGGGTAAAACCAGCGAATTACTCAACCCGTGGGGGATGTGGTAATGGCCACCCAGAGGGTAAGCCAGGGCGTGCACCGCCGCGACCGGCGCGTTGGCAAAAGCCTGCCCCGCCTGCATTGCCCCGAGCAGCATGGCCGCGCGCGCGTCCCGCTGCCGGCCATCGTGCACGGCGGTGCGAATGTGCGTAGAGAGCAATGTGAGGGCATTGCGCGCCAGATTGTCCGATATGGGGTTTTTCCTGACCCGCGAGGTATAGGCTTCGATCGCATGCACCATCGCATCGACGCCGGTCATGGCGGTGATTTTCGCGGGCAGGCCCAGAGTGAGGTCCGCATCCAGCACCGCCACATCCGGCAACAGCACGGGTGAACTCACCCCGGCCTTGGTGGTCTCGCCGGTGGTGATCACGGCGACGGGCGTCACCTCCGAGCCGGTGCCCGCGGTGGTCGGCACCAGAATCAGCGGCAAACGCGATCCGCTGACCTGATCCACCCCGTACATCTCGGGGAGAGCCTGCTCGCCTTTGAGCAGCACGGCCACGACTTTGGCTACATCCATGGAGCTGCCGCCGCCCACAGCGATCACCCCGTCAACCTGCGCCGCGCGGCCCTGCTCCGCCGCGGCCAGAACCACGGACTCCGGTGGGTCCTCACTCACTTTGGGAAACAGCGTTACCGCAATACCCGCCGCCGCCAGCGCATTCTCTACCGGACCGATGAGCCCGATAGAGACGAGCCCCGGGTCCGTGACCAGCAGCACCCGTTGCGCGCCCAGAGCCGCACAGTGCTCTGCCAGCTTGAGCGCCTCGCCGCCGCCACTGACCACCCGGGCAACAGTATTGAAGATAAACGGCTGCATAACGCCTCTACTCCATGGTGAGGATGACCTTGCCCCGGGCCAGGCGCCCGGTCATCACATCATAGGCTTTTTGATAATCTTCCAGAGCAAACACATCGTTGATCGCCGGTTTCAGCTTACCCTCAGCAAACAGACCCCAGAGCTCCTTGATGTTCTGCAGGTGTACTGCCGGCTCCTCGGCAATAAAACGTCCCCAGAATACGCCGACAATAGAACAACCCTTGAGCAGCGCGAGGTTCAGGGGAATCTCGGGGATCGGGCCGCTGGCAAAGCCGATCACCAGATAGCGGCCGTTCCAGGCCATACCGCGCAGCGCAGGCTCAGCGTAGTCGCCGCCCACCGGGTCATAAACCACGTCAACACCCTTGCCGCCGGTGAGTTCCTTCACCGCCTGCTTGAGGTCCTGCTCGCTGTAGTTGATGGTTTCGTCCGCGCCCAGTTCACGGCACATGGCCAGCTTCTCTTCAGAGCTCGCGGCGGCAATCACCCTGGCGCCCATCAGTTTGCCGAGCTCGACGGCCGTCGATCCAACCCCTCCGGCCGCGCCCAGTACCAGCAGGGTCTCCCCTTCCTGAAGATTCGCGCGCTGTTTGAGGGCGTGATAGGAGGTGAAATAGGTCATGGCGACACCCGCCGCCTGCTTGAAGTCCAGTCCTTCAGGCATCGGCATCACCGCATTCTGATCCACCGCGATCTGATCCCGAAAGCAGCCACTGCCGGTCATGGCAATCACCTTGTCACCGGGCTTGTAGCGATCAACGCCCTCGCCGACCGAGAGAACCACACCGGCACACTCACCGCCCGGGGAAAAGGGCATCTCCGGCTGGAACTGGTACTTCCCCTGAATAATCAGCACGTCCGGGAAATTAAGCCCCGCCGCTTTGATATCAATAACGACCTGGCCTTTTTCAGCCTGCGGCTCGGGCCAGTCACTGACCAGATCCAGCTTGTCGGCCATTCCGTGTTCTTTACACAGCAGTGCGCGCATTGCTCTCTCCCTGTTTCGAATGTGTCAAAAAAGCCAGTCCTGAATCGCGGAGCACGTCCACACCCTGTTCACGGATCGCCAAAAAGCGTCTTCCATGACAGGCTCGGCGCTCGCCATCCATGGCTCGCGACGCCCGTGAACAGCGCGTGGCCGCACTCCGCTTCCGAGCGCACTTATAAAACTTCGAAAAGTCCCGCTGCGCCCATGCCGCCGCCCACACACATGGTGATGACAACATACTTGACGCCGCGCCGCTTACCTTCGATCAGCGCGTGACCGATCATGCGCGAACCGCTCATGCCGTAAGGGTGACCGATGGCAATCGCGCCGCCGCTGACGTTGAGCTTGTCATTGTCGATACCCAGGGTGTCGCGGCAATGCAGCACCTGCACGGCGAAGGCTTCGTTAAGCTCCCACAGGCCAATGTCATCAACGCTCAGGTTGTGCTGCTTGAGCAGCTTGGGCACGGCGTAGATCGGACCGATACCCATTTCATCTGGCTCAAGACCGGCAACGGCCATGCCGCGGTACAAACCCAGGGGCTCAAGGCCACGCTGCTCGGCCAGCTTTGCATCCATGACCACCTGCGCCGAGGCACCGTCGGAGAGCTGTGACGCGTTACCAGCCGTGATCGTGCCACCCTCGATAACCGTCTTGAGCGTGGCGAGTCCCTCAGCGGTGGTTGCGCGAATACCTTCGTCACGGCTCACGGTCGCTTCGGCTTCTGATTGCTCGCCCGTTTCCTTGTTCCAGACGATGCGCTTGCAGGTGACCGGTGTCAGCTCCGCATCGTAGCGACCCTCTTCGTAGGCCTGGGCAACACGCTGCTGGGATTGCAGTCCGTACTCATCCATCGCATCGCGGCTGATGCCATAGCGCTTGGCGACCACTTCGGCGGTTTGCAGCATCGGCATGTACACGTGCGGATGCATGGCCACGAGTTCCTCGTCCGCCGCGCGGTGCAGGTTCATATGCTCATTCTGCACCAGAGAAATTGAATCCAGGCCGCCACCCACCACGATGTCCATACCGTCGTACATCACCTGCTTGGCCGCTGTGGCCACGGCCATCAGGCCCGACGAGCACTGACGGTCGAT
>CAZGGN010000009.1:6934-21329 GCA_964525195.1 uncultured Congregibacter sp.
GGTTATTAAACCCACCACGATAGGCTTTGCCAATTGGCGTACGCGCCGTCGATACAATGACTGCTTCTTTCATAACAATGTCTCCTGGTCTCGCAACGAGGGCGGGACTCATCAAAATAGGCTGCGCCCTGTGTTGAAGAAAAACACAGGGCGCACTGAATTACTCGAGGGAAATGCCCAGACCCGCCGCGGCTTTGGTCAGCATCTTGCCGGTCTGCTCAAAGCCTGCCTGCAATGCACGCTCACCTTCCGGAGAGGTGATCGCATCCCAATGGGCGGCAATACCCTCGGGAGTCTGCTCTTCCGGCGGCAGCCAGCAACCGTCGGTCTCAACGATCTTGGCGACGGCGAAGGCGCCGGCGCCGGCACAGAGCACCGTGCGGTTCGGGCTGTCTTCGCTGACCAGATACAACACCGCCGGGGTGACCGTCTCAGGCGTCAGCAGCTCAAAGGCTTTTTCGGGCATCAGCCCTTCGGTCATGCGAGTGCCAGCAGTGGGCGCCAGGGCATTCACACGGATGTTGTACTTGGCACCTTCCTGAACCAGGGTGTTCATCATGCCGATCACGCCCATCTTGGCCGCGCCGTAGTTGCTCTGACCAAAGTTGCCGTAAAGCCCGGAGGAGGACGTGGTGACCACGATACGTCCGTACTCCTGCTCACGCATGATGTCCCAGACCGCGCGGGTGCAATAAACACTGCCCATGAGGTGAACATTCAGCACCAGCTGGAAATCTTCCATGGTCCCTTTGGCAAAACTCTTGTCGCGGAGAATACCGGCGTTGTTGACGAGAATGTCAACGCGACCCCACTTCTCCATGGCCGCCGCAACCATCGCCTGCACTTCTTCGAAGTTCGCCACGTTGGCACCGTTGGCGATCGCCTCGCCGCCGGCCGCTTCAATCTCTGCCACCACGGCAAGCGCCGCATCAGAGGAAGCACCCGTGCCGTCTTTGGCGCCGCCCAGATCGTTCACAACTACTTTGGCGCCGCGCTTGGCGAGTTCAATCGCATGGCTGCGTCCCAGGCCCTGCCCTGCGCCGGTGACAATAGCTACTCGACCGTCATAACGAATCGTCATTCTCTTTTACTCCTTGTGTGTATCGAATCAGCCACAAACAATCATGGTCAGGGTCTCAGCCACCAACGCCGGCGTCTCTTCGCCCTCAATCTCTATCGTGACTGAAGATGTCAGCAGAAATCGATGGTCGTCCTTCTGATCCACTTTCATCAGTTCGCTATGCGCGCGGATTCGCTTCCCGGCGCGCACCGGTGCCAGAAAGCGCACTTTGTTGCTGCCGTAATTGATACCCATCACGACGTTCTCGGGCACCACGCCCTGACCTTCACTCAGCTTGGGGAGCATGGACAGCGTCAGAAAGCCGTGCGCGATCGTTCCGCCAAAGGGCGTCTGGGCGGCCTTCTCTTCATCGATGTGAATGAACTGATGGTCCTCCGTGCAATCTGCAAAGGCGTTAATCCGATCCTGGTCCATGGTGACCCAGTCGCTGGTGGTTTTATTGCCCACCTGATCCACCAGTTGTTCCTTTGGCACTACCTTAATACCCATAACCCTATCCTTCTTAGCAAAATCAATGATCTGTCTGTGTTTGCGCGCGTCACGCCGCAGCGCCTATCAGCCATCCCTGAAGGTCGCGTTGACCGGTTCCTGATCCATGTACTTCTTGAACTCGTGACGCCCGACAACCATGCGATGCACCGCATCGGGACCGTCGGCCAGGCGTAGGGTGCGCTGCCCCATATACATGGTTGCCAGCGGCGTATCCTGGGATACACCGAGGCCACCGAACATCTGGATGGCTTCGTCGATGACCTTGAGCGTCACATTGGGCACCGCTGTCTTGATCATGGAAATCCAGACCCGCGCTTCCTTGGGGTCGACGTTGTCCATCATCCAGGCCGTCTTGAGGGTCAGCAGCCGTGCCTGCTCGATATCCATCCGCGCGTTGGCAACGATATCGATATTGCCGCCCAGGCGCGCCAGGGGCTTGCCGAAGGCAACGCGCGTGGTCGCGCGCTGGCACAGAAGCTCCAGCGCCCGCTCCGCAGCGCCCAGAGCCCGCATGCAGTGGTGGATACGACCAGGCCCGAGACGCCCCTGGGAAATCTCGAAACCACGGCCCGGGCCAAGAATGACATTGTCCTTTGGCACACGGACGTTATTCAGGCGCAGATGCATATGCCCATGCGGCGCGTCGTCCATGGAGAACACCTGCATCGGACGAATGATCTCGACACCCGGGGTATCCAGAGGCACAAGAATCTGTGACTGCTGCTTGTGCTTGGCCGCATCAGGGTCCGTTTTGACCATCACGATCATGATCTTGCAGCGTGGATCGCCGGCCCCGGAGATCCAGTGCTTCTCACCGTTGATCACCCACTCGTCGCCCTCGAGCACAGCGCTGGTGCTGATATTGGTCGCATCGGATGAGGCCACGCCGGGCTCGGTCATCGCGTAGGCGCTGCGAATCTCACCGTTGAGCAGGGGGGTCAGCCACTCGGCCTGCTGCGCTTCGCTGCCGTATTTGGTGAGCACTTCCATGTTGCCGGTATCCGGCGCGGCGCAGTTGAACACTTCTGCGGCCATGTGCGAGCGCCCCATTTCCTCGGCGAGGTAGGCGTACTCAACGGTCGTCAGTCCGCTGCTCTGCTCGCCCTCCGTGAGAAAGAAGTTCCACAGACCCTCGGCCCGGGCCTTCGCTTTCAGGGTTTCGATAATCTCGGTCTGACGCGCGGTAAACTGCCAGCGATCGCCGGTGGCGATCTCCGCCGCATACTCGGCCTCCATCGGCATAACTTCGGTTTCGATAAACGCCTTGACCCGCGCCAAGAGCGGGGCGACTTTTTCCGATATTCCAAGATCCATGACTCTGTCTCCTTGTGTGAGGGCGCGACCGATAGTGGCGAGCCCGACGTTCCATTTGCCAAGAACTAGGCGCTGAGGCGCTCGCTCAGCTCTGCCTTGAGCTGCCGTTTGAAAATTTTTCCCGTGGCAATACGCGGCAGCGCTTCCTCATGAAAGCGCCAATGCGCCGGAATCTTGAAAGCCGCGATGTGCTCCTGCAAAAACTCCCGCAGCGCTTCAGCGCTGAGCGTCTCGCCGTCGCGCAGCACCAGGCTCGCCGCCACCGCCTCCCCCAGACGCTCATCCGGCACGCCGTAAACCGCGGCCTCGACCACCGCAGGGTGCTGATAGAGCGCCGCCTCCACTTCGATACAGCTGATGTTTTCGCCGCCGCGGATGATGATTTCCTTCATTCTGTCGACGATAAAGAGAAAGCCCTCCGCATCGATGTAGCCCACGTCACCGGTATGAAACCAGCCATCGCGGAACGCTTCCGCGGTGGCCTCGGGTTTATTCCAATAGCCAAGCACATTGGCGGGGGAATGCATGCAGACCTCACCGCGCTCGCCCGGAGGCAGCTGCTGCCCCTGCTCGTCAAAGATAGCGATGTCAGTGACCGCGGGCACTGCCCGCCCGGCACTCCCCGGTCGCGCGCGGTAGATCTCGCCGCTGTTGATCGTGCCCAGAGCGTTGGTTTCGGTCAGGCCGTAGCCGATGCCCGCTGAGGACTTTTTAAAGGTCGTTGCAAGCTTCTCGACCTGCGCCGGCGGCCGGGCCGCCCCACCGCCGTAAATCTCACCGAGGGAAGAAAGATCCCGATCCGATTCCGCCGCCGCAGCCTGCAGCTCCGCTGACATGGTCGGTACGCCGGTAAACCAGGTAATGCGCTCTTCCTCAATAATGCGCAGCGCTTCCTGTACGTCCCACTTATGCATGATCACGAGTTTGCGCCCCACAATCAGCGACAGCAGAAAAGCCGTGTGGCTGCCGGTGCAGTGGAACAGGGGAATCGTCAACAGGCCGGCCGCGGGAAACTGCGCCGCCTCCTTGTCGGGAGTCACCAGCTTTTGCGACGTGCCCAGCAACATCCAGCTGTAGAGCGCCGAAAGTATGCCCCGGTGTGACGACAGGGCTCCCTTGGGATGTCCGGTCGAGCCGGAGGTGTACATGATGGTGGCGTAATCGTCAGGGGCCACCGCGACCTCGGGCATCTCGGCCCCGGCGTGCGCCGCAAGCACTTCCGAAAACTGTCGCAGCTCAAGATCCAGATCATCGCAATCATCGATGGCGATCAACTGCAGGGACAGGTCCTGCTGCAGTGGCGCGAGGCGCTCCAGGCGCTGCTTGTCGGCGATCACGACCCTGGCACCACAGTCGCGAAGCCCGTAGTCCAGCTCCTCGGTGGTCCACCAGGCGTTCATGGGAACGGCAACGGCACCAATCGACAGCGCCGCAATAAACCCCATCATCCACTGGGGATTATTGCGACTGAGAATCGCAACCCGGTCACCCGGCCGAACGCCAAAGTCATCCATCAGCGCCCGGGCCAGAGCCGCGGACTGCGCGTAGGATTCGGCAAAGCTGTAGCGCTCGTCCCGATAGACCGCGAATTCCTTGTCCGCATGCTTGAGCATAAAGCGGAAGTAGCCACCCATGTTCTCCGGCATCGTTGCGTAATTGCGATACTCAGCGCCGTCGATAGTGACCCTGTTGACTTCGAAAGGTGCACCGGGGCCAGTGAGCTGCGCCACCGCGGCATCCAATTGCTGCAGATAATTACTCATCGTTATTGTTGTGTCCTTGGCTTGTGGGCGTGAACAATCGCCGCTTAATATCCGCCGATGCGCGCGAAGCGATCGAGATGGTAGTAGTAGTCGCCCATCAGATGCTCCAGCACCCGGGAACGCTTCAAAAAGAAGCCGATCTCGTACTCATCGGTCATGCCAATACCACCGTGCATCTGGACGCTTTCATTGCTGGCGGTTTTCGCCACTTCGCAGAGCTTGGCCTTGGCCGCGCTGGCGAGCAGTGACAGATTCTCATCATCGGCATCAATGGCCTGCAGGGCCTTCAGGACAATGGAGCGCGCCAGCTCGAGCTCGGCAAACAAATGCGCTGCGCGGTGCTGCAAACCCTGAAATGAACCGATAACGCGACCAAACTGCTTGCGCTCCCGCAGGTACCCCATGGTGCGTTCGAAGGCTTCCAGAGAAAGTCCGAGAAGCTCGGCTGCAAAGCCGATTGCTGCAATATCCAGGCAGCGCTGCAGCCCGTCCCAGGCTTCCCCGGCGGCGCCCATCAGCGCATCGGCAGGAACCCGCAGATCCGTCAGGGTCAGCGCGCCGCACTGGCGGGAGTCGACCATGTCGCAGGCACTCAGGCTGAGGCCCGGCGTGCTCGCGGGGATAAGAAATGCACTGAGCCCCGCAGTGTCGCCGGGGGCACCCGCAGTTCTTGCGATGACGACAAACGCATCGGCGCTCCCGGCATCGAGGACCATGCGTTTGCTGCCCGTGACCAGATAGCCCCCACCGTCAGCCACGGCGCTGGTCGCGATCGCGGCGGGATCAAAGCGGCCCGACTCCTGCAGAGCCAGGCTCACCTGCTTTTCACCCGCGGCAATTGCTGCCAACCATTCGGACTTTTGTGCCTCATCGCCAAGACAATTGATCGCCGTCGCCCCCAGCAGCACGCTCGCTTCGAGAGGAGAGGCGCTGAGATTGCGACCCACCTGCTCCAGGACCACACCCAGTCCCGTATAGCCATAGCCCAGGCCGCCGTAGGCCTCGGGGATTGCGATCCCCGCCCAGCCCATCTCAACCATCGCCTGCCAGACCGCGGGGTCGAAGGCAAGCTCATCGCCGGCGTCACGCAGACTGCGCAGGTGGGCCACGGTGGCTTTTTCCTTGAGGAAGCCCGCAGCGGACTCCTTGAGCATCAGTTGTTCTTCGTTGAGTACCAGTGTCATGTCAATCTCCCCCTCAGGCGTCCGGCAGGCCGAGCACACGCTTGGCGACAATGTTGAGTTGCACTTCGGAGGTGCCCCCTTCGATGGAATTCCCCTTCGATCGCAGGAAGCTGCGCACCACGTTGCCCCCATGGTATTCATCCCCGGACCAGCCCAGGGCAGATTCACCGCCGATAGACAGATTGAGCTCATTGCGACGCTTGTTGAGCTCGGTGCCGTAGTACTTGAAGATTGAGGACGCAGGACCCAGGCCCTGACCCGATTTAACCTCATCGCCCACGCGATTCATGGTCGCCGCAAAAGCCATCGCATCAAGCTGGTACTGAGCAATTGCCTGACGCAGCATACCGTTGCTGAGCCGTCCCTCAGCATCAGTTCCCATATGCTCGATCGCTGTCTGGCCCAGCGATTTGCTGGGCGCCGTGCCAAAGCCCGATATCATCTCGCGCTCATGGGTCAGCAAATACTTGGCGATGGTCCAGCCCTGCCCCTCTTCGCCGACGAGGTTGTGCTTTTCGGCACGGGCGTTGTCAAAGAAGGTTTCGCAAAAGGGCGAGGAGCCACTGATAAGGCGAATCGGCTTGGCCGATACCCCCGGCTGGTCCATGTCGAAAAGTACGAAACTGATGCCCTCGTGCTTGGAACCGCTGTTATCGGTGCGCACAAGGCAGAAAATCCAGTCGGCTTTGTCTGCGTAAGAAGTCCAGACCTTCTGGCCGTTGATGAGGTAGTGATCGCCCTTGTCCTCCGCGCGGGTCTGCAGGCTCGCCAGATCGGAGCCGGCGTTCGGCTCGGAATAGCCCTGGCACCAGCGTATTTCGCCGCGGCAAATGGGTGGCAGGTGCTCCCGCTTCTGCGCTTCGCTGCCAAATTTCAGGAGCGCCGGCCCGAGCATGGATATGCCAAAAGAGTCCAGGGGCCGACGGGCATTGATCCGCGCCATTTCTTCGCGCAGGACTTTGAGTTCGTCTCCGGCAAGGCCGCCGCCACCGTATTCTTTTGGCCAGTGCGGGACGGTCCAGCCGCGCTCGGCCATACGCTCGCACCAGAGGGGCTGATCCGGATGGTCAATCTCCGGATTGCGTCCGCCGACGTAAATGTCTTCAAACGCTACGACGGGCTGTCGCATTGATTCGGGGCAGTTAGCCTCAAGCCATTCCCGGGTTTCCTTGCGAAAAGCGTCGAGCTCAGTCATGAGCAGGTCTCCTGATGTTAGCTGGGTGCATCGTGAAACGCGCGCGCACGCCGCTGCCGGGAGGCGCTGCGCAGGGATTTGAACATACAGTATGTTTTACTGTCTCTCAAGTATTCTCCGCGATGAGAGGAGCGGATCAGCGGCTGAGTTCCGCCCCCCATGGGAGCGGAGCTCACTGCAGCAGGAGCTCGATTCTCAGGGACGCTTTTTCAGGACAGCCGCCGCCCCGGCAGGTTACTGGCCGGGGCTGGACTGCGGGACGCAAGCCGGTCTCCGACGCTACTGCCGGAGGCCGGGGAAAGATCGATGCGGGAACGACCGGTGAAAGCGTCAGCGTAACGGTCGTGCTTAACGCACCACCAGCTCGACGCGACGATTGCGTTCACGACCATCACGGCTGTCATTGCTGGCGACTGGATCGGCTTCTCCGCGGCCAACGGCATGCAGTTGGCCAGGCGCAATACCCTTGGAGACGAGATAGTCGATTGCAGCCTGGGCGCGACGCTCGGAGAGCTTCTGGTTGTAAGCTTCGGGACCGGTACTATCGGTATAACCCACAACATCCATCTCGACGCTACTATGTGACTTGATCACTTTAGCGGCGGCGTCCAGGGCGGCCCGGGATTGAGCGTCCAACTCGGCGCTGTCGAAGGCAAAGCCGAGCCGGTCTACCGTGAGTACCACCTCATCTTTGACCGGGCAGCCACTGTTATCGACCGTGACACCGGCCGGAGTATTGGGACAGCGGTCCTTGTAATCGGCAACGCCATCGCCGTCGCTATCCAGCGCACAGCCATTCATATCCACTTCGACGCCCGCGGGCGTTCCAGGGCAGCGATCGCGATCATCGGTGACGCCGTCGCCATCACTGTCCGCAGGGGCTGCAGCGCGAACGGGCTCAGGTTCCTCGAGGTTACAGATCACCGCGCCTACGCCGGCACCGACGGCAACGCCTTCGACCGCGCCAACCCCGGAGCCCGAAGAGCCCACAAGACCGCCTACCGCAGTGCTGCCCACAATGCAGGCTTCGTATTCGCGCTGATCTACAGTGCTACAGGCCGAAAGCAGAGCTGCTGCACACAGCACGGCAAATCGCAGGGGAAATTTCATGGTGGTGTCCTTTGTCAACTATAGTTCTAATAAGTGCTCGCGGTTTTTGGTTCAGGTCGCGATATTGCCAGCGTACTGCTGTGCTATCACTACTGTGCTGTCAGTACTGTGCTATCACTGCCAAGGCATCATTATTACAGGGAATGCCACATTACAGTTACAGTTACAGTTACTGCACAGTCACCGAACAGGCACTGCCACAGCATCTTGACTGCCAGGCACCACCGCCGACCCTATCTCACTGCTCAGAGTACACCATTTATTTCAGCGATCACATCCTCCATGATAGCTGTTCGAAGGCCGGCGTCAGAGTCGCCGGCGCCGTGCACAGGAAGGCAAAACCTATGTATGACACGCTGGAAATCGTTCGCAGGGGGCCCTTGGCCGAACTGTGGCTCAATCGGCCGGAAAAACTCAATCCGCTGTCTCTTCAGACTCTCGAGGAGCTGGCCGACGCCGCGACCGAGCTGAACAGGGACACGACCCTGAAGGCGGTGCTTATCGCCGGACGAGGCCGCTGCTTTTCCGCCGGGGCAGATCTGCAGGGTTTCCCCCAGCCCGGAGATCCCGGAGCACGGGACGCAGCGGATGCAGGCCGACGCATGGCCGACGCCATCGAAGGGCTGCGCGCGATCAGCATCGCCCGCATTCAGGGTTGGTGCGTCGGTGGAGGCCTGGTGTTGGCGGCCGCCTGCGACCTGCGTGTGGCGGCAAACGATGCGCGCTTTTCGATCCCGGAAATCGATCTGGGTATCCCCCTCGCCTGGGGCGGCATCCCCAGGCTGGTGCGCGAAATCGGCCCGGCACTGACCAAAGAACTGGTGATGACCTGCCGCCCCTTTGACGCCGAAGAAGCGCACCGTGCGGGATTCCTCAATCGGGTGGTCGGCCCCGACGCACTGGATGATGAGGTGGCCTCACTGGCCCGGGCCATTACGCAGCGGCCCGCCTTTCCCATTCAGGCAACCAAACGCCATGTCGACGCGGTAACCGCGACACAGGTCGGCCTTGCCCGATCCTGGTCCGACGCCGACAGTCTGCTTGCGGGGCTTCTGGATCCCGAGTGCATCGACGCCCGGGAGCAGTACCTCAAGGCTCGCAGTGGAAGGTCCGGGGCCTAGACGGAACGACGGCTAGCGACCGCCCCGGCGCACAAGATCCTCATCGAGCATAACCTCAAGCCGGAACACGATGCCCAGGACGCCCTCGCGATCTTCCTCGTAGGTATCGCGACGCCAGTTGTAGTTCGGCTCAATTTCGTAATAAAGGAACTGGCGCAGGAACTGCTTGCGGTACAAGACACCGATGCGGTAGTTGGTTTCGAAAGTCTCGGGCTCATCCCGCCCACTGAGCGCCACATAGTATTCAAGGGCACTGGGAAATCGCTCGTGATCATTTAACCAGCGGCGGTAGGTGATGCCCGTATTCCAGTCCCAAAACTCTTTCTCTTCGCGGTAGCGAATCCGGCCGCTCCAGCGCAGGAGGCTTTTTTCGCCGAGCACACGGTTAGCATCAAAGTTGCTCAGGGACCGATAGCCGTCCTCGCTGTGGTATTGCAGACGCTGGGTAAAGCGCGCCCAGCTGTGTTCGCCAATCGGCTGCTGGTAGCGGAAACGTACGCCCGGCAGTATGGCCGGATCGGAGCGAAAGGAGAGCGTAGCGTCAAACCGGGTGCGGTTTGCATCGCGAAGATTCAAACGCACGCCAACATCATTCTCCTGCTCCCGCTCCTCCTCGGTGAGCGTTTGCTCGGATTCCTCGCCGGAGAAAAATAAATCCACCCGCTCGGAAACCTTGGGCAGACTCAGCTGGCCGCGCAGCCGGATTGTGGGATCATGGCCATCACGCTGGTCCCAGTCATCGATCAGGATGGTGCGCACGAAGCTGTCGGCGCGCTCTACATCGCGGACCTCGGCGCCAAAAAAGTCGTCCATCCACTGCGCCAGCGCCTGGGCCCGGTTAGTCGCGTATTCGTGACTGGTGTCGATCCAACTGGGATCATTTTGCTCTGCGCGCACCGGAGTTTCCGACAGCTCGGGTTCTGCGGCGTAGCCGGGCGTCGCGCAGAGAACGTAAACGACGAGCAGCGCCTGCAGCTCGCGACGACACCGTGTACACACCCCCACCCGACCTGATCGCGGGCGGGTCCGGTTTAGCGATGCTGCGGATAGAGCCATTGATGCGTTGTAACACATTGGGAATACATCGACAGTATCTACAAACAGTAGCGCTGCGGGCTTATCCCCGATCAGCCAGCAACGCAGCCGCGGCCAATCGACCGGACATGGCGGACATGGGCACGCCGGCGCCGGGATGCACGGATCCCCCGGCAAGATACAGCCCGGGCAGATGACTGCGGGCCCCGGGGCGGGCAAAGCTGGCCATTGACCCATGATTGACCCGGCCGTAGAGCGAACCGCCGCTACCGGGAAATCGATGCGAAAAAGCGTGGGGATCGGTGGTCACACACTGCGCTTTTGAAAACTGAATCTCACAACCGCACTCGCGAAGCACAGCGAGGGCCGCATCGCGGTGGGAGGCAAGCGCCGCGGGATCGCGCGTCAGCTGGTCGCCGTCTGCCGGCGCATTGATCAGCAGCAGCAATCGCTCCTCGCCATCAGGAATAAATCCCCCGGCGCGATCCTGGGCGCAGACGTACACTGTAGGAAAGCGCGTAATTTCCCGGCGCCCGAAAATCGCGGCGAATTCCTCAGGGTAATCCTCAGCGAAGAACACATTGTGGTAGTGCAGGGGGAAACCGCTGACCTTGCCGACAATACAAAAGGTAATGGCCGAGAGTGCCCGTTTGGCCGGCGCTACCGCTTTTTCAGCCTGTCTGGCCGCGTCACCGAGGAGCCCCGTGCCGAGAGCGGACACATCCCCGTTAAACACGAGTTGATCGGCGAGAATGGTCTCCCCGGTCTCAGTCACCACGCCGGTCGCCTTGCCCTGGCCGGCAAGAATCTGAGCCACGCCACAGTCGAAATGAAACTTTGCCCCGAGCCCCTCGGCCACATCCCGCAGAGCCAGGGCCACGGCGCGCATGCCTCCATCGACCAGCCACACGCCCTCCTGTTCAACATGCGCAATCAACATCAGGGTCGCCGGAGCCTGCAAGGGCGACGAGCCCACATAGGTCGCATAGCGCCCGAACAATTGCTGCAGCCGCGGATCGCTGAAGTGTTCCCCGAGTGCGCTCCAGAGTGTTGAGAAGGGCGCGGTGCGCCACATGGCGTCGAGGCGGGAGAACCCCACCCGCCGCACGAGTTCCAGCATGCCCGGCCGCGACGAGGCGATAAACGGCTCGCGGAGGATCTGGTAGATATCTTCACTGCGAGCGCAAAAGGCCCGATAACCTTGCGCGTTCTCGCGACCCGCGAATTCTTCGATGGCCCGTGTCGATCGCTCCATGTCCGCAAAGAGATCGAGCCTTCCGCCCTGTCGCCAGGCATGCCGCGCAAGAACATCGGCTTTTTGCAGGCGCAGATGGGCCTCAAGGTCTGTTCCCGCAGTCTCAAAGAGGCCGTCGAATATCCAGCGCATGGTGAACACGGTGGGCCCCGCATCGACGCCCTGCCCCGCCACCGGGAGTTGGCGCATCTTTCCGCCAGGTTCGCTTGCCCGCTCCAGCACAGTGACTTTGTGTCCGGCGGCAGCCAGCTCAATGGCGGCGGCGAGACCACCCACCCCGGCGCCAATCACCAGCGAATGAGACTGACTCACAGGGCCGGCGCCGTTCGGGAGCGAAAACGCAGGGTCACCGCGCGCTGGTGATAAATGATGAGAATAAGTCCTGTAATCAGAGGCACCGACCAGAGCGCCGGCGTCAGGGCGATTTCGGGTACAAAGCGCACGGCCCCAAAGGCAAAGAACGCGGTGTATACGGAAATACCCGCACCCACCAGCGATTTAATATGTTCTTTGATGCGGTCCAGAGGTCGCGGATTTGGCTTGTACAGAAACCACAGGTTGGTGGCTACCGTGGCAAAGCCCACCATTGATATGGCAACCATCAACGGCTGCCCCAGCTGCCAGCCACGCCACGCGCAGTTGGCCGAAGCCACGGTGAGCAGCACCTGCAGCAACAGGTTATGCCAGCTGCGATTGGCCCGATGATCGCGACGGTGCTGAATACACAGCCAGCCATGCCAGGCGAGATTGATCGTCAGCGTTGCCAGATACAGCATCATCCAGCCAAAAATACCTGCAATCAGCGCGGGATCGCCAAACTGAGGGTGACCGACCAGCTGCGGGTGCGTCCCTGTCGGGTCCGAGAGTGTCGTCAGGGAAATGCCAATCGCGACAGTCCCGGTTGCCAGCATCATCATGGTAAAGAGCTTGCCAAAGCGCGCGTGATTCACGCCACCCTTGCGCCCGACAATCGGTACCCAGAAACTCACCAGGCCGGTCGCACCCGTGGCAATGTGAATGGTCACAAGAATTTCAAACAGCGTATGGGTCGACATCAGCAAGGTAGCCCCTGATACTGCGGCAAGGTCAATCTCCGCTCGGTTCTATGAATAACGACGCCAGCTACATTCCACCAAAACCCCACTCCCTGGCCGCGCTGCCGGCGCTTATGCGCGTGCTCTGGAATGGCGACGGCAACCTGCTCGAACTGCTTCCGGCGGCCGCCTATCGGTTCCCCGTCGGCAACCTGGGCTATTCGCGACGTTCCACGGTACTGTTTAACGAGCCCGCACTGGTCAGGCACATTCTCCGGGATCCGGACGGCATCTTTCCCAAAAGCGACCTCATGGTGAACGCCCTTGAGCCCCTGATTGGCGAATCCATCTTTGTCACTGACGGCGCCAAGTGGCGGCGTCAGCGCGCGATGATTGACCCGGCCTTTTCGCATATGCGAATCAGTCACGCCTTCGCCGCCATGCAGGCTGCTGTTCAGGACTATCTGCATCATCTCGATGACATCGTTGACCGCGGCGAGCCCCTGTCTCTGGATCTGGCCATGAGTCATCTCACGGCGGATATTATCTGCCGGACAGTGTTTTCCACATCGCTGGATTCGCGGGTCGCCTTCGATGTCTTCGAAGACTTCACGGTCTTCGAGCGATCCGTTGCCCAGGTCGACATCAAGCGGCTTATTTTTGAGCCCGCCTGGACCCGAGCTCCCCAGCCCCCCGCGGTACTCGAAGCCTGCACTCGGATTCGCAGCCATCTGGCGACGCTGGTCGATACTCACCTCGAACCCGGCAGTGACTACAACGATATTGCCAGTGCGGTGATCGCAGCGCGCGATAGCGATAGCGGCGAACCCTTCAGCCGCGACGAGCTTATCGACCAGCTGGGGGTTTTCTTTCTCGCGGGACACGAAACCACCGCGAGCGTCCTCACCTGGCTGTTTTTTATCTGCGCCGAACGTCCGACGCTGGTGCAGGCAATGCGCGAAGAGATTGAACGCGTCGTGGGTGCGGAGAAAATCGGTTTCGAGCATACGCGGCAGCTGCCTCTGCTCAAGGCGGTGTTCCGCGAGACCCTGCGCCTGTACCCACCGATCACGTTCATGCCAAGAGTCGCGCTTCAGGCCACGCAGATCGGCCCGCGCAAGCTTCCCCGCGGGGCGCTGGTGATGATCTCGCCCTGGACGCTGCACCGACACCGGGACTACTGGGACGAGCCCCACGCTTTCAAGCCCGAGCGTTTTCTGCCGGAAAACGAAGGAACACTGAGCGAAGGTGCCTACATTCCCTTCGGCCAGGGACCGCATACCTGCGTCGGCGCCGGCTTTGCACAGACCGAAAGCGTGCTGATCATCGCCGAGCTGCTGCGTCGCTTCGACTTCAGCGCCCTTGATGCTCATCGCGTGCGCCCCGCGGCGCGGCTCACAACGCGGCCGCGAGAGCAGATCTTCTGCCAGTTGCGACGGCGCGCTCCCACCTGAGCTGCTCACGTGCCGGCCTCGCCGGGACTTGTACCAAACCAGGCGATATCGCGCTGGGTAGCCTCACCGAGGGTTACGCTACTGGTCATGGCGGGCCAGAGTATCTCCCAGGACATGGGCGTCATTAACAAAAAGGGCCAGGGGTCCTGCGCCGACCAGATCACGTCGCGCGCCGCGAGCATCTCCCGAAAACGGCGGAGAAACTCCCGGGGCCGAAAAGACGCCGCGTAAGTCTCGGTCAGCGTCGAATAGCCCCACTGATAGCGATCCCCTGCGGATGGCTCTATTTGCGTGGTTCCCTCAGGATCCAGCAAAGCCTGCCCCAGCGCCTGGAGATCAAAAAAATGTATCCCGCTG
>CAZGGN010000009.1:21339-32720 GCA_964525195.1 uncultured Congregibacter sp.
TAAAGTCAAAAGCGATAAAGCCGCTGTAATCCGAGCCTTCAATAAAGCGACTGACCCAATCCCGGGCGGCCGGGCTGTCGGTTACCCGCTCAAAGCAAATCGCCACGGTACCGGCAAACACCCGGCCACGATAAAACACCGTTGCGATTTCCCGTCCCGCGCTGACCAGTGACAGCGAGCTGATGTGCTCTCCCTCCAGGCGCGTCTGGACGATGCACCCGTCCCCCTGCCCCTGCAGCGCATCTCCCGCTCGCGCCAGGCGCAGTCCTATCCCTGAGCAGCTGTGGACCGGCTTTTCGATATAGTCACAGCGCGCCGCCAATTCCGCTGCAGCCGGATCACTCGCGGCATAGCTGTCGGGAACCGGCAGGCCCCGTTCGCGCGCGAGATCGATGAAGTCCAGCTTGTGATGAAGCCGGGCAAGCTGCGCCAGTGGAGCAGACCAGAGACGGACACCCGCCGGAAGGCGCTCTGCAAGCTGCGCCACATGCAGCGCCTCCTCAGATACGGGCAAAACCAGATCCACCGTCTCGCTGCGGACGATCTCTAGGAGGTCAGCCAGATAGGCTTCGATGGAGTCGTTTGGCGCGGTCACCCTGAACGATGCAGCCACATCCCGAGAAGGCCGGCAGAGATGCCAGCGAAACGGGTCGGCCACAAGCACCCGGCATCCGGCGGCGCGGCAGGCCCGAGCCAACGCCAGAGCCTTGGGTAAGCGCCCAAGCGTTAGCAGAACTGTCGTCATGGATAAGCCGTCGATCGCATGCGTGTAATTTGGTTCCTGGTCCTCACGATGTCAATTTTTTAGACGATCGACTAACGGGGCAAGGATGAACCGCGAGGAGCTGTGATCGCGTAAACTCGTGTTTTTAACGGGTGAAAAGGCATGAGTGAGAAACTGGACAAACCAGACCGACCGCTACTGCAGAGCTGGCTCACGGCGGCCAAAGTGGACTACAGCGAATGTGGAGAATGCGAAGGCTTGCATCTGCCCGCGCTGAAAGGCATCGAAGGGGTGATCGACAGTCGGCTGTTTTTAGAGCGCTACGGCCTGCTGCTGACCACGGAAATGGAGATACGCCCGATGGCCCTGCTGGCCCTGTCCGCTGACCTCGGCCGTATCAACATGGACTACCCCACTCTCAAGATCTTTCTTGACGTTGTGGACGATGCCACACCACAGCTGGTGATGGCCGGCATCCTGCCGACGCAGGCCGGCCTCACGCTTGAGCAAACGGCGCACTTTATCTCCATGACCATGGACGCCACGCGCCGCCTGGCGGCTGAATGCCTGCAGCTGGACTATCTCTTTGCCGAGGGCGCCGCGCGCCCGTCCACGAATAAAACATCGCTTCACTAATTGCTTTGAAGTTCCAGGCTGAGGGAATTTTTTCACTCCTCGGGCAGGATGAGGATGCAAGCGCCTGCACGGACATCTGTGAATCCGCCTGCAAAAGCCAACCGCGCAGTTTTACCCTGCAACTGCTTGCCCAGGTGGCAAGCAAAATGGCCGATACGCTGGGCAGCAGTCGGGTGGTGCTGCCATGGCTGTTGGGTGCGATTGGCGCGCCGGCATTTTTTATCGCCTGGCTGGTACCGATCCGCGAATCCCTATCCTTACTTCCGCAGCTCGCCATCGCCGCGCGGTTGCGCGAGCAACCCCGGCGAAAACACGTCTACGTACTGGGGGCGATCGTTCAGGGAATTTGCCTGCTGCTGATGCCCGTGTCGCTGGTGCTGAACAGCGCAAGTTTCAGCGCCGCCACCATTCTGGTCCTGCTGGCCTTGTTCAGCCTGGCCCGGGGGCTCTGCTCCGTGGCCTCCAAAGACGTACTGGGCAAGACCGTGGCCAAAGGGCGGCGCGGGCGCCTGTCGGGCCTTGCGGGTAGCGCCGCCGGGATTTTTACGCTGGCCTTCGCGGTGTTTTTATTGCTGTCTCAGGGCGCGACCACCCGGCCGCTGCTGGTCGCCATGCTGATCACTGCCGGCACGCTCTGGCTGGTGGCCGCCTTGCTTTATGCACAGGTGCCTGAGGAGGCCGGAGCTACTGAGGGTGGCGCCAGCGCCTGGAAAAACGCGCTCAGGAGCATCAGGCTCCTGCAAAGCGACGCCCCCCTGCGCGCCTTTATCTTTGCTCGGATGCTTCTGGTGAGCTCCGCTTATGCCATACCTTTCCTCGTGATCAGGATCTTTGATACCTCCAGTGGCAGTGCCCTTGCGCTGGCCATCGTAATGCTGGCGGAGGGACTCGCCGCACTGAGCTCCGGCGCGATCTGGGGGCTGTTTGCAGACCGGGCGGCGCAGCGGGTGATGGCTGCGGCGGGCGGATTGACGGTACTCACCCTCGGCGCCGTGCTGCTCGGGCCGGCTCACTTCATCAGTCAGGATCCCGGCGGGTTGATCGGCGGCTTCACCCTCTATCTGGCCGCCGTAGCACATCAGGGCGTGCGAATCGGGCGTAAAACCTATCTGGTCGATCTGGCGAACGCGGAAAATCGCGCCAGCTACGTCGCGATCAGCAACACGGTCATCGGCGTGTTTGTCCTCGCCGGAGGAGGTCTTGGCTGGATCGCGCAGCGCTTTGGCTACGAAACGGTCCTCGCGTGCTTGTTAGGCATGGCGCTGCTGGGTACGCTTGCAAGCTGGAGGCTCAAGGCGAACTAAGCCGATCTTCTGGCGATGTCGCTATACTGCATTGCGCTGCGGTTCCGGACACCCCGGAATGGGTGCACTCGCAGGGTGAACCGCGACGTTCGTTGAAAACGCCAACTCGAATAATAGTAACCAGAGATATCGATCATGCGCTTTATTTCATCGTCCCGACGGGGACTGTCAGCTCATATTGTCAGAGGCCTCCTCGCGGCCGCTTTACTCGGACTGCTTGGCTGCGAGTCCAAAAATGAGTCCCCGACGGAAGTCGCCGCGCCCGTCGCTGACCCGGACGTGGATTGGCCCATGCACGGGCTTAACAGCGCCGAAACCCGCTTCAGTCCCCTCAAAAAGATCAACGAAGATAATGTGGCAGAGCTGGGTCTGGACTGGCACTTCGATTACCCGACGACCCGGGGCAAGGAAGCCACCCCCATTGTGGTCGATGGCCGCATCTACACCTCGGGCTCCTGGAGCCACATTTTTGCCCACGACGCCCTCAGCGGCGAGATGCTCTGGTTCTACGATCCCAAGGTGCCTCGCGACTGGGCGGTTCACCTGTGCTGCGATGTCGTCAACCGCGGCGTGGCCGTGCATGAAGGCAACGTCTACTTCGGCACCCTGGACGGACGACTGATCAGCCTGAATGCCGAGGACGGCAGCCTGCGCTGGGAAGTGCAGACCACGGACAAAAACAAACCCTACTCCATCACCGGTGCCCCGCGTATTGTCAAAGACAAGGTCATCATCGGTAACGGCGGTGCCGAGCTGGGTGTACGCGGCTACGTCAGCGCCTACAACCTCAAGGACGGCAGCATGGCCTGGCGCTTCTACACGGTGCCTGGCAACCCGGACGATGGATTTGAGAACCCTGCCATGGAGAGAGCCGCAGAAACCTGGGGCGGCGGAGAATGGTGGAAGATCGGTGGCGGCGGTACCGTCTGGGACTCCATGGCCTATGATCCCAAGCTGAATCTACTCTACGTTGGCGTGGGTAATGGCGCGCCCTGGAATCGCCAGCTGCGCAGCCCCGACGGCGGTGACAACCTGTATCTGTCGTCGATCCTGGCACTCAATCCCGACGACGGCAGCTACCAGTGGCACTACCAGACGACGCCAGGCGACAGCTGGGATTACACTGCCACACAGCACATGATTCTGGCCGACCTGATGATTAACGGCAGCCAGCGCAAAGTGATCATGCAGGCGCCCAAGAACGGTTTCTTCTATGTCCTGGACCGGGAAACCGGCGAGCTGCTGTCCGCCGATGCCTACGCGACGGTCACCTGGGCGACCCACGTGGATCTGGAGTCCGGGCGCCCCGTAGAAACGGAAAACGCCCGCTATACCGATGGGCCCACCGGCCTGCATCTTCCGGGACCGATTGGCGGTCACAACTGGCATCCGATGAGCTACAACCCGGATCAGGGCCTGGTCTATATCCCACGTCAGGATGCCGGTACGGTGTACAAAACCGACGAGGAGTTTGAGTACAAGCACGGCTACTGGAATACCGGCACGGACTTCCGTCCCGCCGCGTTACCCGATGACCCGGCGGTCAAGGAAGCCGTGCTCAAGACCGTCCGCGGCCTGATCGTAGCCTGGGACCCGATCGCCAAAAAGCCGCGCTGGGAAGTCGAGCATGCAGGCCCATGGAACGGCGGTATGCTCTCAACCGGCGGCAACCTGCTGTTTCAGGGTAACGCCGAGGGCGAACTGGTGGCCTACCGTGCCAGCACCGGCGAGGAGCTCTGGAGCTTTGGCGCGCAAACCGGCATTGTCGCGCCACCGGTGACCTACCAGATCAACGGCGAGCAGTATGTCGCGGTAGTTGCAGGCTGGGGCGGCAGTCTGGCCCTGGTAGGCGGCGAAGCGCTCAAGGCGGGACCATCAACCGGCCGCAGCCGACTACTGGTCTTCAAGCTCGGCGCTGACGGCGAGCTACCGCCCGCGGTCAACGAGCCTCTGGTGATTGATCCTCCGCCGATGACTGCAAGCGCCGAGAGCGTCGCCAACGGCATGAAGCTGTATCTCGCGTACTGCGTGTTCTGTCATGGCGAAAGCGCTGTCAGCGGTGGGTCGATACCGGATCTGCGTGCACTCACCAGAGAAAAGCACGAGCAGTTCCAGGCCATCGTCCGCGGCGGCCTGCACTGGGATAAGGGGATGGTCGGATTTGCCAACCAACTCAGCGAGGCGGATGTAGAAGATCTCCGCGCCTATCTGATCGATCGTGCGCATCAGTCGCTCAAAGAGACGGAACAGGAAGCCTCAAACGGCGACTAATCCGGTAACGAAAAAGGCCCGGCAGGAATACCCTGCCGGGCCTTTTTTTATGCTTACGCTACCTTGTCCCGGGAAGATCAGGCAGCCGGTGAATACGCACTGCACCATCCGGTTGCCTTGACCTGCTTGCCGGTGAACAACGGACATCCGCCCCAGGCACTATCGCCGCCTTGGTACAACGCGCAGTTCGAACACTGCTGTCCGGACTTGTAGCGCGCGTTCTCTACCGTCGTCGCGTCGTGACGATAGCCCAGACCCATGGCCTGCGCACCGTTTTCGTCGAGTTTGGCCATCGCCCCGGAAGCGTCAGAGGCAATCGTATCCATCGCGGCCTTGCCTTCATCGGCAACCTCCTGCGCCATATCTTCAGCCGCGGCCGACGCGTCCTGCATCGCATCATCGACAGCCGCCGAAGTCTTTTCAGCCGCAGCCTCCATGCTCTGAGTCGCCTCTTTGGCCATTGCGTCAATCTTGGCGGCCGGGGCGCTGCTGGCTGCAGGTTTGGCGGATTCCTTCTCGCCACCACAGGCGCTGAGCCCGAGAACAGGCAGCGCGACCGCTGCGGTTCCCATGATTTCGAGCATTCGACGCCGGCTGGTCCCCGGCAACTGATCGGGTGTTTTCTGTGTCATGTTCTGTACTCCTTGTCTGGTATGAGTAACATTCATAGCACAAACCACCGCGTTGGGCGGGATGCTTACGCTGCTTACGCTGCTTACGCTGCTTACGCTGCTTACGACAATGTGCCCACGACGGGATTCATAGCAGCCTGAACACAATCCTAGCAGGTCACGCCCCTTGCTGATATCGCAATGCTCAAACCCATGCTTAAATGCGCCGCCGATGTTTGATCTCAACTTGCCTATTAACGATATCCTCGATGAGATTCGGGATCATCTGACACGCCACGATGATCTGATTATCGAGGCGCCGCCCGGCGCGGGTAAAACCACGCTCGTTCCCCTCGCACTGCTTGATCAACCCTGGCTTGGAAATCGACGAATCATCATGCTCCAGCCGCGAAGACTGGCTGCGAAAAACGCCGCAATCCGCATGGCCTCGCTGCTCAATGAGCAAGCCGGCCAGACGGTGGGTTACCGGATGCGCCTCGACAGCAAAGTCAGCACGAGGACCCGCATCGAGGTCGTCACCGAGGGTGTGCTGCTGCGCATGTTGCGCGATGACCCGACCCTTGAAGGTGTCGGATTACTGATCTTTGATGAATTTCACGAGCGATCTCTCGATGCCGATCTGGGTCTGACGCTCGCCCTGCACGCGCGGGAAACCTTCGCGGACGATACGAAGTTCAGGATTATTCTGATGTCTGCGACGCTGGACGAAGCGGAGCTTGCTGACTTCATGCAGAGCCGGTGTATTCGCAGCGCGGGGCGCATGTACCCGGTGGAACAAAAATACGGTCAGGCCAGTCAGCCCCGGGAACGCATCAGCGACCGGGTAACAAAGGCTCTCGAACAGGCGGTCAAACAACATCCCAGGAGCAGCTTTCTGGTTTTTCTGCCCGGCCAGGGAGAAATCCGGCAGGTCGCGAGTCAGGTCACAGCGCCTGCGGATGTTGCGATCAACCCTCTCTACGGTGATCTGAGCCTGAAAGAACAGCAGCTCGCCATTGAGCCCAGCCCCGAGGGCAGACGCAAAATTGTACTGGCCACGAACATCGCCGAGACCAGCCTGACCATCGAAGGCGTGGATGTCGTGCTCGACGCAGGACTTGAGCGCGTACCGGTGTTTGATCCGAACACGGGCATGAGCCGGCTGCAAACCGTACGGATTTCCCAGGCCTCAAGCGAGCAGCGCAAGGGGCGTGCGGGGCGCCTGCGGCCCGGCACCTGCTATCGACTCTGGTCCGAGTCCCAGCAGCAACAGCTCAGTCCCCAGCAGCAGCCCGAGATCCAGAATGCCGATCTCGCTGCGCTGGCGCTGCAGCTGTTCGCCTGGGGAATCTATGATCCCGCTGAACTGCGCTGGCTGACGCCGCCGCCGGCGGGTGCTTATCAACAAGCGGTCGATCTGTTGCTCAGTCTGGGCGCTATTACAAAAACCGCGAAAGGACTCGAATTAAGCCCTCACGGCAATGCCATGGCAGACCTGTCAACCCATCCGCGACTGGCGCATATGTTGCTCGCCGGCCAGGCCGTCGGCGCCACCGAGAGAGCTGCCGACCTCGCCGCAGTGCTCTCGGATCGAGATCCGCTCAGCCGCGAATCACCGGATATGCGCATCCGTCTTGAGTACCTCAGCGGCGAGATCGATTGTCCCGCACAGTTTCGCGGATGGCTGCACAGAACGCGCAGGCTCGCTGAGCAGTTTGCCTATCAGTTGCCGCCAACCAGAACCACGGAATTAGTCCGACCCACGCCTGAGCAGGTTCCGGGCTACCTGATAGCCTGCGCCTATCCTGACCGTATTGCCCGGGCGCGACATGCCGGCGGCTTTCAGCTGGCAAATGGCCGCAGCTGCCAGTTCGAATCGCCCAACCCCATGAGCAAGTCAAAGTGGCTGGCGGTCGCCGAGGTCGGTGGCGCTGCCAGGCGCCGCGGTGACAGCATCCGCTCCGCGGCGCCCCTCGATCCAGCGCTTTTCAAAACACTCTTGGCAGCGCAGATCAGCGACCGCACCGAAATCGACTGGGACAGTAAATCGGGACGCTTTGTTGCAGAGCGCCAGCGACGCTGCGGTGCGCTGCTGGTTTCCCGGGAGACGCTTGAGGATGTCGCCGATGATGATCGAATCAGCAAGCTGATCGAACTGATACGCGCCGCGAAAATGACCAACCTCAGCGGGTCACAGGCCGTCAGTGAGTTCCTCAACCGGGCGAGGCTCATGCAGAGCCTGGAGCCTGAATGGCCTGCTTTCGAGGAGAGTGATCTGCTCGATACGCTCGAGGACTGGCTCGCACCGTTTTTGCTCTCGGTTCGCAAACTGAGCGATCTTCGGCAACTGGACCTGCTTGCGGCACTCAAATCCCGGCTCAGCTGGAGCCAGCTTCAGACGCTCGAGGGCGCTCTGCCGGAGCGATTTGAAGTACCCACCGGATCAAAGATAAAAATCGATTACCGGCAAAACCCGCCAGTGCTCCCGGTCAAGCTACAGGAGATGTTTGGCTGCGACATCAATCCCTCCGTCGCTGGAGGACGTGTACCGCTTCTGGTCCATCTGCTTTCGCCGGCAGGACGCCCGCTGCAGGTCACCCGGGACCTTGCAGGTTTCTGGCGTTCGGGCTATGAGTCGGTAAAAAAGGAGATGAAGGGCCGCTACCCGAAGCATCCCTGGCCTGACGATCCACTCACGGCAGCCGCCACGCGCCACAGCAAACGACGCAGTAACTAGACTGATTTACGCCCTGCAGCCGCAAGGCTCAGCTTGTAGAATCACCCGCTTTAGCTGCGCCGCCTGACAAAGCCAGAAAATCCGGAGCCCCATGAAAAACATCAAGCGTAAATCATTCCCTCTGGTCATTGTCCTCGCACTCGGCTCCTGGCTCTGGAACGAATATGGCACAGCGCTTCTCGCATCAGATGCGGTGGGCGTTAATGCCAATAGCGCCACGTCGAGCGACAGTACGCTTGAGAGGGCTTTTCGCGATCGAATCAGTGATCTACAGATAGCGGGAAATGGCACGGTAGTACATGTGCTGGGAGACGATAACAAAGGCAGCCGACACCAGCGTTTTCTTCTCGAAACCGATTCCGGGCTGACACTTCTCGTAGCACACAACATTGATCTTGCACCGCGCATTCCCGGGATCAGCAAGGGCGATCGCGTTGGTTTTTACGGTGAGTATGAGTGGAACGAAAAAGGCGGCGTGATTCACTGGACTCATCACGACCCCCGGGGCAAACATCCCGATGGCTGGCTGGAGCATGCGGGGAAGCGCTACCAATAAGCTCACCCCCCTACGCTTTGGCAGCGCTGCGATCGTATTTGTGCTGACATCCGTCGCGAGGCTTGTCATTATTGGCCGCTGATATCGACCCCACTCATCTTCGTTCATACGGGCACTCCAATGCATAGACGATCTTTTCAGTCACTCGCCACAGCTCTCTGTCTTCCCGCGCTGATCGCACTCCAGATCTCGCCCGTGAGTGCCCAGACCGCGGATGTGGAAGCGCAATACATCAATGAGCTCAAGGCGCTGAAGAACAATTCGCAGGTTCAATCCGCACTCGATTACGTGCTGACCATGGAGGAACAATCCACCCGGGATCTGATTGAACTGACCGAGATTCCTGCACCGCCGTTTAAGGAAGAGGTGCGCGCCGCACACTTCGCCGAAATGCTCCGGGACGCCGGGCTGAGCGATGTGAGCATTGATGGCGCCGGCAATGTTATCGGCCGCCGTCCCGGACGCAGCGGCGACAAGCTTGTTGCCTACGCGGCACACCTGGACACGGTATTTCCGGAAGGCACTGACATTACGGTAAGGACTGAGGGCGACAGAATGATCGCGCCGGGTATTGGCGACAACACCCGGGGCCTGGTTACGGTCCTTGAGGTGGTTCGTGCACTGGAGCACGCAAATATCGAAACTGAAGCCGACCTGCTGTTCGTCGGCAACGTTGGCGAAGAGGGGCTCGGCGATCTCCGTGGCGTGAAGTACCTGTTCCGCGACGGCGCCGAAAAAATCGACACCTTCATCGCGGTAGACGGCGGCGACGCCGAGCGGATTGTCTATGGTGGAGTCGGCTCCCATCGTTACCGGGTGACTTTCCACGGACCCGGTGGGCATTCCTGGGGCGCCTTTGGTCTGGCCAATCCGCAGCATGCGCTGGGCCGCGCCATCGCCTTGTTTGACGAGAACGCCCCGGCGGTCACCAGTGTCGGCGAAAAGACCAGCTACAACGTCGGCCGCATCGGCGGCGGGACCTCGATCAACTCCATTCCCTTCGAGGCCTGGATGGAAGTCGACATGCGCTCGGGCAATCAGGACAAGCTCGATGACATCGATGCAGTGCTTCAGGCCGCCGTTATGCAGGCGCTCAAACAAGAGAACGAGGGCCGACTCAAGGGGCCTGAACTCACCGTAGATATCAAGCGTGTGGGCACGCGACCTGCCGCCGAAGGCAACGCCGCCGCCCCACTGGTTCAGCGTGCCATGGCCGCAACGCTGGCGCTGGGAATCACGCCCTCGCTGCAGATCTCCTCAACAGACTCCAACCTGCCCATATCCAAGGGCATTCCTGCGGTGACCATGAGCCGCGGCGGAAAATCCGATGGCGCGCATTCGCTGGATGAGTGGTGGCAAAATGTGGACGCCCATCTCGGACCGCAGATCGGTCTCCTGACGATTCTGTCTGAGGCCGGGATTGCCGAGTCACCATAAGGCCCGAGCCAAAGAGAGGTGCCCGGGGCTAGTGCTGGCCCTGGGATTTCTGCCAGTCGTCCAGCCAGCCGGGGAACGCCTCGGCAGGCATAGGTCTGGCAATACCGTAGCCCTGTGCCAGGTCGCAACCGAGACTTAACAGCGCCTCGCAGTGGGCCTCACTCTCCACGCCCTCGGCCACAACAGTGCGTCGGAAGGAACGCGCCAGGCCAATCACACCCTCGACGATGGACAGATCACTGGGATTTTCCAGCATATCGCGGACAAAGCTCTGGTCGATTTTGATCTTGCCCGCAGGTAGACGTCTGAGGTACGTCAACGAGGAATAGCCCGTGCCAAAGTCATCGATCGCAAAGCCGACCCCCAGCGCTGTGCAGCGACCCATCACGTCGGCTACCAGTTCCACATTGTCCAAGGCGCTGGTCTCCAGCACCTCCAGCGTGAGATTCCCCGGCAATGCAGTGGGGTGCTCGCCCAGCAACTCTGACAGACGACTGACAAAATCAGCCTGCTGAAGGTGATAGCCATCAATGTTGATACTCACCGGCATATCAATGCCGGCGGCATTCCAGGCTTCAATCCGGAGCAGAGCCGCTTGAATCACCCACTCGCCCAACTCGACTGCCACCGAGCTGTTCTGTGTCGCGCCAAGAAATGCCGCCGGCTCGAGCAGTTGCCCTTCGGGATACGCCCAGCGAATCAGTGCCTCGACGCCGACTGTCTGGTGTGATGCCAGCTCGATGATGGGTTGGAAATACAACACAAACTGATCGCTACGAATGGCCCGGCGGATTTCTTCCTGGAAACGCATCTGCTCGGTCACGACCGCATCGTAGGCCGCATCAAAAAACTGGTAGCGGTTCTTTCCTTTTCCCTTCGCCGTATACATCGCCTGATCAGCATGGCGAATCAACTGCTCAGCATCAGCGCCATCCTGGGGGTGAACGGTGACCCCGATACTGGCCGACAGCGTGAGTACCTCTCCCCCGATCTTTATGGGCTTTTCTATGGATTTGAGTATCCGTTTGAGAATCAATTCGCAATCACTGATGTGTTCCAGATCAGGCAATACAGCGACGAACTCATCGCCACCAAACCGCGACAG
>CAZGGN010000009.1:32730-37120 GCA_964525195.1 uncultured Congregibacter sp.
TCTGGGAAGAGCGCGATCCCAATGCTTGCTGAAACCTGATGCCGATGACCTTGGCTATGCACCCTGGTGGTTCGGATCTGCTCGTTCAATTGCTCTGCCAGGCTGATTGCTAAGCGTGGCTCGACATCGGCCAGCAGCACAGCGAACTCATCGCCACCAAAACGCGACAGGGTATCGACCTCCCGCAGCGCTCTGCCCATGTTACCGGCCACCTCCAGAAGCACCTTGTCGCCAACCGCATGACCGTAGTCATCGTTAACCTGCTTGAATCCATCCAGATCCACAAACAGCACCGCGAGAGACTTTTTGTGTCTGCTGCTCTGAAGAATCGCCTGGGCCAGACGATCAGCCAGCAGCGTCCGATTGGGGAGACCTGTCAACACGTCAAAATGCGCAATATGCTCAAGCTGGCGCTGCTGTTCGACCGACTCAGTAATGTCCGTGTAGAGACAGACGTAACTTGACACTTCACCCTGGTCGTCGGTCACCGCGCTTACATTCAGGCGTGCGGGGTAAACCGCCCCGCTCTTGCTTCGGTTCCAGATTTGTCCGGACCAGAAGCCACTGTGCTTCAATGACGACCAGAGATCGGCATAGAAACTCTCCGGATGTTTTCCGGATTTATGAATACTCAGATCGCGCCCGAGCAATTCTTCCCGGCTATAACCACTCAGTGCGGCAAACGCTTCATTCACATCGATGGCTTTACCCGCAGGGGAAGCGATCACGATTCCCTCCTGCGAGTGCGTAAACACGCTTGCCGCCAGCCTGAGCTGTTCGTCCGCCTGCCGCCTATCCCTGAGGCTGGCGGGAAGCCAGCTTCGAATCAGGATAAACAGCACCACGAGACCGGCCAGGACGTTCACGGCCTTGGGTACGATGACCCAGTGTGGTTGACCGAGCACTTGGACAAAACCGGGAGAGATAAACCCGTACAGGGAGTTGAAGTAGAAGCCGAAATAAATGCTTTCAAAGAGTGTGCGAAAGGCATCAATAGACAGAATGCCGAGCAATATTGCCGCGGTCCTGTCCACCTGCCTCGCCTGCTTCCGGGCGATCAGGTAAAACGCGAGAATAAGCAGCCAGAGGATCGTCAGGATCCAGTAAGACGCCGACGTCAGAAGGTCAAACATTATCGGGAATCGCAGCGGCGCTCAGGGCTTCGCCCAGACCAGAGAGCTGAGAGCTGAGAGCTGAGAGCTGAGCCAGCAAGAAGGCTTGTCGTCAGGTTGTCCACGCCACGGTATCCCCCTATCCCTGAGCATCACCATTGCCGGGGAAAAATACCGCGCCCCGATTAGACTTGAAGCTTCATGAACCGATACCGCACAAATAGGGTATCAGGGCCCTGCGGCAGAAGCTATCGGTTTTAAGGGGCCGGCTACCGCGTCTGCCGTCTATACTCCCGCGGTGGAATCCCGACTGCTTTGAGATCCCGCAAAGCCCATGAACAAGGAGAAACGCCGCCGTGCACCAGAATTCGTCCCTAACGCTGGCATTTGAGCCCCAACCGTCGCCCTGCCTGGCAATTCACGGCGACACGAGGCTGTTCCCCCTGCGACGTATTTTCTGTGTTGGACGCAACTATGCGGAACACGCCAGAGAGATGGGTAATGATCCCCAGCGGGATCCGCCGTTTTTCTTCAGCAAACCCGCCGATGCGATCGTGGCCAACGGGCAGAATGTCCCCTACCCCGGTGCCACCGGGAATCTCCATCATGAAGTCGAGCTGGTTGTCGCCATCGGAAAACCGGGCGCAGCAATCTCTGAAGCGGCTGCGATCTCTCATGTATTTGGCTACGCCGTGGGCAACGATCTCACTCGCCGGGACCTGCAGGCCGAGGCCAAGCGCGAAGGGCGGCCCTGGGACACGGCCAAGGGCTTCGACCACTCCGCGCCCGTATCCGAGATTCACACCGTCGCTGACTGTGGTCATATTGACCGGGGACGCATTTATCTCAAGGTAAACGATGAGCTGCGACAGGAGGGGGATGTCGGGGACATGATCTGGTCCGTGCCCGAGGTTATCAGCCATCTGTCATCGCTGTTTATGCTTCAGCCCGGCGATCTGATTTTCACCGGCACGCCCGCGGGCGTCGGCCCCCTGGTGCCCGGTGATCGTATTGATGCGGGGATTGCGGGACTTACGCCGTTGCAGCACCGGATCGTCTAGCCGGATTGCGCAGCAAAAGCACCAGCGGCATGGCCAGAATGTTAATCCACATCAGTAGATAAAAATCGTTCACAAAAGCAATCTCGGCTGCCTGTCGTGCCACCTCGGAGACAATAGCGACCGGCATTTGGCCAAGTTCCAGCGTATGGGGCAGGCGCACAAGCAGGGTGGGATCAAGCTGCAGCCGGGCGGCGATATCCTGCTGATTAATCCAGAGATTGCGCGAGAGCATCGCCATGACAATCGATACGCCCACACTGGTTCCCATATTCCGGGCCAGATTGAACAGCGCCGTCCCCTCGTCCCGCAGGGATGGCGACAGTGTGGCATAGGCCAACGTCGTTACCGGGATAAACACGAGGCCGAGTCCCAGCCCCTGAATCACGCCACTGGCAATGATGTCGCCCTGACTCACCTGTAGATTAAAACCTGCCATCAGATGCAGTGAAAAACTGAGCAGACACATGCCCACCAGAATAACCACGCGCCCATCAAGATAGCGCAGCAAACGCCCGGCCATCATCATGGTCAGCATCGTGCCTACCCCCCGGGGCATCAGTAGCAGCCCCGTCGTCACTACCGGATAGCCCTTCCAGACCTGCATAAATGGTGGAAGCAGCACCATCGTCGCGAGCAGGATAATGGCAATAAAGAAGATGAACGAGATTCCTGAGACGAAATTCCGGTCTCTAAAAAGGCTGGGAGAGAACAGGCTGTTCTCCGATGTTCTGGCGTGGATCACAAAAAAGTACAAGGCAAACACGCAGGCAATGACATACAGCTTGATCTCCACGGACTCAAACCACATCACCAGCTCACCGCGGTCCAGCATGAGCTGGAGTGTGCCCACGCTGAGGGCCAGCAGGGCAAAACCGAAGAGGTCAAAGCGCTGCCGGGTGATGGGCGTTTCTTTGACAAAAAAGTAGATACCGGCAAAGGAGGCAATACCGATCGGAAGATTAATCAGGAACACCCAGCGCCAGCTGTAGAAATCCGTGAGCCAGCCTCCAAGGGTAGGGCCCAGGATCGGGCCGAGCATGACACCGGTACCCCAGATGCTCATGGCCCCGGCGTGCTTCTCGACGGGAAAACTGTCCAGCACCTGCATAATGGTACTCAGCATGACGCTGACCGATACAAATGCCGTGGCGTAACGCTGCTTCACGGTAGCAGGGCTATCGAGCCTCCGGCGGGCGTCGCCGTTTGTGCTTCCCGGGCCAGGCGCACGCTATCGCCGTCATCGCCGACACCGATGTCGACCTCCGCACTCATGCCCGCGCGCAGTACCGGCGCATCGCCGGGCAGTGTCAGCCGCAGACGCACCGGTATACGCTGGATCACTTTGACCCAATTGCCACTGGCATTTTGTGGCGGTATCAGGGCAAATTCGGACCCACTGGCCGGGCTCAGGCTTTCCACGACAGCCCTGAAGCGATGGTCCGGATAAGCATCGACGGTGACACTCGCTGTCTGCCCCATGCGCACATCCGCAAGCT
Organism: uncultured Congregibacter sp.; assembly: GCA_964525195.1. Taxonomy (GTDB): domain Bacteria; phylum Pseudomonadota; class Gammaproteobacteria; order Pseudomonadales; family Halieaceae; genus Congregibacter. The sequence goes on from CAZGGN010000009.1 coordinate 36,400, forward strand.
GGGTTTCCTTGAGATTGGCCTCTACCCAGACCTCATCAGTGGCGAGCATGCTGATGATCGGCAGACCCGCCATCGCCGACTCACCGACCTGAGGTACATCGTTGGCGATGATCCCATCCCGCGGCGCGCGCAATTCCATGCGTGAGACCTTGTAGCGCGCACTGGCCAACTCGGCCCGGGCGAAGCGGTAATCTGCCTGCTCTTCAATCGCCATGTCCGGATCGCCACCGAGCTCGGCGCGCAGACTGGATTGGCGCTGCTCATTAATCCTGATCAGCGAACGGGCGCGCTTCAGCGCCTGCCGGGCCTCATCCAGCTGAGACTCGGATACCGCGAGGCTGCCGAGCTTTTCCGCATGCTGCAGTTCGCGCCCGTAGTACTCAACGTCCTCGCGAGCCCGCTCGACCTCTGCGGCCGCCTCGGCGAACTCGGCGCGCTTCGCCTCGATCTCATTTCGCGCCTGCGCCACCCGGGCCTCGGCTTCGGCAACTTCGAGGCGATAGGGACTATCATCGAGTCGGACCAGCAAATCGCCTTTTTTCACCGGTTGATTGGGCATAACAAACACCGCCTCAACCATGCTGACCAGCTCTGGTGCGAGCGAGAGCTTGTCGGCTTTGACGTAGGCGTTTTCCGTGCGGATATGACCACCACCGGAGAGCAGCACCACACCCAGAGACACTCCCAGGGCAGCGAGGCCCAGTGCGTAGGCTCCCCGGCG
>CAZGGN010000009.1:37130-41356 GCA_964525195.1 uncultured Congregibacter sp.
AGCTTTTCCGCATGCTGCAGTTCGCGCCCGTAGTACTCAACGTCCTCGCGCGCCGAGTTTGCCGAGGCGGCCGCTGAGGTTCGCCCGTACCCGAAGCAGCAGCGCGTGCAGCTCACTCACCTCTGCCGCAGTCAAACCCTTGATGGCGATACGGCGATTCTCAAGAGCGATCGGTCGCAGCTGATCCAGAAGGGGCTGGGCCGCATCGGTGAGATACAGCCGGAAACAGCGGCGAGGTCAGATCGGGTGGTTTTTGCGGCGGCGGAACTCATAAGGGCGCTGGTTATAAGCAAGCTTATCAATTTCGCAAAAGGCAGATCCGGCCAGTCCCTCAGCGATACATGGTGAAACAACCGGGGAACATCGATGGACGGGGGAATAGACAGGCGCTGACGACTATGCAGAATGAACGCTCTACACAACTAAGATCACACCGCCAAAAGGAGTTCACCATGGGCATCGTCCGCCTGGCCGAGAAGGTCCGCCGCCACGCATTCATCGCTATCCGCCGTCTGGCACCTGCGGAAGTGCCATTCGGCATCGCGCTGAGCCTTTGTCTGCCGCTCTGGGCAGGCAGCGTGCAGGCCGGCATCGACGACCCGGACCGGGGGGATCTGCGCGAGTACGCACGGGACATGCTGGGCGACAGTATTGACGGCAAGGCGTTTGAGAAGGTCCTGGGAACCGATAGCCCGGCAAGTTACGAGACCCTGGAGCGGCGCGTTCGCGATTGGGTGGCGTTACAGCTGGACTTTGAAGCCAGCGTGCGTCGCGGGCCCTACGGGGTCGCTCATATCAAGGCCGACAACTATGGCGGCCTCGGCTATGGCGAGGGCTATGCGGCAGCCGAAGACCAGGTCTGCAATATCGCCTTCGGACTGATGCAGGCACGCGCCGAGAGCGCCCGCTTTCTGGGTGCGGGCGAGCAAAAGCAGAACATCGCCCTCGATGCCGTCCTGCGTGGCCTGAACATAAGAGCCCAGGCCAGAGAAGCCATGGACTCCCAGGATCCGGAGATCAAGCGCTGGCTGGCCGGCTACACCGCCGGCTATAACCGCTATATTCGCGAGCACCCGGGAACACGTAACAGCTCCTGGTGCAGCGGCGCTCCCTGGGTACGGGAGGTCGCACCGCTGGATTTCATGACCCGCATGGTGATGATTGCACAGACCCTTCCACGCATGAGCGCAGCCATTGCCGGGGTACAGGCACCCGGGGCAGAAGCCAAAGCAGCCTTTGCCACCAGTGAGTCACTCCAGCTCGCTACGCTGGATGAAGCGGCGCTGGCCGGCATGGGCTCAAATGGCTGGGCCCTTGGCAGCGAATACAGCGAGAATGGCCGCGGCATGCTACTGGCCAATCCCCATTACCCATGGTACGGCGGCAGCCGCTTCTGGGAAAAACATCTGAGCATCCCGGGTAAGCTCGATATCTACGGCGCCCAGTTGCTCGGCAGTCCCGGCGTCTCGATAGGATTTAACCGGACCCTCGGCTGGACCCACACGGTGTCCGCCAGCCAGCGGCTGGTGTTCTATCGCCTTGAGCTCGACCCTGCCAATCCGATGCGCTACCGCGATGGCGATGCATGGAGCGACATCGAAGCACGGGAAGTGGAGATTCCTGTGGCACTCGACGACGGCGGCATCGCCCGTCAGAGTCATACGCTGTACTTCAGCAAACACGGACCGCTCCTGACCCTGCCCGCTATGAGCTGGGACAATCAGTACGCCTACAGCGTGCGGGATGCCAACGTGGGCAACTATTCGCTCCTCGCCCAATGGAAAGCCATGGGCGAAGCCGAAGATCTGGATGCCTTTATCGATGCGCACCGGCGCTATAACGCCATGCCCTGGGTGAACACCATCGCCACCAGTGCCGATGGCCGCGCACTGTACCTGGACAACTCAACGGTCGGCTACCTGAGCGAGGAGGCGGAGGAAACCTGGCGCCAGTCATTAGAGAGCGACCCGCTTGCGAAACAGCTCTACGACACCCGACGCATGATTCTCGTGAATGGCAGCGACCCCAAGACCCGCTGGGTTGAAGATAGCGACAGTCCCATCCCCGGCACCATGCCCTTCGGCAAGCGCCCGCGCATCGAGCGCCGCGACTACGTCTTCAACTCGAACGACAGCTATTGGCTGAGCAGCCCGCGACAGCCTGCAAGCGGCTATTCCGCGCTCTACGGACCGACGGAAACCGCACGCTCCCCGCGCACGCGCATGAACATTCGCCTGCTCGAAAACCATTACGGCGATGCCGGTGAGGACGGGCGGTTTAATATCCGGGAAATCCAACAGGCGCTCTTCGCCAATCGCGGGCTCAGCGCCGAGTTGCTGCTGCCGGAACTGCTCGGGCTTTGCCAGGACTCCGGCGCCGAGTTAAAGCGGGCCTGCGCAGTCCTTGGTGATTACGACGGAAGTCTCAATCTCGACAGTCCCGGCGCCGCGCTTTTTCGCGAATGGATCACGCGCTACGAATACCCCGAAATGTTTAGCGCCGGCAGCTTGTTTAGCCAGGACTTTGACGCACAGAATCCGGTCGAGACGCCGCGAGGTCTCGGTGACAAAGCACAGGCCCGACAGGCACTCATTGATGCAGCGGGCGTACTGGACACGGCGGGAATCGCCCTGGACGCGACCCTGCGGGACACACAGTTTGCCTGGCGGGCGGGGGATCCCATCCCGGTACACGGCGGCAATTCCTTTGAGGGCGTGGCCAATCTGCAAATGTCCGGCAACCCGAGCGCTTCGCCCATCGCAGGCGTCAGCCCGACTGCGATTGCCGACAGCCGATATCTGACCGATGCGGGCTATCCAGTCGTGCATGGCAGTAGCTTTATCTACACCCTCGGGTTTGATGAAGACGGCCCCTTTGCGGAAGCACTCCTGAGCTACAGCCAGTCAGGCAATCCGGAAGCGCGGCACTTTAAGGACCAGACAACGCTCTACGCCGAGAAACGTTGGCGTCCGGTGGCGTATAAGGAAGCAGACGTACAGCGGACCGCACAGTCGATCAGGATTTTGCGAAGCAACGACCGGCGCTAGTGTTGCCCCGAGGCTGCCAGCCCCGGCAAGTCCACCAGCAGACGAAGTTGCGGGCCTGTCCAGGCGGGTCAACGCCCGGGTAGTGCATATCGACCGCCAGGGTGCTAGATTAGGATATTCATATATTTTAATAATAGTGAGTATCCGCAATGTATCGAGTATCCCAATTTCTGCTGGCTGCGTTTTTGTGTCTGGCGCTACCCGCGATGGCCCAGGACGAACTGCGCCCCTATGTTCTCATCGACGAACAAAGCGCGGGCCTTGAGGATGCCGCAGCGGCGACCCGCAAAGCCCTTGAGGGAAGTAACTTTGTGGTGGTCGGCGACTACAGCCCCTACCCGGGCGCCCGGGTTATCGCCATCACCCATCCGGAGCTTCTCAAAGCGGCCGCAAGCGGCGAATTCGGCGGTTACGCAGCCGTGTTGCGCCTAGGGCTGACGGAGGCCGATGGCAAAGTACAGCGCAGCTACGCCAACCCGGAGTACTGGGGAACGGCGCTTCAGGTCGGCGAGCTGACCCCCGTCTCGAATGCGCTGACCACACTCTTTGGAGAAGGCACCGCTTTTGGTTCGAAAAAAGGCCTGAGCAAAAAGAAGCTGGCCGCCTATCGCTACATGATGATGATGCCGCGTCTCCGCGATCACGACCGTCTCGCCACATTCGACAACCATGAACAGGCCCTGACCACAATCCGCAACAACCTCGCCAACAACAATGACGGGCTGACCCCGGTATTTGAGGTCGCTGTGCCCGGCAGCAATGAGGTGCTCTTTGGCGTTGGTATCGCCAATGGCAGCGGCGCCGACCGCACGGTCATGGACGCCACCGATGGCGACGCACTCAAGCACACGGCACATCTGCCCTACGCGCTGCTGGTGTCGGGCGACAGCGCCTACGCCCTGGCCGGAAAGTTTCGCATTGCCCTCGCCTTCCCGGATCTGGGCATGGGAACGTTTATGAAGATATCCGGTGCGCCGAGTGCAATACGTGACAGTCTGGCGACGCTGACTGAGTAGGCCTACGCCAGGGGGTTGTGCCGACGGCACAACCCCGATCAGATTGCGCTCCTCCCGGGAGCTGGGTTATGTTCGACCCATTGATTTCGCGGGAGACCAGCGTGTGAATAATCGCCAGAAGACTGCATTTGCCGGTTCGGCATTACTGCTCGCGTTACTCATT
>CAZGGN010000010.1:0-5198 GCA_964525195.1 uncultured Congregibacter sp.
ACAGTCGGCACAGATAGGTCTTGCGAAGGCCGATCTGTACCCGGCAATTTCACTGCTTGGCAGTTTCGGCTGGACGGGCGATAGCCTGGGTGTGACGCGAGATGGAACAACCTTTGCGGCCGGGCCCTCAGTCACCTGGAATATCTTTGATTACGGGCGTATTCGCGCCAATATCCGGGTGCAGGATGTGCGTCTCCAGCAGGCGCTCGAATCCTACGACGCGACGCTGCTTCAGGCTGCCCGGGAGATAGACGACGCGGCGGTGGCCGTACTCAAGACCGCAGAAGCCGGAAAAGTGCTGGCGCAATCACATGCAGCAGCAGAGCGCGCGCTGGACATCGCAAATCGTCGTTATCGTGAAGGCTACGCCGATTTCCAGCGCGTGCTTGACGCCCAGCGTGCGCTATTCGCCCAGGCCGAGAAAGAACTCGTCACGGAGGGCGCGCATGTTTCTGCGGTGATTGCGCTCTACCGGGCCCTGGGTGGTGGCTGGGAGCCTCAGACTTTTGAAGACATGATCCCCGGGGAGGTGCGCGCGACGATGCGCGAGCGAACCGACTGGGGCAGCACGGACGACGCGGTGCTTCCGGACAAGCTGGATGCTGCGCACTCAGGAGGACCTTCGCCATGAGCGATGCCGAAACAAGCCAGGACAGGCAGGGCGGAACCGGGGTCAAGCGCACGTCCCTTGTCGCCGGGGTATTGATTCTCGCGAGCCTCAGTTGGTATCTCCTGTCGGATCGCTACGCGCCCTACACAAGTCAGGCGCGGGTGCAGGGTTATGTGATTGGCGTGGCGCCCCAGGTCGCGGGCAACGTGACCCGGGTGTGGGTCGGTAACAATCAGGAGGTCGAGGAGGGTGACCGGCTGTTTGAGATCGATCCCACCCCCTATCGGATAGCCCTGTCCCGGGCTGAGTCGGACCTGGTGAACACCCGGGGACAGGTGGAGGCCGGAAATGCCATGGTCGCGTCGGCGCGTGCCAGCCTTGATGCGGCGCAGGCGAATGCACTGCGGGCCAGGCAGGACTTCGAGCGGCTGACACGACTGCACGAGGATGATCCCGGAACCATATCGATGCGGCGGCTGGAATCGTCCAAGGCCTCGTTGGATCAGGCCCTCGCCAAGGTGAGCGCAGCGGAATCGGATATTCAGCGGGCCATTGAGCAAAAAGGCGGCGATGACGATGACAGCAACGCGATACTGCTCTCAGCCCGCTCGGCGGTGGAAAAAGCCAGGCTGGACCTGGATAGAACGGTTGTTAAAGCGTCTTCGGCGGGCATGATCACCGACCTGCGTGCCGACGTGGGGCAGTACGCGGGAACCGGGAAGCCGGTGATGACCCTGATCGCAATCCATGATCTTTGGGTCAATGCGGAATTCACCGAAAACAATCTGGGCCATCTGATGGCGGGCAGCCCCGCCGAAATCCTCTTTGATGCGCTTCCCGGACGCGTTTTTGCCGGCGAGGTTCGCAGTATTGGCCTGGGTGTAAGTGCCGGTCAGACATCGCAGCCCGGTACGCTCCCCTCCGTGCAGAACAGCCGTGACTGGCTGCGTCAGGCGCAGCGCTTTCCGGTCGTGGTGGGTTTTGAGTCGACGGACCGGGAACTGCGCGAACAGCTGCGTATCGGAGGGCAGGCAGCGGTGATTGTGTACAGCGAGGAGGCGACGGTGCTCAAGCTGCTCGGTCGTCTCTATATCCGCGTGATGAGCTGGCTGTCCTACGCCTACTAGCGGCTGGTCGACATACGCCTCATGGAAAATCGAGCCCAGCGTTTTGCTTTTGCCACTGCCCTTTCGCTGGCGCTGGCCTATGGCCTGGCCTTTCCCCTGCCGTTTCTGGCACCGCTGTTTGTTGTGTTTCTCTGTGCCATGCCCGGGCCGCCGATGGGTCCCAGGGCGCTCGTTGCCTTGCTGCTGGTCATGCTGGTTTCGCTCACCGTTGGCGTGTTGCTGATCCCCGTGCTGCGCTACTACCCGGTGACTGCCGTGTTAATTGTCGCGGTGGGTTTGTATTTTTCCATGTACCTGACGCTTATCCACGGCAAACGGATCCTGGGGATGTTCCTGACGGTGGGTTTCACGCTCATCTCGGTAGCGGGCTCTGTCGATTCCCTGCTGGCGACCACCGTGATCAAGTCGCTGGGTCTTGCCATGGCTACCGCGGTCGCCTGCCAGTGGCTGGTCTATCCGTTTTTCCCCGAGTCTCCGGCCGCGAAGGCTGTGGTGCCAGGCGAAACTCCTGAGCCTGAGACCTTATCGAACTGGCTGGCGATTCGTGCGGCACTGATAGTGATGCCCGCCTACCTGTTGGCGCTGACCAACCCTGCGCAATACCTCATGACCATTATGAAGTCGGTTTCGCTCGGCCAGCAGGCGACGATGATCGATGCACGTCATGCGGGCCGGGAACTGATCGGATCCACCTTTGTCGGCGGGGTCATGGCAGTGCTTTTCTGGATTGCGCTGTCGATAGCGCCGACCCTGTGGATGTTTGCGCTCTGGATGCTGGTGTTTGCCTTGTTTACCGCTGCCAAACTCTATGGCCTCTGGAAAACAAGCGTAGCGCCTTCTTTCTGGATTAACGCGCTGGTAACCATGCTGATTCTTCTGGGGCCGGCGGTAGAAGACAGTGCCAATGGCGATGACGCCTTGACGGCATTCCTGATCCGCTTTGCCACTTTTATCGGGGTGACAGTCTATGCCTGGGCAGCACTGGCTTTTTTGGAGGGCTGGCGATCACGCCGTCTGACAAGATTGCAACGCGCTCAAGCGCTTTGAGATTGACGGTAAAATTCCAGCCTGGACACCGCGAGTTCTGCCCGTCCCGGTCTGCCGATGGCGATAAGGCCGACGCGGCGCAGTTTATCGGGGGCCAGGGGGCAGGCGATGCGGTGGGGCAGGAACGCCTCAAAGGGCAGGTGATAGGTGGTCCAGCTATCACGGCTCTTAAACTCACAGCGATAGCTCTGCCAGGGCCTGCGAACATCAGAACTTCGCAGGTTGACTGCATAGCGGCCCCCGTCGCCCAGCACCGTCGCGGCGATGCCGCTACAGTGGCTGGCGTCCAGTTCTTTGCCCTCTTCGGCGAGATCCAGTGCCATCTGAATAAAACCGCCGTTGTGCTCGAGGCTGACCTCACCCATGAGGTGCATTGAGGGTCGTCCTGCAACCGTTTCGTGGCGAGCATAACCCTCGGATACGCCGCCCATCACCGCATCACTGAAAAAACGCCAGTGATGGCCGTTACTGGCGTGGCGTGGATCACTGAAGTCATCAACCAGCAGCGTGGTCGCGTGTGGCGTTTGCATGGTGCTTGTCTCCGGGATTCGCTGTGTATACGCTCGCTGTGGCCTGGACGATTGCCGCGCAGGGCGATCGCGAGTCAGCCCATGATAACCACAGACAAAGGGACCCACCCGATGACCGCACCTTTATCGCTGCCGGGCAAGCTGGCGCTTGGCTTCACCACGCTGTTTGGTGTTTTGTATCTTGCTATCGGACTCGGCTGGCTTGCTGCGCCTGCCGTTGTCGCCGGTGCGCTGGGCGCCTCATTGCTGCAGGGGACCGGGCTGGCGACACAGCTCGGCGACAGTGCGGCGTTTTTCCTGTGTTCCGGGGTCTTTATGCTCTACGGCGTGATGAAGCGCGACTCGGGCTTCCTGATGGCAGGAGCGCTGTTGATCGGGCTGGTAGCACCGGCTCGCGTGCTTGCCTGGCAGATGCACGGCGCGGCACTCACCCTGGAGCCGATCGTGATCGAGGTGCTGACGTTTGTCGTGGTGTTCTCTGCGGCGCGCGCGGTGCGCAAAGGCTGATCCTGCGTCGGGTGCCGGCAAGCCGTCGTAGCCTTTAAGCGGCCGATATGAATTATCTCGCACATGCCCTGCTCGCTGAGCCCTATCCTCACAGCCTGATTGGCAATATCGCAGGCGACCTGGTGAAGGGGCCGCTTGCGGAACAGCCCCTGCACCCGCGGGTCGTCGACGGCATCCGTCGTCACCGAAGCGTCGATGTACTTACCGATAGCCATCCTCACTATCGTGCGCTGAAACAGTACTTTCCCGAGGGGCAGCGCCGCTACGCAGGCATTGTCCTGGATGTCCTCTTTGACCACTACCTGAGTCGTCACTGGCGTCGATTCAGTCGCTGGGACCCCGGGCAATTTGTCGAGGGGGTTTACGAGGTGCTGCGCAACGAGCGGGAACTGCTGCCGCCGGTGCTCGCGAAGGTAGCGCCCTATTGGACCGACGCGGACTGGCTGCGGGTCTATGAATCTATCGATGGCGTTCACGCTGTGCTCAGGCGATTGTCGCGCCGGCTGGCACGGCCGCAGGATCTGAGCGTCATTCTCGAGCAGGTGCTGATCCATGATCGTGAGCTTGAGGCGGGCTTTCTTCAGGTGTTTGACGATGTGCAGTTGACGCTTACGCAGCGGGCGCCGGTTAATACTGCCAGTCTTGCCAGGGCCGCTCCCCAAAATTTTTCCAAGGAATACCCCATATGACGCTGACCGCTGAACTCAGTCTCTATCCGCTGCATGAGGACTATATTCCGGTCATCAGCGCGCTGATTCAGGATCTGAACACCTATGAAGGCCTTACCGTTGTCACCAATGCCATGAGTACCCAGATTCAGGGCGATCACGATGTTGTGATGAAGGCGGTGAGCGAAACGCTGCGTGCCAGCAGCGCGCGCTGCGGGGCGCAGGTGCTGGTCTGCAAGTTTATTCCCATGGACTTGGACCTCGCCTGAATCTCCGCGCCGGTAGCTTCGCCCCCTTCGGCCTATTCCGATGCGGCGGGACTTAAGACAAATTTGAACCAGTCCACGCTCAGCCCGATAAGCTGCTCGTGACTTGGAGCGACATCCGGAGTGCCGGGCCCGGAACTCAGTACATTAAAGATATGGTTGGCGCCGGCCAGCAGGACCGCCCGACTTGCCGGGTGCGGTGATTGGGCAACCAGTGCGCTGCTCTGGGTGAAGGGTACGGTGCGGTCCGCAGCGCCGGCAATTGCCAGGATCGGGCCCTCATAGCGGCGCATGTCAGTCAGGGTGCGCTGGGCTTTCATCTCCTCAAACCATTTGAGATCGAATGCCAGGGGTTCAGGGAGCCAGTCAAAGGGGACCTCGGCGTAGCCATCGCGCTGAGCGGTGGCGTAGTAGGCGGCAAAAAAATCGTCAAAGGAACCGAC
>CAZGGN010000010.1:5208-19566 GCA_964525195.1 uncultured Congregibacter sp.
GGTGACGAGTGCTGCCAGGGCCGGTTCCTGCAGCACCAGGCGCTGCGCAATGAGTCCGCCCTGGCTGAATCCCAGCACGGCTATCTTTTTTCGGTCAACGGCGGGGTGATGCTGCAGAAAATCGAAGCTGATCGCAGCATCTGAGGTGGCGCCGCTGAGACTGTATTGCCGATAGTCCACCGGGCTTTCTCCGCTGCCGGCAAAATCGATGCGCAGCGATGCGATGCCCGCCTGTGCCAGCGCGGCGGCCAGGCGCGCATAGAGATTCCCGACCTCGTTTTTCTGCGAGGCCGTGCCGTGCAGCAGCAGTACCGCCGGGGCGGGTTCGGGTCCCTGCGCCGGCAGTGTGAGAATGCCGATCACCGGATAGTCACCTTCGCAGATGCTCATAGAGATTTCGGTTGTTTCACCGTGGTAAGCGGACTCGCCCGCCTGTGTTCTTGCGTTCTCTTCGGCTCCAAATGCCGGAAGTATCGTGAACGCGAGGGGCAAGAGTAGGGTGCTGAGGACGAGCTTTTTGAACATGGTCATACACGGCCTGGCGACGAAAGCTCACTATATCGGGAAACGCCTCGCGTACAATGCTCGGCCATGAGCCAACACGCCATTCAAATACGCCGCGGTATTGCTGACAGTATTCCGCTGTTTCTGCCGGCGATTCCCTTTGCGCTGGTGTTTGGCGTGGTGGTTAACGAATCCGGGATCGGAATCTGGCTGGGATGGTCTTCTGCGCCGCTGATGTTTGGTGGAGCGGCGCAGATAACCCTGCTCAGCCTGCTGGGTGAGGGGGCCTCCGTTGCCGCGGCGGTGACGGCGGCTTTGATCGTGAGCGCACGGCATCTGCTCTATTCCGTGAGTCTCGCTCCCAGCTTTCGCGAGCAACCGCGATGGTTTCGCTGGGTGGCGCCGTATTTTCTCCTCGACCAGGTGTTTGCCCTTGCGACGCTGCGCCGGGACGATGACCCTCTGGCCTTTCGAATCTACTTTCTCAGTGTCGGGTTGACGGTCTGGACCCTCTGGATGCTGTTCACGATTCTCGGCATTTTTCTCGGGCCGCTTATTCCTGCGCAATGGAATCTCTACTTTGCCGCGCCGGTACTGTTTACCGCCCTGCTGGTGACGGCGATCAATCGGTGGGAAAAGGCGGCGGTAGCCCTGGTCTCCGCGGCGGTGACCGTGGCCCTGGCTGATTTACCCAATCGTTCCGGTCTGCTGATTGCCGCGCTGGTGGGTATTGTGGTCGGGCTGGCCCTCGAGCTCAGGCGACGCAAGACATGAGCGATTTTCTGGCGATCCTCCTGGCCGGCATCGGGGTGTATCTCAGCCGGGCAATTTTTATCGTGGCCCTTGCCGATCGTCGCTTCCCGCCCGTGATTCTCAGTGCACTTGAGTATGTGGCGCCAGCGGTCATGGGGGCGCTGATTGTGGCGATGTTAACGGGGCCTTCAGGGCAAGTGATGATTGCTGCCCCGGAGATCGCCGGTCTGCTCTGCGCGGCACTGGTTGCCTATAAGACGCGCAACCACAGCTATACCGTGGTTTCCGCCATGCTGGTGTTCTGGCTGGTGGGTGCCCTGCTCTAACGGGGCTGACGCTTCAGCGCGTGGCTACGGTCAGCACTTCGACATGGGGTGTCTGGGGAAACAGGTCCAGCGCCTGCACATGCTCAAGCTGAAAACCGGCGTCTGAGGCGGCGCGCAGGTCTCTTGCAAGGGTCGCGCTATCGCAGGAGATATAAATGATGCTCTTAAGCTGCCTGCTGTGGCGCAGATAGTCTGCGATGTTTTTCAGCCCATCTCGCGGCGGGTCGAGAACCATGAGTTTCGCTGATGCCAGTGCGCTGGCAATCTCCTCGGGAGTGTCCGGCTTTGCCAGATCGCGGCAGAGGCTCCGGACCCCCGGCAGTTGTTTGCTCTCCAGTTGGTCGATTGCCGGACGAAAGCTGTCCAGGGCAAGAACCTCGCCGGATGTGGCTGCGAGGATGTCGCTAAAGTTTCCTGATCCTGCAAACAGTTCGACGGTCGGCGAGGGTGAGCCGAGCGCTGCTATCTGCTCTGCCAGCCAGTCGCGCATGCGCGCGTTTTGCGCGCTATTGCCCTGGCGGAAGGGGCGGCGCTCATTGAGCTGAACCTGTGAGGCATCGATATGGTCGTCCAGGTCCAGGGTTGTCCATTGCCGCCCTTTGGCGGGTTTCCAGGCAGGGTTGGGGAGTTGCTCGCGCAGTGCGCGAAGGGTCTCGCGGTTGTGCTGATTGAGCACCAGACAGTCCTCGACCTGGGCAAGCACCTTTGAACCGCCGGCGACGTAACCCAGGCGTCTTCCGTCGCTCTTGAGCTGCGCCCGGTTGCGGTAACCCAGGGCTGCTGGCGATGGCCATATGTCTGAAATATTCCGGGGATCACAGATCCCGCTCAGGGCTTTGACGACGCGCTGCTGTTTGGCTTCGAGTTGGGCCTCGTAGCTGACGAACTGCCAGGGACACCCGCCGCAGCTTCTGGCGTCAAAACCATGATGGGGGCAGGGCGGGTCGATCCGCTGGGGGGACGCTTCAGTCAGAGTAAGCAGTCGTGCGTAGCCCATCCGCCCCCTGAGACTGATGATCTCAAAGCTGCCGCGCTCGCCGGGCCAGACGCCTCCGGCGAAGAACACTCTTCCGTCCGGGTGCGAGAGCACCCCCTGGCCATCGCTGTTGAGATCGCGGACTTCGGCGTCAAAGGGACTGCCGGGCCGGGGCCCGGAGTCCTTCTGAGGGTTCCTGCGATGTCGCAGACGTCTGGCCAACTGATGTACTCCCTGCAAGTCGAACTAGCTGCCGCAGGCTTTTCCCGGGCGCTTAAGCGGCGCTGCGAGGACCGTTGAGCGGCACGGCCGGGGGCAGAGCGAGCCCCAGGTGCTCTTTGCGAATTCGCAGTCCCAGGCTGAAGCTTACCGCGATCAGCAGTGGCGCGAATAATGCCGCAAGAAACAGCAGCGTTCCCTGCATGCCCTGCTCATCCAGAGCCCATCCGAGAATCGGTCCGGTCACGATAAACAAACTGCGCACGGCCAGGCTGACCAGTGAGTTCACGGTCGCTCTGAAGTCTCCGGGAATACGCCGGTTGAGTGCATCGTAAAACAGGGTCAGACTCATGCCGCGACTCAGCTGGATCGCAAAGCCGAACATCACGCCGACCCAGCCACCCACGTAGGCCATGCCCAGCAGCCCGAGTATGGGGAGCGCCGCGGTCACCGCAAGTAATCGCCGCCAGCCGAGAATCCGCTCCAGCTGTCCCGCATAGCGCGCGCCGAGGCTGACGATCAATGCGAAGACCGCCCAGATGTAGCCGAAATGCTCAACGGGGATTCCCTGAAGTTCCCAGTACTTCTGGTAGATCCAGAATGAATACAGCGCAAGCAGTCCAAAGGCGGCGATGGCCACGGCGGTCCAGACCACGACCGGTTTGCCGCGGATCAGCATATCGATAATCGCAAGGGTGTTGGCGCCGTGATTCTGCGACAGCACCGGGCGCGAGGATTCGATCAGCCAGAAGCTCAGGACCAGCGGTACGAATCCGCACAGAGCCTGGGCGGCGATCAACAGCTTCATGTCGCCGATGAGCAGCAGCAAGGCGGCCCCGATACCCGCGACGCCTGACGCGCCGGCTTCGATAGAGATCAGGCGGCTGAGGGATTTACTGGCTCCTGCATAGGACTCGCCCTCGGCTTCCAGTTCTTTTTCGGAGTCATAAAGAAGAGCCAGATCAGCCCCTGATATCAGGCTCAGACCCACCCCCAGCAGAAACTCGTAAACCAGGAAGTCCCCGAAGGCGTCCGCCTGCGTGAGCCAGAGGAAACCAAGGCCATTGATAGCGGAACCCATGACAATCGCGCGCCGGCGTCCCCAGATATCGGCGATGTAGCCCGAGGGCACCTCGAAGCAGGCGATGGTCAGTGCGTAGAGCGCCTGGGTCTGTAGGACCTGGGTCATGGACAGCCCGTGTTCCTGTACCAGTGGTACGAACACGGGCACGATCAGCACGAAACTGTGAAAAAAACCCATCAGGTAAATCAGGGATGTATTAGCTCTCAATGACCGTTGCACGGCGTCCACCTTTGCGGCTGCCAAAAACCCGGAGCGGTGGAGTCATTTTTCGAGTGGTAAACGAAAAAGGCCTCCAAGCCCTGAGTTCTTGGAGGCCTTTTTTTAAAAATGCGTGTAATTACGCGTTAAGCTTCCTCAAACTACCCTGTGCATGGCACATGCCGGTCTCCACGGTCTTCTGCGCCTGGCGCAGAACCACAGACACCGCCCCCGGAGACGGGGCGTGCGAGCATGTCTCGTAAGACATCTTGTAAGAGTTCAGGGTTTTCATTGATCCGAGTATCCGGAGGTGTTTTCAACGATCGCGGATCATCCTCCTGTCGCGCCTTGTGCGCAATTGAAAAGCGTCGGCTTGTGACTTTTTTACGGGAGTCTGGACTACAATCGAGGGTGAAACGCATAGGAAACCGTTTGATGCTCTTACCCAAGGCTTTGCTACTACTGTGCGTCCTGTCGGGATTTGCCGGTTGTTCAATGGAGAAAGCTATGTCCCAGAGACAGGATCTGGATGAATTCGCTGCAGCCTACACCGCAGCCTGGAACAGTGATGATCCGGCCAGGGTCGCCGGTCTTTATGCGCCCGATGGTGTGCTCACGATCAATGGGGGAGAGCCTGCCGCGGGTCGTGATGCGATTGAGGCAACGGTACTTGGCTTTATGCAGGCCTTTCCGGATCTGGTGCTGGTTAACGATCGTCTGGAGACCGTCGATGACCGGGTGAACTATCACTGGACCTTTAGCGGGACCAATACCGGGCCCGGGGGGACGGGGAATGGGGTACTGTTCAGTGGTTTCGAGTCCTGGGTTTTTGATGCGGACGGCCTGATTCTGGATTCGATCGGCAGCTATGACGATCAGGACTATCAGCGGCAGCTGAATACGCCCTCGGGTTGAGTTTCCCGGGCCGCCCGTCATTCCTACGAGGTTCCGCGCGCAGCAAAGCGATCCCTGAACTTCGCCATGAGCTAAAAAAAACCGGTGCAGATGGGTTCTGCACCGGCCTTGCTATTGCCTTCAGATACTAATCAGAATGCATAGGAGCCGGTGACGCCGTAGGTTCTCGGCGGCAACATTGAGCCGACGCGCAGCGAGTTGTAGAGCGGCGCGGTGATGATGTTGTTGGAGAAGACCTCCTCATCGGTCAGGTTGCGACCCCAGAGGCTGACCATCCAGCGACCGTCGGCCCCAAAACTGTAATCCGCACTGGCGTTGATCAGGCCATAGGCATCCTGTGCCGCATCGCTTCGGTTCCACTCGGTGAAGTACACATCATCCTGGTAATAACCCTCGCCGCGAACGCGAAGATTGCCGTTACCCACGGCGGTCTGATAGGTCACTCCCAGCTTGAAGGTGTACTCCGGTGCGTTGGGCAGCGTGTTGCCACTCAGATCCGTCGGTGTGAAGCCATTGGCGTAGTCACCGTTGATGAACTCCTGATATTCCGCGCTGAGGTAGGTGGCATAAAAGTCCACGCTCAGGGAATCGGTCATCGCGTAGTTCAATTCCAGCTCAGCACCAAAGTTTTCCGCCGCTGCGGCGTTGATGGTGCTGACGGTGCTGGTGGCGTCAACGAAGGATATCTGTACGTCCTGATAGTCGTAGAAGAACGCTGCGAATGCGTAGGTCAGGCTGCCATCATCGTTGCTGCCCTTGTAACCGACCTCAAAGGCATCAACCGTTTCCGGATCCAGCGGTGGGCTTACGCTCCCGGTATTGATTACACCGGACTTGAAGGCCTGGTTGTAAGTGGCGTAGAGCATGACGTTGTCGCCAGGTCGATACTCGAGGGTGATACGGGGAGTGATATCGTCCCAGTCAGCCTTGGCGTCAGTGGGTACGTTGAGTCCGATCGCATCGAAAATGAACGATCCTGTGCCCTCACGCTCCTCGTAGTTATAGCGGGCGCCGGCAATCACCGTGAACTGCTCGCCGAGGGGGACGGTAACCTCTACAAAGGCCGCGTAGGCAGTGATATCCACGTCGCCGTCCTGCAGATACTTCCCGCTATTGAGGAAGTCGCCCACGGGCGTTCCGCAGGTTGCCGGTGCAGCGAAGAAGCAGAAGTTGGTTAAGGGCACGCGCACCTCACCAAACAGTTCTTCTTCGAAGTACATGGCGCCGGCCAGAACGCTGTAGTTATCCCGCACCACGTTGAGGGTAAATTCCTGGCCAAAGGAGTCGCTCTCTTCGGTGTAGTTGTTCTGACCGAACAGATCGACCTCGGTGGAATCCAGATCGTCGCGTAAAAAGCGATCCATGCTCTGTGCCGATGTGGTCGAGCGCAGCGAGACACCGTCGGACAGCTCAAAGTTCAGGATCAGGTTGGCAAGATAGCCATCCCGCTTGTTGATCGCTTCCTGATCCGAGTAGATATCGTAGAAGGTCCCGCCCACGTCAAAAATAGTACTGCCGCCCAATGCGCCCACGGCCGGCGGCTGTCCGCCCACGGTGCCCGCTGAGGGACCGAAGTAGTGGAACGCATAGTTGTTATCGTCCTCTTCGTAGTACTGGTAGGACAGTGTCGCGTCCCAGGCGGCATCCGGGGTGTAGGCGAGGGTCGCGCGGTAGGCGTTGGCATCGCGGTCGTCAACATCGTTGCCGGTAAACAGGTTCTCACCGTAGCCGTCCCGACGCTCGACTTTGGTGGCCAGGCGCAGGGCCAGATTGTCGCTCATGGGCAGGTCGACAGCACCTTCAAGTGTCGTCATGCCGTAGTTGCCGACCGTGGCGTTTACGTAGCCGCCGAGTTCGTTGCCCGGTTTTGCGGTTACGATATTGATTGCACCGGCGGTGGCACCGCGTCCGTAAAGTGTGCCCTGGGGGCCGCGCAGGACTTCAACCTGCTCCAGATCAAACATGCCCACCAGCTGGGCGGCGGGGCGTGGGATAATCGAACCGTCCTGCAGGATGGATACCGCGCCTTCGCCACCGATATCGATACTGGTCATCCCGATGCCGCGCATGAATATTCGCGCAAAGCCGAACTGATCGCCGATCGACAGATTGGGAATCTCGGTGTACATGTCGCGGACGGTCTGTACCCCGCCCGGTCCGATTTCATCGCCGCTCAGGACGTTAGCCGCGACCGATAGGTCCGAGAGGCTTGCGTCGCGCTTGGTCGCCGTGACGACGACTTCTTCCAGGGTGTTCTGGGCGCTGACGATGCCCGGTGCAAATATTGCGGCGCTCACCGCGGCAGTGAGGAGCTTGGTTCGTATCTTGCGCATAGTGTGTTCCTACCCGTGTAATTATGTTGTTGGCCTTGCTGACTTGCGGTTGCTTTCTTCCTCTGGCTTTCGTGATCAGGTTTTTACTTGCCCAGCGCCTCCCGTTTTACCTTGATTCCCGCTTTTTCCCGGTCCCAGGTATCGGGGGTCACCGCCTCGTCTCGCAGAAGATGCTTCTGCACTTTTGCCGAGGGCGTCTTGGGAAGCTCATCGAGAATGCGGATATAGCGGGGGACCATAAAATAGGCCATGCGGTCGATCAGAAAATGAATCAGTTCTTCCGGGTCGATACGGTGTCCGTCCACCGGCGCGACGGTGATCATGACGTCATCCTCGCTGAGATCGCTGGGCACGCCGTAGGCGGCGGCCTCGCGCACAGCCGGGAAGGCGACCACTTCGGCCTCGACTTCAAAGGAGGAAATGTTTTCACCGCGGCGGCGGATGGCGTCCTTGCGACGATCCACGAAGTAGTAGTAGCCCGCCTCATCGCGGCGAAAGCAGTCGCCGGTGTGGAACCAGCCGTTACGCCAGGCCTCGGCGGTCGCCTCGGGATTTTTGTAATAGCCGGAATTCATGCCCCAGGGACGATCCGTTCGCACCAGCATTTCGCCGATTTCGCCGATGGCCACTTCGCAGTCGTTTTCGTCAACGAGCCGCACGTCCACGCCATCACGCTTTTTACCGCAGGTACCTCGGCGGGTAGGGTTTGGGTCGGAAACGATCGGAGAAGAGATTTCGGTCATGTTAAAGATCGTGTAGATATCGATGCCAAAGCGTTCGTGCAGTTCACCGGCGGTTTCGGTCATCGGGACCATGAAGGCCAGGCGCAGACTGTGATCGCGATCATCTGCAGATGCGGGCTGCTTGAGTAGAAAAGTCGCCATCACGCCGAGCAGAAAGGCCGCGGTCGTTTTGGTTTCACGCACAAAGGGCCAGAAGCGCGCGGTGTCAAAGTTTTCCATCACGGCAATGGATCCGCCGCGGGCCAGCATGACGGAAATAATGCCCATGCCGCCGATGTGAAACAGTGGCATATTGATCAGGAAACGGTCGTCACCGTGCACAAAGTGCCAGGTCTCCGGACCTGCATTGGTAAACAGGTGCAGGTAAGAAGACAGCACGCCTTTGGAAGGGCCGGTGGTGCCCGAGGTGTAGATAATCGACTGATTGTCCCAGGGCTCGATGGGACGGGTCAGCTCGGGGAGCTCCACGCCGCTTGCGGCGAGGGACTCAAAGGGTTCACAGGGGAGCGGTGAGCTGTCCGGGTCGCCAGCGACGGCCATCACGGCCGTGAGCGCCGAGGTATCGACGTCGGCCAGACGCGGGATCAGATCGCGATGGGCAATCAACAGCTCGGCGTCGGAGTTGCGCAACACGTGCTCAAGAAGCCCGCCCTTGTAGGCGGTATTGAAGGGAACAAAGACCGCGCCAAGATAGTTGATGGCAAAAAAGCTGAGGATGCCCTCGCGGCCTCCGAACAGCCACACGGCGACGTGATCCCCCTGGGATACGCCGCGAGCAGCGAGGCCGGCAGCGGTGGCTGTCACCTGCTCTTTCAGTTCCCGGTAGCTCCAGGTATCGCCGTTTTCGAAAATCGCGTAGATCGTATCCGGTATCTCAGCGGCCCACTTGTCGATGAGATAGCGCACGACGCATTCCTCTCGGACAGGTATTCGCGGGTCTCGATAAGCTGCGCTCACAGGTTGCTCCTTTGTTATTTGCTGGCTGATATCTGCGACTTCGATCCGGGATTGCCGGATTCGCCGGATTGCTGCGGTGGTTTCAGGTCCATGGTCTCCAGACGCAGTGACGAATGAACAATTCGCGCCACGTTCTGGATCAGGTTCGCGATTACTTCTGTCTCGGACCAGTGCCCGCCGGGGGTGTACCAGAGCGCAACCCAACTCATCATTCCACCGATGGTCGTGGCGCTCAGCCCCGGGTTGTCTACGGAGAAGTCCCCGGCCTGTGTACCCTCCCGCAGGAATTCCGCGAGACGATGGTCGAACAGTGAGCGCAGATTGCGGATTTCGCGCGCGGCGCTCTCCTCCAGATTCTTTTCTTCGCGGAGATAAACAACAATATTCTCTTCGTTGTCCAGAATCAGTCGGGTGACGTTGTCGATCGTCAGCTTCAGTCGGTCCCAGTAGGACCCGGAAGAGGCGAGGCACTCGTCCAGCGCGTCGAGAGACAGGCTGATGCCGAGCCTGGATATATCAAAAAGTATCTCGCCCTTGTTTTTGTAGTAGCTGTAGATAAACGGTTTGGTGACTTTGAGTCGCTCGGCAATCGCATCGATCGTGGCGCTCTCATAGCCCTGCTGAAAAAACAGGTGCGCCGCCTCCTCACGGATACGGCGGCGCTTGAACAGCGCGAGCTCGCTCTTGAGTCCTGCCCGCTCTGCGTTTGGGCCCGTCACTACTGCGATCTCCGCCACCACGTGGTGGCCTATTCGGCCGCCATTTTAAGAACGGGCAACACGTCCTCGGCTTTTTCCACCGTGCGCGGGTTGGTACGAGCCCAGAAGTCATGCATGGTGTTTTCTGCGACCAGCGCATGGTCCGCAGGCGTCACGCCCACAGCGGCGAGCGAGCGAGGCATGCCCAGGCTGGTGATGAATTCATCGACGATGACCGAGGCCGACTCTCCCGGTCGCCCAAAGGCGCGGCTGATGCGTTTCTGGCGGTCACCGTTAACCGACTCGTTGAAGGCCAGTACCGCCGGTGCCATGACGCAGGAGCAGTAGCCATGGGGCACATCGAAGCTGCCACCAAGCACGTGGCCTACCGCATGACTGAGGCCCATGGGAACACCGCCGACGATGGGAATCATGGACTGCCAGGCACCAACCTGGCACTTGAGTCGGGCATCGAGGTCCGTCGGATCTGCCTTCACACGCGAAAGTCCCTCGCTGAGCAGTTCCAGGGCGCTGGCGGCCATGCCGTCAGCGTAGTAGTTCGATGCCAGCGATCCCAGCGCCTCAAGCGCGTGATCGACCGCCCGAACGCCCGTCGACATCCACAGCCATTCCGGCGTATGCACCGTGAGCGCCGGGTCGAGAATCACCGTGACGGGGGCCATCATGCGCTGCTCATAGGCCTGCTTGAGCTTGACGACTTCGTCCGTGGCCCCGCTCAGAGGATTGAACTCACCGCCGGAGAGGGTGGTCGGGCAGATGATCGCGCGCACGTCCGGCGCATCAAATACCGGTTTCACGACTTCGCCCGCGTCGTTCACATAGACCCGGTAATTGTCGAAGTCATCGTGGGTCCTGATGTTGTGTTTCAGGCAGATGGTGACGATTTTGCCCGCGTCGGTGACGGAACCTCCACCAACGGTCACCACCAGATCGGCGTCGGCATCGCGGGCAATTGCGGCGGCCTCCAGGACGGCGGCGCGCGGTGCGTGCGCGGGCATTCCTTCGTAAAGGGCTGCGAACCTGTCACCGAGCGCCTTGCGAATCTGTGCAACCTCATCGGTTTGCTGGTTGAGGCTCGAGCTGACCAGCAGGAATACACGCTTCGCGCCCAGGCGCTCGGCTTCCGTGGCAATCGCGTTTGAGGCGCGCTCGCCAATGTAAACCTTTTCTGTGGCCGTCAGATCAAAGACGGAGGGAGAGACCATGGCTTCATCCTTATAGTTAGATTTGCGTATGCCGAAGGCTAGATAGCTAGAGTAATATTTTCTTATTGCCAGTCAAGTAAATCTTTTATCGGTAGACAGCGGTCAATTTCCGGTAGTATCTTGCTGAGCCTGTTCGACCCAAATAACTAGAGAGCCAGGTCACAACATGCAGCAACCCCCTGATGATTCCCGGGAGTGGGTAAGTGCCTCGGGCATTCCCCTCAAGAGCTATTACGTAGCTGACGATGTGCCCCCCGAGCACCAGAAGGTCCTCGGTGCCGCGCCGGGCCAGGCGCCATTTCATCGCGGCAGCTATCCCACGGGCTATCGCACCAAGCCCTGGCGTATCTTTCAGCTCAGCGGGTTTGGCAAGCCCGAAGACGAAAATGAGCGGATTCGATTTCTCCTGGAGCAGGGCGAGACCGGCTTCATCATGGAGCACGATCGCAATACTGCCGACCACCTTTACAACGTAGACCACCCGGAGGTACTCGCCCGTCGTGAAGACGTGGGACTGACCGGCGCGGTGATGCAGAGCGTCCGCGATATGGACATCTGCATGAAAGATCTGCCGATTGAGAGCAGCTACGGGCATGCGGGCGGAGCGGTGGTGCAGCACGCACCCTTTGCCCTTGCCGGTTACTGGACCGTCGCCAAGCGGCGCGGCATTGATTTGTCCCGACTGCCGGGTACCGGGCAGAGTGATTTTTTCCTGACCTATCTGGGCTGCGTGACAAAGCAGCAGATACCCACGGCGCCCGGACTGCGCTTTAACGCCGACATCATGGAGTTTTGTGATCAGCATCTGCCGCGCTGGGTGCCGGTCTCCATTGCCGGCTATAACGGCGCCGACTCCGGTCTCAACGCGCCGCAGGAACTTGGCGCCCTGTTCGCCAACGCGGTGGAGTATCTCGAAGAGATCAAGCGTCGCGGTACCATGCCGATCGCCCGCGCTGCGCGCGCCTGCGGCGGGGTCAGCTTCCGCATGTCCATGGATATTTTTGAGGAAGCGAGCAAGCTGCGCGCCGCGCGACTGATGTGGACCCAGCTGCTGAGCGAACGCTACGGCGTCAATGATCCCAAGGTCAGCAATCTGCGCATTCACTGCGTGACGGCGGGATCGCGGATGACCTACCAACAGCCGATCAACAATATCGTTCGCGGTACGCTGATGGGGCTCGCCGCGGTATTGGGTGGCGTGCAGTCCCTCGGTGTCAGTGGTTATGACGAAGCCCTCTCGATTCCCTCGGAGCACGCACATCAGATGTCTGTGCGTATCCAACAGATTCTGCAGGAGGAAACCAACGTCGCCGCGGTCACCGATCCCCTGGGCGGTTCCTACTATGTGGAAACGCTCACGGCACAGCTGATCGAGCGGGCCTGGGCATTCTTCGAAGAAATTCAGGAGCAGGGTGGTTTTCTGGCTTCCCTGGATTCCGGCTGGCTGCACCAGAAGGCGGCAGAGAATCAGCACAAAGAATTTATGGCGCAGTCCGATGGTACCCAGCAGATCATAGGTGTGACCCACCATAGGGACGACATGTCGCCCTTTGAGGTCGATGGCTTCATGGGGGTGGATGACGCCTTTGACGTGGCGCTCGAGCGTTTGCACGAGGTGAAACGGACCCGGCACGAAAAGGCTGCGGCCGAGGCCATGCGCGATCTGGAACGCGTCTGTCGTTCGGACAGCAACATCATGCCGCCCATGCTGGCGGCTATGGAGGCCGAGGTGACCCTCGGCGAGGTCGGAGAGATTTACCGGCAGGTATTTGGCGACTGGGCAACCCCCATACAGACTTGAGGAGCGGAACATATGGCTGACACGGGCAAACGTATCCTCATGGCCAAGACCGGCCTGGATGGACATTGGCGCGGACCCACCATCGTAGCCACGGCGCTGCGTGATGGCGGCTTTGAGGTCATCATGATCGGCATGGCGCGAGCCGAAGAAGTGGTGCAGGCTGCGATCGACGAGGATGTGGATCTTGTCGGACTCAATATTGGCGGTCACATCGATGTCGCCCTGCGGGCGGTGGATCAGATTCAGACGCAGTGCGAGGGCATGCCGATTTTTTGCGGCGGTGTGGTGCCGCCGCATGCCAAACGCCGGCTCGAGGCCCTGGGCGTGGAAGTTTATCCTCCCGGGTCACAGCTCCCGGAGATCGTCGATGCGGCCCGGCGCCTGACCGGACTCGCCTGAGGATAGGGGAGCGGTGCATTCTCCCGAGGCTCTGGCCGAGCTGATTTCAGCGGCGCAAGGCGGTGACCGGCGATCGCTGGCCCGACTGATCAGCCATATCGAGCGCGGTGAACGACTGCCGGGTATTCCACTGGACGACCTCGCCGATGTGAACCGGCTGTGTATCGGTGTCACCGGAGCTCCCGGGGCCGGTAAATCCACCCTGGTCAGCGAACTGACCGATGAACTTCTGAAAACCGCCGATTCCGCGGCAGTCCTTGCGATCGACCCTTCTTCGCCGATCAGCCGTGGCGCGCTGCTCGGTGACCGTGTGCGCATGCATCGACATGCCACCGCGCCGAACGTGTTTATTCGCTCGATGGCGACGCGCAGCCATCACGGGGGTCTCGCCCAGGCGACCCAGGCTTCCCGGCGTCTGCTGCAGCACTGCGGCTGGCCGCTGGTGCTTATCGAGACCGTGGGCGTGGGTCAGGTAGAGCTGGATGTTGTGAATACCGCGGATCTTGCGATCGTCGTGCTCAACCCCGGCTGGGGAGACGAGATTCAGGCAAACAAAGCCGGGCTGATGGAAATCGCTGATATCTTTGTGATCAACAAAGCGGATCGGCCGGGTCTGGAGTCCACGCGGCGGGACATCGATGCAGTGATCATGGCGAGGGCCCCGGCCCGCCGCCCGCCGGTGATTGAGACCGTGGCCTCCGAGGGGCAGGGTATTGCGGCGCTCGCAAGCGCTATCATCGACACCCAGAAAAATCTGCGCGACTCCGGCGAACTTGCGATTCGTCGTCGCCGGCAGCTGCGCATGGAATTGTCTCAGCGCCTCAGCCGCAGGTTTGACACCGTGCTCGCCGAGCGAGAGTCCGGTGAGGGCTTTGCCGATCAGGTTGAGGAGTTGGCGACAGGCAGCAGTAGCATTGAGTCGGTGGTTGATGAAACCCTGCTGGAACTGTTGAATCAGCTTGCCGCCGAGATGCGGGTATCCCTGACAGACGAAGAGGAGTAGCTATGCCGGCCGATAGTCCCCTGCAACTCGAGCGGCGTGACGCCTTGTTGACGATTACGCTGAATAGTCCGGATAACGGGAATGCCCTGAGCACGCCGATGGTCGAGGCTCTGGTGGAGA
This sequence comes from uncultured Congregibacter sp., assembly GCA_964525195.1. Classification (GTDB taxonomy): domain Bacteria; phylum Pseudomonadota; class Gammaproteobacteria; order Pseudomonadales; family Halieaceae; genus Congregibacter. The sequence continues at coordinate 19,464 of CAZGGN010000010.1, forward strand.
GCTTTGAGTCGCTGGCGCAGGACGAGTCTGTGCGGGTTGTGCTGCTGCGCGCGGAGGGCAGACACTTCTGCAGTGGCTTGGATCTCAAGGATCCGGGTATGTC
>CAZGGN010000010.1:19576-36226 GCA_964525195.1 uncultured Congregibacter sp.
CAGAAAGGTATTGCGCGGATTTATCCGGCGATGCGGCGCTGTCCCCAGCCGGTCGTCGCGGCGCTGCACGGCGCTGCATGCGGTGGGGGCTTCAGTCTTGCGCTGGCCGCAGATATTCGCGTTGCCAGCGAGGACTTACGCATGAACGCGGCTTACCTGAATATCGGTTTAACCGGTTGCGATATGGGCAGCAGCTATTTCCTGCCTCGGCTTGTGAATGCCTCGATCGCTTCGCAGCTACTTCTGACCGGAGAGTTTATTTACGCGGAGCGGGCTTTTGAGCTGGGTTTGCTGGCGCGGGTCGTCGAGCGTGAGTCCCTCGATGAGGTTGCCGGCGATTATGCGCAGACCATGCTCGGCGCCGCGCCGATGGGTCTCCGGCTGACGAAAGAAGCACTGAATTATGCGCTGGATGCATCCGGTCTGGAGGCGGCGATGGCCATGGAGAATCGTCACCAGAGCCTCCTTGCGATGAGCGCTGATGCGAAAGAGGCGATTGCCGCATTCCGGGAAAAGCGTGCGCCCCGTTTTACCGGCCGGTAAGCTGCTCCCTTTGGCTCCATAGCTCCCTACTTCCTTGCCCTTCGGACACCCCCCAGACTCTCACCAATACTACTGATCGGAGATTTATCGTGGATATCAAAAACCTCTTTTCCCTCGAAGGACGCATAGCGCTGGTCACCGGTGGTTCGCGCAACCTGGGCAAGACAATAGCTGCGGCCTATATTGCCCAGGGCGCAACGGTATATATCAGCTCACGCAAGGTCGCCGATTGTGAGGCGACCGCGGAGGAGTTGGGACCTCGCTGCCATTCGCTGCCGCAGGATGTATCGACGGTGGAGGGGGTGCAGGCGCTGGCGGCGGCCCTGGCAGAGCGAGAGTCAAAGCTGGATATCCTGGTGAACAATGCTGGCGCGGCCTGGGGGCAGGACTTTGACAGCTTTCCGGAAAAAGGCTGGGACAAGGTGATGGACCTGAACCTCAAGTCGCCGTTTTTTCTGACCCAGGCGCTGCACGACATGCTCAAGGCCGGGGCCGCCAGTGGCTCCCTGGCCAAGGTGATTAATATCACCTCGATCGACGGCCAGCGCCTGAATCCCTGGGAGACCTACAGCTATCACGCATCCAAATCCGGGCTTATCTATCTCACCAAACGTATGGCTGCGCGACTGGTGAAGGACAATATTATTGTGACCTCCATCGCCCCCGGTGCCTTTGCATCCGATATGAATACCGCCGCGCGGGATCATGGGGATGAGATTGGCAAGAACATTCCGATCGGGCGCATCGGAAATGAGGAAGACCTGGCCGGCGCGGCGATTTTTCTGGCGAGCAGAGCGGGAGATTACGTCGTCGGCGACACGATTACCGTGGACGGCGGGTTGGTACACGCGGCGCTTGGGCAGAGCATCGACATATAAAGATCGCTCGCGGGTCGGGAATGTGCACCGTGAGCGAGGCGAGGCGCAGCCGCGTTTTTGCTTCGATGGCGACGGCACTTACTGCCAGCGCGCTTGAGCTCTCGCTCTGAAAGCGAGGTGGCTTGCAAGAGATGCGCATTATCCAGAGCGGTTCATCGCCAGCGGTGATGCTGATGTTCCGCGTCGCCCGGCCTTAGGGCAGATAGGGGATTAGCGATGAGTGATGATCAGGATTCGGGGCAGGTTCAGGATCGGGCGCAAGCGCTGCCGGGTTTTTCGCGACGGGGGTTTATCCAGACGCTGGGACTTGGCAGCCTCGTGGCGGGCGTTGGCTCCGCAGCGGGCGCCGCCGGAGCAGCGGCGTCCCAGCCAGACCTTGGCGAACATTTTATCGTTGAAGCCGGCTGGATACTGTCCGAAGCGCAGGGGAAGCTCGAGCTCCTGCGCGACGCCCAGGTGCTGGTTCGCGATGGGTTTATCGAATCCGTCAGGACTGAGGGATTCAGCGATGCGCTGCCGCGTCTGAAGCTGCCCCGGGATTTACTCCTCCCGGGATTCATTTCCGGGCATACGCACTGCTGCAGTGCCACGCCGACGCGCGGCATTATCGAGGGGCCGCGCTCCTACAAGCGGCCCCTGGAGCTCGTCGAAAAGCTCTCCGATGAAGAAATGGACGCGTTGACAGCGCTGAACCTCGCCGAGCTGCTGCGCTCGGGCTGCACGACGCATCTGGAGATGAGTCTCAGCCTGCGCCAGGCTGAAAGCTATGTGCGCAAGGCAGCGCCCTGGGGCGTGCGCGCCTACCCGGGGGCCATGATTCCCGGCATCGATCGCCTGTTTGAGATCTGGTTTCGCGCCGATGATCAGACACTTTATGACGCAGAGCAGGGCACCCTGGCGGAAATCGCCGCGAACCTCGCTTTCTGTAAGACGCATATGGGTAAAGGGGACGGGCGGATCCTGCCGATGATATCCCCGCACGCCTGCGATACGCATACGCCCGCAACCATGCAGGCTCTGGCTGCCGCCGCCCGGGAGCTTGGTACCGGGCTGCATATTCATCTGTCCCAGGGTCAGCGCGAGACCGATACGGTGCGCCGACTCTGGGGCAAGACGCCGACCCAGTGGCTGGAAAGCTTTGGCATCCTCAGCGACGGTCCGGTGTTTGGCGCGCATATGAGTGGCCTGGACTGGGAGGTCGATCCACCGATTCTGGCAAGGCATGGCGTTGTGTACGCTCATTGTCCCTCGGCCGGTGGCGCGGGAAACGGCACGCAACCCTATCCCGAAGCATTGGCTGCCGGTATTGCGACCAATATTGCCATCGATACGCATTCCAATGATTACCTTGAAAACCTGAAACTCGCGGTGCTCTATGGCCAGGGGCGACACGAACTCAAGGAGACGCTGGGGGTCGGTCCTCCAACCCGTCGCCCGACGGTCTGGGATGGGGTCGAGAGCGCGACGCGGGTCCCTGCCCGGGGTTTGAACCGGGATGATCTGGGTGTGATTCGCGCCGGCGCGCGTGCCGACCTTATCTCTGTGGAGGTGACCGGCATGCTCAACGGTGTCGGCGCAGTTCCCCCGGAGCCCCTGAACAACCTGCTTTACGCGAATGGACGTATGGTCCGTACGGTGATGACCGATGGGCGCGTGCAGCTTCGGGATGGGCAGTTTCTTGCCGATGACCCCCAGCGTCTGTTGAGCGAGGGGGGCGAAGTCGTTGAGAAGATTTGGCGCGAACTTGAGCAGGAAGGCTGGTTTACCGACACCCCGCGCTAATCGCTGCGTTTATTGATTGTGAGCCTGTGGTCGATGGGCTATTTTGCCGAACAGGCGTAACAACAATAGGGTGAGTACGAATGCGGGTATTTGGCGCGGGCCTTGGCAGAACCGGAACCATGTCACTCAGAGTGGCCCTTCAGATGCTGGGTCTGGGGCCCTGTCACCACATGCATTACGTGATTCAGAATATGTCCGAGCAGGTGCCTCTGTGGGTTGATGTACTTCAGGACAAGGCTGACTGGAGCAAGGTCTATGCAGGCCAGCAGTCAGCGGTGGACTGGCCTACGGCCTCGTTCTATCGCGAGCTTCACGCTGTTTATCCGGACGCCAAATTTATCCTTACGCATCGCAGTCCCCAAAGCTGGGTAGAAAGCTTCAGCGAAACTATTCTCACTGCCCTGTCCGGGCGAGCGGACGCTCCCGAGGAGGTGCACGCCTGGATAGATATGTGTCTGGAAGCGATTGCCCGAGCGGGCTTCTCGCCGGGAATGAGTCCGGAGGCACTGGAGGCAGGGTTTAAGGCGCACAATGATGCGGTCCGGGAAGTGATTCCCGCCGCGCAACTGCTGGAGTTTCAGGTGAAGGAAGGCTGGGAGCCCTTATGCAGTTTTTTGCAGCTTCCGGTTCCCGACGAAGACTTTCCACGAACAAATGACCGCGAGCAATTCTGGCAGGCGGTGAGAGGCGAGGACATCTAGCTCTCGCCAGACCCATTCAGGTGACAGGCACTGTGATGCGCCTCGCCCACCTCACGCATTGCCGGGTAGCTCTGGCTGCAGCGTGGCTCTGCCACCGGGCAGCGCGGATGGAAGTGACATCCCGTCGGTGGTGCAATAGGTGACGGCACGTCACCTACCAGAATCTGTCGTTGGTGAACCCGATGGGGGTCCGGAATCGGTATCGCTGAAATCAGGCTGCGCGTATAGGGATGGCGCGCATCGCGGTAGAGCGTCTCGCTGTCAGCCGTTTCAACGATCCGTCCCAGATACATAATCGCCACCCGGTCTGACACATGTTTTACCACCGCCAGATCGTGGGCGATAAACAGGTAGGCCAGATTGAATTCCCGCTGCAGATCCACCATAAGATTCAGAATCTGGCTCTGGATGGAGACATCCAGTGCCGATACGGGCTCGTCGCAGATGATGAGCTCCGGGTTCAGCGCGATGGCCCGGGCGATGCCGATGCGCTGGCGCTGACCACCGGAAAACTCAAAGGGATAGCGGCTGACCGAACGCGCGGGCAAGCCGACGATGTTGAGCAGTTCCCGCACCCGCTGCTTGCGTTCAACGCTACTGCCGCCGACGCCCTGCACGATCAGCGGCTCCTCGAGAATCTCACCTACGGTGTGCCGCGAGTTGAGTGACTCCATCGGGTCCTGAAATATCATCTGGATATTCTGGCGCAGGGGACGCAGTGCGCGGGGCTTGAGGTGGGTAATATCCTGGCCTCGAAAGCGGATACTCCCGCCACTCGGCTCGTAGAGGCGTGTCAGACAGCGCCCCAGGGTGGATTTTCCACAGCCCGACTCCCCCACCAGGCCCAGGGTTTCGCCGGGGTTGATGTGGAGTGATACGCCATCCACGGCCCGGTTGGCGCGCTTTGAGCGCAGCATCAGTCCTTCCTTGACGGGGAAGTGCATCTGTAGCTTGTCGACCTCAATCAGCGGACTCATGCGCTCTGCCACTGATAACAGCTGACGCGATGCTGGTCGGCGACGATCTCTTCTGCCGGTGAAGCCTTGCGGCATTCATCGACAGCGTGAGGGCAGCGGTTTTCGAAGCGGCAGCCGGCCGGCAGGTCGCGCAGGCCCGGGACCATGCCTTCGATCACGCTGAGCTTCGATTTGGGTTTGGTCTCGAGCGTCGGAATAGAGTGCAGTAGTCCGCGGGTGTAGGGATGTGCGGGGCGATCAAAAATGTCATAGACCGTACCCCGTTCGGCGACCTTGCCCGCATACATGACCACCACCTCGTCGCAGGTTTCGGCAATGACCCCGAGATCGTGAGTGATCAGCATGACTGACATGCCCATGTCTGCCTGAAGCTCTTTGATCAGTTCGAGAATCTGCGCCTGAATCGTCACGTCCAGCGCCGTTGTAGGCTCGTCGGCGATAAGCAGTGCGGGGCGGCAGGCCAGCGCAATGGCGATGACGACCCGCTGGCGCATGCCACCGGAGAGTTGATGCGGATACTCACCCATGCGGATATCCGGGGAAGGGATGCCGACCTTATCGAGAATATCCACCGCCTCGCGGATCGCGTCGGCACCGCCGAGTCCTTTGTGCAGCTTGATCCCCTCTGTTAACTGGCGGCCGATAGTGTGCACCGGGTTCAGGGCCGTCATCGGCTCCTGAAACACCATGCCAATGTCGTTGCCGCGCACGTGCTCCATCTGCTCAAAGCTCAGCGCTGCCAGGTCCTGCCCCTTGAAGCGAATGGCCCCGCCGGCGATGCGCCCCATGGGTTGCGGCAGCAGACGCATGATTGACAGGGCGGTCACGCTTTTACCGCAGCCGGATTCGCCGACGATACCCACGGTCTTTCCCGGATCGACCGAGAAACTGACGCCATCGACGGCCCGTACCACGCCCTCGTCGGTCTCGAATTCGGTGATCAGTTGATCTACCTCAAGTAGTGGTTGCTCAGACAAGGCTTATTACTTCCACTGATCGTAGACCAGAATCATCGGCGGGAAAGTCTCGCCGGACTTTCGGGCTTGCTGGACCTGCTCCTTGAGCGCGCTATCGATCCAGTGAACCCACAGCTCGCCCGGAGAGTTGACATGCTTGTGGTTGAAGTAGTCCGGGTAGCGGACCCAGCGCCAGTGACCCAGGCGAAGGGTCGGCTGATAATAACCGGGCACCCAGGAGGCGTGATCATGGTGCCGCTCTGATATCCGGTGCGCGAGTCCGATCATCTCGTCCTTATCGCTGGACGCGCGATAGGCATCGATTAAACCGTCCACTTCGTACACGGCGAAGGACTCCAGATTGTTCGTCTGGGGCTTTAACTGACGCTCGGGGTTCACGCTGCCATCGTCGAGGAAAGCGTCGTCGTAGGCGTTATCCGAGTGATAGTGCTCCCACATTCGCGGGTACATTTCCATGAATCCCCTAAAGGAAATCAGAGCGATCTCATGTTTCTTTTCCGACACCTTCTTGAAGCCGGCGGTGAGGTCAAGGACCTCTACGCGCAACTCCAGCCCCGCCTTTGCCGCTTCCTGTTTGAGAATGGTCAATACGTCAGCGAGTGCCTGGTAGGGTGTTGTGAGGGTGAAGGCGAGTTTCCGGCCACCGCTATCTACCAGAATGCCGTCCGAACCTCGTTCCGTGAATCCCGCAGCGGCGAAATACGTCTGCGCTTTTTCAATATCAAATTCCCTGGCTTTCAGTGATGGATGGGTGAATTCCCTGAATCCGTCGCTCTCCGTGTTGAGTCTGGCCGCATCCCCACGAAAGTACTGATCGATCACCAGTTGCCAGTTGCTCGCATATTGGATGCCCAGACGGACGTTCAGGTCGTCCAGCAGCGGTTGAGCGGTATTGATCCACAGGCCCATGGGTGAGCGCGGGTACTGGTTATAAAACACCGATTTGGCTATGTAGCCGGCCTGTACGTCCGGATCGGAGTCCGGCAGCTTTTCATACCAGTACTCCGCCAGGCCGAGTCCGAACTGATCGATGTCACCCCGTTTGAACGCCTCGAAGGTTTTCGCCGTATCGCGGATCACGTTGAACTGAATCCGATCCGGGTTGAAGCGGTAGCGAAAGTGCTTGTTGTCCTTCGCCCACCAGTTCTTGTTGCGCGTAAGCGCGATGGAGCGACCCTTCTTGATATCTTCATCGTTGATGACATAGGCGCCGGTTGTGGGCGTAAAGCGCCACTGGTAGCGGTCTACAAAGTCTTCACCGACTTCGCTGTAGAAATGCTGCGGCAGTGGGACCAGTCCCAGCACGCGGCCGGCGAAATCAGGCTTGAGCACGGCGCTGGTGATGGAGAATGTATAGTCGTCGTAGCGGGTGATATTGGTGTACTGAGAGCTGAACCAGTTGTTGTACCAGGGCGCGCGGATGTATTCGGACTGGTAGAACCAGAACATGAAGAAAAAATCATTGGTGGTCACCGCCTCGCCATCGGACCAGCGCGCCGCGGGATTGAGCTTGACATAAACCGTTGCCGTATCCGGCTCCAGTGCCCATGATTCTGCCAGACCCGGATAAAACTCGAGGGTGTCCGGGTGCAGCTGGGCTATGCTCATCACCACATTGTCGAGGATAAAGGGTCGGAAAGATCCATTGGAATCGGGACCGACAATCCGCAGCGTCCGGGGAAAGTCGCCCAGGGCCATGTACTGGGTGCCACCTTTTCTGGCTTCAGGTGAACCCACTTCCGGCTGCTCGGCGCCGTCTTCCCAGACCAGCCCGGCGGGCAGGTCTGCCAGATTCCTGAACCGGTAGAAATCCGGCTTGGCGGCGTAATCTGCCTGCACCTCGGCGCTGTTGTCGATTGGCAGGGCAGTGTCTGCCGATTCGACGGGATTGTCAGCGCCACAGCCGGCCAGCAGCAGCGCGGCCACGCCTGCGACCAGGAAAGTCGAGCGGCGAGCTGATTGCATGGTCACTTCTCCAGCTTCCATTGGTCGTAGACCTCAATCATCGGCGGGAATGTCTTACCGGACTTTCGCGCCTCCTGCACTTCGCTCTTCAGATCCGTATCAATCCAGTGGACCCAGAGTTCGCCCATTTTGTTGATGTGCTTGTGGTTGAAGTAGTCCGGGTAGCGCACCCAGCGCCAGTGGCCGAGGCGCAGGGAGGGTTGGTAATAGCCGGGGACAAAGGACGCATGATTGTGATGCAACTCGGTGATCTGGTGCGCCAGTCTGATCATCTCTTCCTTGTCACCGGACGCCCGGTAGGCGTCGATGAGCCCGTCCGCCTCATAGACCGCGAAGGACTCCAGGTTGTTGGTCTGCGTTTTGAGCTGTCGGTCAGGATTCACGCTGCCATCGTCAAGGAATGCATCGTCATAGGCATTGTCCGAGTGGTAGTGCTCCCACATGCGGGGGTACATTTCCATAAATCGCCCGAAGGCCGTGAGGCTGATGTCGTGCTTCTTTTCCTGCACCTTTTTCCAGCCTGTTGTCGCGTCAAGCACTTCAATCCGGAATTCCAGGCCGGCCTTGGCTGCTTCCTGTTTCAGAATGGTGAGCACATCCGCGAGTTCCTGGTATCCCGTTGACAGTGTAAAGGCGAGCTTGTCGCCATCGCTATTCATCAGAATGCCGTCCGGACCGCGCTCCGTGAAGCCCGCGGCGGTAAAATACGCCTGCGCCTTTTCAATATCGAACTCGCGCGCAACAATCGAGGGATGACTGAATTCCGGGAATCCGTCGTTGCCGGTGTTGAGTCGGGCCGCATCGCCGCGGAAATACTGATCGATCACCAGCTGCCAGTTGCTTGCGTGCTGGATTCCAAGGCGTACGTTCAGGTCGTCCAGCAGCGGTTGCGCCGTGTTAATCCAGAGTCCCATCGGCGGACGGGGATACTGGTTGTAGAACACGGACTTGGCGATGTAACCCGCCTGCACGTCCGGGTCGGAGTCGGGCAGCTTTTCGTACCAGTACTCGGCCAGCCCGAGTCCGAATTGATCGATGTCACCGCGCTTGAAGGCTTCAAACGTTTTCGCCGCGTCTCTGATGACATTGAACTGCAGCCGGTCCGGGTTGAAACGATAGCGGAAATGCTTGCGGTCTTTCGCCCACCAGTTGTCATCCCGGGTGAGAGTGATGGAGCGGCCCTTCCTGATGTCTTTCTCATCCAGCACATAGGGCGACGTGGTGGGGGCAAAGCGCCATTGGTAGCGTTCGGTAAAATCCTCGCCCAGTTCTTTGTAATGATGCTGTGGGACCGGGTGCAGTGAAAGTACGTAGCCGGCAAAATCGGGTTTTACGACCTTGCTGGCAATCGAAAACGTGTGATCGTCGTAGCGGGTGATGTTGGTGTACTGGGAGCTATACCAGTTGTTGTACCAGGGCGCACGGATGTATTCGGACTGGTAGAACCAGAACATAAAGAAAAAATCATCGGTGGTCACCGGTTCGCCATCCGACCAGCGCGCTCGCGGGTCCAGTTTGACGTAAACCGTCGAGTTTTCCGGATCCAGCGCCCAGGATTCTGCCAGTGCCGGGTAGAACTCCAGCTTGTCCGGATGCAGGTTGGCGATCAACATCACCACATCGTCGAGGATAAAGTTCCGAAAACTGCCATTGGAGTCGGGACCCACAGTGCGCAAGGTGCGGGGAAAGTCGGGCAGGGCGATGTACTGGGTCCCCCCTTTCTTTGCCTCCGGAGAGCCGATTTCCGGCAGCTCAGCACCATTTTCCCAGACCAGATCAGCGGGCAGGTCGGCCAGGCTCTTGAAGCGGTAGAAATCCGGATTAGCTGCGTAAGCTGCCTGCACCTCTTCGGTGTTGTCGACTAGCGCCGGCGCGTCCGCAGATTCAGGGGGGGCGTCATCACCTCCGCAGCCGACCAGCAAGAGTGCACCGATGCCCGCCAGCAACGTGGGAAAACGATAGCCTGCATTCATGAAATTTCCTCTCTTTGCGCTCAGCGATAAACCGAGAACGTCTTGGGATCAAAGGATTCGCGCACGGCCTCACCGATAAAGGTCACCAGCGTGAGGAGGGCGACCAGCGTGCCAAAGGCCGACATGACGATCCAGGGCGCAGTTCTGAGGTTGGCCGTGCCCTGCTTGAGCAGCTCACCCAGGCTGGGTGTGGGTGGTGGCAGCCCGAAGCCAAGAAAGTCCAGTGCCGTGATTGCCGAGATCGCCGCGACAATCGTAAAAGGCATAAAGGTGACCAGCGTCGACAGTACGTTGGGCAGGATGTGGCGGAAGATAATTCGCGTATTGGAGGCTCCGATCACTCGTGCGGCCGCAACGTAGTCCCTGGCTTTTTCCTTATAGGTTTCCGTGCGCATGTAATAGGTCATGCCGGTCCAGGAAAACAGCACCATCACCAGCAGGAGGATTGCGATTCGCGTGGGAACCGAGAAGGCTCCGGGGATCACCGAGAACACGATGATTACCATGTAGAGGAACGGGACATTCGACCAGATTTCAATCAGGCGCTGAAAGAGGAGATCGAATACGCCGCCAAAGTAGCCCATGGAGCAGCCGATCGCGATACCGATCAGATAGACCGCGAGCATGAAACCGATCGAGAAAAGGAGTGCGATGCGGGTCCCGTAAAACAGCCGCGCCAGAATATCGCGGCTGGTGGTGTCAGTGCCCAGATAGTGCTGCTGGGTCGCATCGGGTGCCAGGGGGGTAAAGATTCCGCCGGGCGCATGGTTCTCAAAGGCGTTGTAGGGAACCAGCGGCATGATCACCCAGTTGTTGCTGTCTTCGCTCTCGAATTTGGCGGCAAGTTCGCGATAGTTGGTCTCGTAGGCGTAGTCGAGTCCAAAGTCCGTGCCGGGGTGGAATGCCGTGTAGGTGGGGAAATACAGCTCGCCCTCATAGCTCACAATCAGCGCTCTGCTATTGATCAGCAACTCGCCAAAAGCCAGCAGCACCATCAATACGGCCAGTATCAGAAAACTGTAATAGCCGCGCTTGATGTGGCGGAATCGACGCAGTTTCTTCAGCGTTTGTGGGTTGAGTTGCAGCATGGCCTAGTGAAAACGAATCCGCGGATCAACCAGGGCGACCAGAATGTCAGAGATGATATTGCCGATCAGCAGCAGCAGGCTCGCCAGAAGCACGACGCCCATGACGACCGGGTAGTCTCTATCAAGAATCGCGTTGAGTCCCAGCAGTCCAAAGCCGTCGATATCAAAGATTGTCTCGATCAGGAATGAGCCCCCGACCAGCAGCGTGATGTTCTGCCCAAAGGTGGTGGCGATTGGAATTAGTGAGTTGCGCATCGCGTGGCGGGTGACCGATTTGCGAAAGGACACTCCCTTGGCTATGGCCGTGCGGATGTAATCCGCCGCCAGGTTGTCCATCAGGTGGTTTTTAAGGAGCAGCGTGACCAGTGCGAAACTGCCCACCAGATAGCAGATCAGTGGCAGGGCGGAGTGGTTGATCAGGTCCATCGTTTTACCGGCGAGGCTCAGATCGTCAAACTCGTAACTGACAAAACCGCCCATAGGGAACCACTCCAGTCGCACCGCGAAGAACAGGATCAGCAGTGAACCGAGCGCATAGCCGGGAATAGCGTAGCCCACGAAAATCAGTATCGAAGAGATGTTGTCGACAAAAGTACGATGGCGGATCGCTTTGAGAATACCCAGCGGGATACACACGGCATAAGTGATGATCAAGGTGACGATGCCGTAGTACAGAGAGACTGGAAAGCGGTCCTTGATCACGTCCCAGACGGGTTCGTTGTAACGATAGGAAGAGCCCAGATCGCCGGTGATGACCTTGCCCAGCCAGTCTGCATAGCTTTGCAGAACCGGTTTGTCGAAGCCGTAGTACTCCTTGAGTGACTGTAACTGCTCATCGGAAATCGCCATTCCCTGCCCGGCGGACTGGCCGCCACCACCGGACATACTCATCTGCTGCGTTTCCATGATCGCCCGTTCCAGGGGGCCGCCGGGCACGAGGCGCGTTATGGCGAACACAATGATCGTCACACCGAGCAGGGTCGGCGGGATCAGCAGCAGGCGCCGCAGGAAATAGTCACGCATCGGGTGAGGCGATATTCGATATTAGGGACGATAGGCGAACTTACAGCGGAGTGCTGGAGTACGCAAGGCGTCCGGGGAGATTACTCCGGGCAGCGGGGGCAGACTGCAGGGGCTGGAATGACGACTCATCGGTCAAAATCCAACCAAAGTCCAACCAAAGGCCGAGTGGCGCCGTATAAAGCGCATGGAAACCCGACAGCAAAGATTGATTCGCCTGGCTTTGGAGCATGGCAGCGGTGCCGACAGGGGAGGCGTTAAACAAGACGGCACTTTTAAGCCAGAAGCCCCTGAGAGCAGCTCGCTTCGCGATCAGGCGCTCAGGCACACGGATGCCGACTACGTGCCGCGCACGCTGACGCCGCATGAATGGGAGACTTACTACGAACGCGTCGGTGTGCCGCGATCGCACCGCAGGGTCGCTATCGCGTCAGATCAGTGCGAATCAGGGGGAATACTCGGGCGTTTGCTGCGCCGATTGCTCCCCGGCAAAGCCTGAGGGCAGGCAGGGCATCGCAGTTACACGTCGCGTATGGCGGGGTGCGTCCGATACACTATCCCCTGACCTCCCGCTGCCGTGACCCTACGCCCTGAATGAAGACACCTAAACGACTCCAGCCCCTGGTAGATGAGGGCATTATTGATGAGGTGATCAGCCCGCTTATGAGCGGAAAGGAAGCTGACGTCTTTATTGTGCGCAGTTCAGGGCAACTGCGCTGCGCCAAAATCTATAAAGATGCGGTGAAGCGCAGCTTTAAAAAAGCCGCGCAGTACACCGAGGGGCGCAAGGTGCGTAACAGCCGCCGGGCTCGGGCGATGGAGAAGGGTTCCAAGTTCGGTCGCAAGCAGCAGGAAGAGACCTGGCAGAACGCTGAGGTGGATGCGCTCTATCGACTCTCCCGGGCGGATGTTCGCGTGCCCCAGCCTTATGGCTGCTTTGACGGTGTGCTGTTGATGGAGCTCATCACGGACGAGGAGGGCGATGTTGCCCCCCGGCTGAACGACGTTTCGATGTCACCGGAGCAGGCTCGGGAGGATCATGCGCTGATGATGCAGTACGTGCTGCGCATGCTCACAATCGGGCTGATACACGGCGATTTGTCGGAGTTCAACGTGCTGGTCGACGAAGACGGGCCGGTTATTATCGATTTGCCCCAGGCGGTTGACGCGGCGGGGAATAACAACGCTCAGGCAATGCTGGCCCGCGACGTCAGAAACATCACCGAGTACTACGGCCAGTTTGCTCCAGAGCTGCTTGAAACCCACTACGCCGAAGAGCTGTGGGCGCTCTTCGAAGAGGGGGCGCTGCGCCCGGATTATCCGCTCACCGGGTATTTCGAGGTCGATGAGCACAGCGCCGATACGGACGCGGTCATGGCTGAGATTCGGGCGGTGCTGGCTGAGGAAGAAAGCCGGCAGCGGCGGATTCGGGCAGCTGAAACTGGTGAGGAGCCCGAAGGCCCCGAGGACGAAGCACCCAACTAATCACAACTCCTGGCGACGCTGACGCTGTATAGTTGGGTACTGTCTCCCGCGAGGCAAATCACATTCTACTTCGGTACCGTAAATGACCACCGCAAATACTCCCGGCAGCTTCGATGAGCTGCAGCTTCCCGCGTTCCTTATGAAGGCGCTCAGCGACGTGGGCTACGAAACGCCCTCTGCTATTCAGACCATGACGATTCCCCCCCTGCTGGCCGGTAAAGACCTGGTCGGTCAGGCCCAGACCGGAACCGGTAAGACCGCTGCTTTTGCGCTGCCGATTCTCGCCCGGCTGGATTCCCGGATCACCAAGCCTCAGGCACTGGTACTTGCGCCCACCCGTGAACTAGCGATTCAGGTAGCCGAAGCTTTTCAGAAGTACGCCCGGCACAGTAAAGGCTTCAAGGTTCTGCCGATCTACGGTGGTTCCGACTACCGAACGCAGCTGCGGCAACTGCAGCGCGGCGTGCAGGTGATCGTCGGTACCCCGGGGCGGGTCATGGATCACATGCGCCGCGGCTCCCTTGACCTTTCAGCCCTGAAGACGCTGGTACTGGATGAGGCCGACGAGATGCTGCGCATGGGCTTCATCGACGACGTTGAGTGGATTCTCGAGCAGACGCCCCCGGAGCGCCAGATTGCGCTGTTTTCCGCGACCATGCCCGACGTGATTCGGCGGATTGCCAAGCAGCACCTGACCGACGCCGAAGAAATCACTATCAAACTCAAGACCGTGACCAACGCCTCGATCCGTCAGCGCGTGTGGATGATGGCAGGCGTGCATAAACTCGATGCACTGACGCGTATTCTGGAAACCGAAGATTACGATGGCGTTATCGTCTTTGTGCGCACACGAATTGCGACTCAGGAATTGGCCGACAAGCTGGCAGCGCGCGGTTTCGCGACCGCAGCGCTGAATGGGGATATCCCCCAGGCGCAGCGTGAGAAGACCATCGACAATCTCAAGAAGGGGGTTCTCGATATCCTGATCGCCACGGACGTGGCGGCGCGTGGTCTCGATGTCGAGCGCATCAGCCACGTCATCAACTACGATATCCCCAATGACCCGGAGGCCTACGTGCATCGAATCGGGCGTACGGGTCGGGCGGGTCGCACCGGCGAGGCGATTCTCTTCGCCGCCAATCGGGAACGCCGCTTACTGCGCACCATTGAGCGCGTGACCGGGCAGAAAATTGAGACCATGGAGCTGCCGACTTCCGAACAGGTCAGCGACAAGCGCGCTTCGCGATTCAAGGCGCAAATCACCGAAACCCTGGCCACGCAGGAACTCGACGCGGCGCGGCGCATTGTGGAGTCTTATCAGCAGGAGTTTGGCGTGCCGATTATTGAAGTGGCCGCCGCGCTGGTGGCCATGAATCAGGGGGAAGCCCTTGCACCACTAGCCGAAGATACCGCGCGGCCGGCCAGGGAGCATAAGCCGGGCGGTGAGCGCGATAGAAAGCCCGCCGCCAGAGATCGTGACAAAGCACCCCGCGCAAAGCGCTCTGACGGCGAGCGCAGCGCTGACGAAGGTATGGAGCGCTACCGCGTCGAGGTGGGTCGTCAACACGGCGTTAAACCTGGCAACATTGTGGGTGCGATCGCCAACGAAGCCGAGGTGGATTCGGAATATATCGGTCGGATCCAGATCATGGATGACCACAGCTTTGTCGACCTGCCCGAGGGTATGCCGAAGGAGATTTTCAAGCATCTGCAGTCTGTCTGGGTGAGTGGGCAGAAGCTGCGTATTTCCCGAGCCGGTGCCAAGGCGGCGGCACCCAAATCCGCGGCCGCAAAGCCCGCTGGCGCAAAATCCCCGGTCGCGGCTAAAGATCAGGCTAAGGGTGATAAGAAAAAAGGACCTCGCAAGCGTAAGGTCCAGGACTAGCGCGGGCGCCTTCAGCTCAGATAATCATGGCCCTTTTCGAATACGGTCCCGCGCATGCCCCGCCCGAGGATGACAGTATCTTTGAGCAGATTGCCGACGCGATAGAAGAGCGCGGCTATGTCGTGCTGCCTGCGGCGCTCCCTGATGCGATTGCGGACGCCCTCATTGCTTATCTGGCGGCTCTGGATTCCCGCGCCTTTCATGCGGCTGCGGTGGGTCGTGGTGCAGAGCAGGTGCGCAATGATTTTGTACGCCGCGACCGGATTTCCTGGATTGAAGAGCGGGCGGAGCTGGCAAGGAGCTGGCATGACTGGGTTGCCCGCCTGCGTACTTATCTCAATCGCCGTCTGTTTCTGGGTCTTTTCTCTTTTGAGAGTCACTTTGCCGTTTACCAGCCCGGCGACTTCTACCGCAAGCACTTCGATGCCTTTCGCGGCGAGTCCAATCGGGTGCTCTCGCTGGTCACTTACTTGAATAAGGGGTGGGAGCCGGATCAGGGTGGGGAGCTGGTTATTTATTCGCCCAGCGATGACAGCGAACTCGTCAGGGTGACGCCGGCCTTTGGAACGCTTGTCCTGTTTCTCAGCGAGGAGTTTCCCCATGCGGTCATGGCGGCTCAGCGAGAGCGCTATAGCGTCGCCGGTTGGTTCCGTATCAATACATCGCTCAATACGCAGGTTGATCCACCGCGCTAGCTGCTGCAGCGGTACTCCATCCGCAAAGCATCTTCGCCATCCCCGTAATAGCTTGCCAGGTGACGGGTCTGGCGGAAGCCAAAGCGACGATAGAGCGCCTGGGTGCTCGCGGCGGAAGCGCGAACCTCCAGTCGCACCCGTGAGTATCCGCCCTGCTTTGCGATCTGCATCAGCGCTGTCATCAAACGCGCCGCGATCCCCTGGCCGCGAACGTCGGCACGCACGGCAATCGAGTACAGGCGAGCCGGGCGCGGATGGGTCGGCAGGAGGAGGGTGGCATAGGCGACTACCTCCCCCGCGTGCACTGCGACAAGCGTATGGGCCTTGGCGCGGCTTAGCAGATAGCGCATTTGCCGCGGCGACAATCGGTCGCTGGGAAAGCTTTCGGTTTCGAGCGTGTTCAGCGCGGGCAGATCAGCCAGTTGCGCCGCGCGAATGTCAACCTCAGGGCTAGCGTCCACGCTGATCCAGGCGCTGGGCAAACTCGGCCATGATCTGCATATACAGCTCGTTGCCCAGATACAGGTCTTCAACCTTGTGGTCGATGCTCGGGTTGTCGTTCACCTCGATGACATAAACCTGACGATCTTTCTGCTTGAGGTCGACGCCGTACAGCCCTTTTCCTACCATCGCGGCGGCTTTGAGGGCGGCGTTCAGGACGGCCTTGGGGGCCTCAAAGGT
>CAZGGN010000011.1:0-5159 GCA_964525195.1 uncultured Congregibacter sp.
CAATGGCACTCACGGCCAGTCGGCCTGGCTGTCTGCACAAGGTGAAAGCTGATGGAAGCACTAAGGTGGTCTCCAGTGAGGGATAGAAGGAGACGGTATCATCGCATTTTTTTCTGTTCGGGTAAGGGTATCAGGCACCTTACGCTCGATATGCCCAGGGATATGGCACCGCTCCCGGGATCGCCTGAGACCCCGGTAGAGGGGAATCAGGTCTTGCCGCCTGGCCACCGCCTTCCTAGTATCTGCCCCATGTCCGAGACCTCTCGTCCCCTGCGTAAAATTATCCATGTCGACATGGACGCGTTCTATGCGAGTGTCGAGCAGCGCGATAACCCCGAGTTGCGCGGCAAGCCTCTCGCGGTCGGGGGGTCGGCAAAGCGCGGGGTTGTGGCGGCCGCGAGCTATGAAGCGCGCAAATTTGGTGTGCGCTCGGCGATGCCCGGGGTAACCGCCCGGCGGCGCTGCCCGCAGTTACTTTTCGTGAAACCACGATTTGAGGTGTATCGCGAGGTGTCCCGGCAGATTCACGGGATCTTTTCCCGTTACAGTGATCTTGTGGAGCCCCTGTCGCTGGACGAGGCTTACCTCGATGTGAGCGCAGATCTTGCCGCGATCGGAAGCGCCACGGCGACCGCGCAGCGGATTCGCGATGATATTCGCCGGGAACTCTCGCTGACGGCCAGTGCCGGGGTCAGCTACAACAAGTTTCTGGCGAAAATCGCCTCAGATCAAAACAAACCCGATGGACTGTGCGTGGTGCGCCCCGAGGAGGGCGCGGATTTCGTCGCCGGTCTCCCGGCCCGGCGCTTTTACGGTGTCGGTCCCCGCACGGCTGAGCGTATGGCCGCTCTGGGGATTCACAGCGGCAGTGATATTCGCGACCAGAGCCGGGCTTTTCTCGAGCAGCACTTTGGCAAGTCTGCGGGCTATCTGTACGCGGCGAGTCGCGGCGAAGACGACCGGCCGGTGCGTGCGGATCGCGAGCGAAAATCCATCGGCGGCGAGCGGACCTACGGCGACGATCTTCGGGATGCTGCAGCGCTGCGTGCAGCCCTCGAGGACATTATTGATATCGTCTGGGAGCGTATTGCGCGGCACCAGACCCGGGGCCGAACACTGACCCTGAAGGTGAAATATACGGATTTTCAACAAATTACCCGGGCACGCTCTGTGTCTCCGGCCCTTCAGGGACGCGAGCAGTTTGCGAGCCTCGCCCACGCGCTGTTGGACGCCTTACTTCCGGTGCCCAAAGGCGTGCGATTGCTGGGCCTGAGCCTGTCCGGGCTTGAGATCCTCGACGCTTCACGCCCGGAGCATATCCTGCAGGTGGCTGAGCAGCGACCCGTTCAGACATCCCTCGCTTTCTGACGGATTGCGCCAGGCTGTCGTGAAGGTTAGTCGAGGCGGCCCCGGTGTCGCGACCGCCTGAAGAACGTGTCGGCACACTTATTGCTGCATTTCATCCTATACACAGGCCAGAACGGTCTTACCCCACAGCTTGGCACGAGGAAACACCGATGAATCGATCCACAATAGGCAGTTTCGCCTCCGCACTTCTTCTCGCGTGCTGTGGTTCTCTGGCCGCGGCTGAGGAGTCCATGCCGCCCTTGCCACCGGAACTCGAAGCCAGCATTGGTGCTTTGTCCGAGAGTAAGCGGGCGTACCTTTTCGAAGAGGGTGAGGGCTTTGCAGGTACCTGGGAGAAACTGTTTCTGCGCCTGAAAGGTCGAAGCGCCGAGGAGGTCGAGGCTTTTGTCGATGCGATGCAGTATCTGGAAGAGGCCAGCAAATTTAATCCCGAGACGGATATGGATTCGATTCCCCTCAACACCGAGGCGGAGGATTTTAACGGCTGGAAACTGATGAAGCCCCGCGCGCTGGCGAGCAAGCGTGAGCCGGGACCGATTGATCTGAGCTACTACGCGGAGGGGGGGCGCGGTGGCGTGCGCACTTTCGCCAATGCGCCCCTGGCGATTTACCCGGAGGATCTCGTCGCCGGGGAAGTCGAAGTTGCCATCGTCGGTGCGCCGCTGGATATGGGTACCTATTACCGCGGCCAACGCTTTGGGCCCCAGGCGATGCGCAACGGTTACTTCTCGGCCGGTAACGATATGGCGACGATGATCAATCCGCGCAAAGTGCTGAACATTGTCGACTACGGCGACATCGCCATTGATAACATGAGCACGGAAATCAGCGTGCATCACGTGCGTGAGCGGGTGGCAGAAATCGCCAAGACCGGTGCCGTGCCATTCATTGTGGGCGGCGATCATTCCCTGGAGTATCCGGATATTGCGGGACTCGCCGATGTGCACGGCAAAGGCAGCTTCGGGGTCGTGCACTTTGACTCCCATTTTGATGCAGGCAAGGGTCAGGCGCACTACATCACCCACGGTCAGCCGGTTTACCGGGCGATCAAGGAGGGGCATGTCAAAGCCGAGAACTTTATTCAGGTCGGCCTGCGCGGACCCTGGCCCGGTGCCTGGGGTTTTGAGTGGATGCGCAACAACGGTATGCGCTACCACACCATGGCCGAGATCGAGAAAAAGGGCTGGAAACAGGTGATGGAGGCGGCGCTTCGGGAGGCCCGCGAAGGGACCGAAAAGCTGTTTATTTCCTTTGATGTCGACGTACTTGATCCCGCCTTTGTGCCGGGCACGGGAACGCCGGTTCCCGGCGGTTTGACCATGCGTGAAGCGATTCCCATCGTGCGCGCCCTGTGTGCGGAGAGCGAGATGATTGGTTTTGAAGTCGTGGAACTGGATCCGCTGCTGGACAATACCTACCGCTCGGCCCTGAATGCCAACTACATCATGCACGCCTGCCTGACCGGGATAGCAATGCGCAAAGAGGGCATCACGGACGGCGCTTACTTTTCGGAGCTGAGCACCGAACACAACCAGCCTGCAGCAGGCGAGCAGGGGCTCAGAGACGGTGACGCCGAAGAGATCGATCCGAGCTACGGTCGACCTCATTGACAGGCGTCTCCCGGGCGGGTCCTGTTGATGATTTGCACCAGGCGTCAGTCTGAGTGAAACGCCTGCTGCAGGACCCCGTAACGCTATTTTTCGCGCTGGGTGCGCTCTTGTTTTTGGCGTATCAGGCGCTTAACGGTAATCAGACAACACCGATAACACTGAGTGAGGCCGGCGAGGCGGTTCTGGTCAGTGAGTTTGAAATGCTGACCGGCCGCACGGCCGAGCCTGACGATGTGGAGCGACTCGCGCAGGAGTTTTATCAGCGTGAATTACTCTTTCTGGCTGCCCTGGACGCGGAGCTGTACCGCAGCGATCCGGGGATACGCGAGCAGCTCATCGAACAGATGCAGCAACGGGTTACCGGTGAAATCGCCGACCCCTCCGGTCGGGAATTGGTCAATTACTACGCCGATCATATGCAGCGCTATTACAGCGAAGCGACGATTAGTTTTGAACAGCGGTTTTTTACTCAACGTCCCGATAACCCCGGGTTGGTGCAGGACGCCCTGAATCGTGGCGACATGGTTGCCAGCGAGGCCCCGCCCCAGGGGCGCTCCTTTCCCGGCTACGGCCTGAGTATGATCCGGGGGCTGTTCGGCCAGGGGCTGCTTGAGGTGCTCTCTGGTCTTGAGACCGGGCAGTGGCGGGGGCCTTACGAATCGATCTACGGCTGGCATTATTTTCGCGTTGAGAATCGGAGCGAGCCGGTACTGCTGCCCTTTGAAGCTGTCCGGGATCAGGTGGCGGCCGATCTTCAGGCGGCGAGAATTGCCGAGCGCGTGCGCGACTTTGTGGACGCCAGGGGTGACCGCTACCCCTTCGAGAGACCTCGCTGATCCGTCAGGTTTTGCACTAAAAAAGCGCGCCCCGGGCAGGGCTCGCCCGGATCTGGTGCGCCGTATGGGTCGGAGATTCCCTGAGCGGCGAGTAAACCACCCGTGAAAAAATGGCTCGGGATTTGCTTTGTCCGGAGGGTACCTCCTGGAGATTGGCTGTTATGCCCCTGGTGCTTGATTCGCTAAGAAGTTCATTGATGAAGAGATCGCTCATGAAAAAATCGGCGTCGCGATGCACCGGACGATGGATCGCACTGGTGGGGCTCCTGGCCGCCTTTTCACTGGAAGCCCGGGCTCAGGCCCCGGAGCCGATCCGCGTGGGTGTTTTGCATTCACTCTCAGGGACCATGGCGATCAGCGAGACCACGCTCAAGGACACGGTGCTCATGCTCGTTGAGCAACAGAATGCAAAGGGCGGACTCCTGGGCCGACCTCTGGAAGCGGTTGTGGTCGACCCGGCTTCCGAC
This sequence comes from uncultured Congregibacter sp., assembly GCA_964525195.1. Lineage (GTDB taxonomy): Bacteria > Pseudomonadota > Gammaproteobacteria > Pseudomonadales > Halieaceae > Congregibacter. Next base: position 4,282 of record CAZGGN010000011.1, read on the forward strand.
TGGCCACTGTTCGCCGAAAAAGCCCGCGAGCTGCTCGTGCGTGAGAAGGTGGATGTGGTGTTTGGTTGCTGGACTTCGGTTTCGCGAAAGTCGGTGCTGCCGGTGTTTGAGGAACTCAACGGGCTGCTGTTTTATCCGGTGCAGTATGAAGGCGAGGAATCGTCGCGCAACGTGTTCTATACCGGCGCGGCACCCAATCAGCAGGCGATACCAGCCGTCGATTACCTGATGGACCAGGGCGTCAGGCGCTGGGTGCTGGCGGGCACGGATTATGTGTATCCCAGGACCACCAATAAAATTCTCGAGGCCTATCTCCGGCAAAAAGGCGTTTCCTCCGACGACATTCTGGTGAACTACACGCCCTTTGGTCACTCGGACTGGCAGAGTATCGTGGCTGAGATCAAGCGCTTTGGCAGTACCGGGGTAAAAACCGCGGTGGTGTCCACCATCAATGGCGATGCGAACGTGCCCTTTTACAAGGAGCTGGGGAACCAGGGAATCAGTGCCACGGAGATTCCGGTCATCGCCTTCTCCGTAGGCGAAGAAGAGCTGGCCGGTATCGATACGGCGCCGCTGGTCGGGCACCTCGCAGCCTGGAACTACTTTATGAGTGTTGACGAGGAGGTGAACTACGACTTCATCGACCAGTGGCTGGACTTTATCGGAGATGACAGTCGGGTGACGAATGACCCGATGGAAGCCCATTATATTGGTTTTAACATGTGGGCGGAGGCCGTCACCAAAGCCGGCTCCACCCGTACCGAAGCCGTTCAGGATGCCATTATTGGCGTGAGTGTGCCGAATCTCTCCGGCGGAACGGCCACGATGCTACCCAACCACCACATTACCAAGCCGGTACTGATCGGTGAGATCCAGGG
>CAZGGN010000011.1:5169-16089 GCA_964525195.1 uncultured Congregibacter sp.
AATCCTCGACGACGGGCAGTTTCAGGTGGTGTGGCAGACGCCGGAGTCTGTGCCCGGTGATGCCTGGTCTGATTTCCTGCCGGGTTCCAGGGATCTGGTCGCCGACTGGGCCGAGCCTATCCGCTGCGGCAACTACAATCGTGAAGAGCAGCGCTGTCTGGCTGGCGCTCAGGAGTAGTCCCTCAGGGGCGATCTTCCCATGCTCTTCTTTTCTACCTCCGTGGCCCGCACGGTCACTGTGCTTGTGTTTGCCCTGCTGTTGTGTGTTCCGGCGCAGGCCCAGTCCCTGCGCGAGCTGCTGAATGCCCTGGGTACGGCCGATGATCCGGCGACGCGTCAGTTGCTGCAGCAGATCGCCGCCTCTGAGGAGCCCGGCAGCGATGCGATTTTTGATGCCCTTGCCCGGGGCGCCCTGTATTTCGACCGACGCAATAACACGGTGGTGCTCGGTGAGCGCAGCGGGGCCCGCTATCTGATCCGGGATGTCTTGAGCAATGAGGACCTTGGCAAGGCAGGGCGCCGTGATGTGCGCCGAGTGGCGATAGACAACAGTCTTCGCGCGGAGCTCCAGACCTTGCGATCTCTGGGTAGCCTTGCGGCCAAAGACCCTGCGCAAAGGCGGCGGGCGATTGAAGCCATCATGGCTGCGCCGACCCCGGAGGCGCTTGCGGCACTGGCCGCGCATCAGGGAAGGGAGCCACTGGCTGAGCTGCGCGACGAGATTGCCGTAGGCCTGGCGGTGCAGGCCCTTGCCGCAAATGACATGGCGGCGATCGCGACCGCCCTCGACACGCTCGGTGGTCGTGCTGAGCCGACCGTGCGTGCCGCGCTGCAGGCGCTGACCGAGCGCGAGGATGTTCCCCTTTCCCTGCGCGAAAAAAGTGCGGGCCTGCTCGCGCTGCTCGAGAGTCGCCTGCGCTGGTTGGGGCGTCTGGAATCGCTGTTTTTTGGCCTCAGTCTGGGGTCCGTGCTTCTCCTGTCAGCCATTGGTCTGGCAATCACCTTTGGCGTGATGGGTGTGATCAATATGGCGCATGGGGAACTCATTATGCTCGGCGCCTATACCACCTGGGGTCTGCAGCAGCTGATGCCGGCGCAGCCGGGTCTCGCGCTGCTTATCGCGGTCCCATCGGCATTTCTGGTGTCGGGCCTCGTGGGGCTGCTGATAGAGCGTGGTGTGATTCGCTTTTTGTACGGTCGACCTCTGGAAACGCTGCTGGCGACCTTTGGCCTGAGCCTTATCCTGCAGCAGGCCGTGCGAACCATTTTCTCGCCGCTCAACCGCTCGGTGGTAAGCCCCGACTGGCTCAGCGGCGCCTGGGAAATCACCGAGGGTTTATCGTTAACCTACAACCGTCTGGCGATTTTGCTTTTCTCCCTCTGCGTGTTTGTCGCGTTACTGGCGCTGATGCGCTATACGCGCCTGGGGTTGCAGGTACGCGCGGTTGCGCAAAATCGTTCCATGGCCAGAGCGCTGGGGGTGGCGAGTGCGCGGGTCGATGCGCTGACCTTCGCCCTGGGATCCGGGGTGGCGGGGATCGCAGGTGTTGCGCTGTCGCAGTTGACCAACGTCGGGCCCAACCTCGGCCAGGCATACATTATCGATTCCTTTCTGGTGGTGGTGTTCGGTGGCGTTGGTAGTCTCTGGGGTACGCTGGTCGCGGCATTTTCCCTCGGGGTGGCGAACAAACTGCTTGAGCCGGCGACCGGCGCGGTGCTGGCCAAGATTCTTCTTCTGGTTGGTCTGATTTTATTTTTGCAGCGCAGACCCCAGGGCCTGTTTCCTCGCTCCGGTCGCGAGGACAGTAATTGATGTCCCTCTTCGGTTTCAGCGATAAGGACCGCGCTTACCAGATATCGGTGGTTCTCCTTCTTGCAGCCGCAATACTGGTTCCCGCGTCGAATTTATTACTGCCGATCGATTCGCCCTTTGCCTTGTCGAGTTACAGCGTTTCGCTGTTGGGCAAGTATCTCTGCTATGCCTTGCTGGCGCTGGCACTGGATCTGGTCTGGGGTTATGCGGGGCTTCTAAGCCTGGGTCACGGCGCTTTTTTTGCCCTCGGTGGGTATGCGATGGGTATGTACCTGATGCGCCAGATCGGCAGCCGGGGTGTCTATGGCGACCCGGAGCTGCCGGATTTTATGGTGTTTCTCGATTGGCAGGAACTGCCCTGGTACTGGTGGGGCTTTGACAGTTTTCCCTTTGCGGCGCTCATGGCCCTGCTCGTGCCTGCGGCGCTGGCGCTGCTCTTTGGCTGGCTGGCGTTCCGATCCCGCGTCACCGGCGTGTATTTCTCAATCATGACCCAGGCCATGACCTTCGCTCTGATGCTGGCGTTTTTTCGCAATGAAATGGGCTTTGGGGGTAACAACGGCCTGACAGACTTCAAGGACCTGATGGGCTTTGATTTGCAGTCTGACGCGGTGCGCTCGGCGCTGTTTGCGGCGACTGCCCTGTGCCTGTGCGCTAGCTACATGTTTTGCCGCTGGCTGTTGGCAACGCGCTTTGGCAGTGTGGTGGTGGCCCTGCGCGACGCGGAGTCCCGGGTGCGCTTTCTGGGCTATCCGGTGGCGGGTTTCAAGCTGGCGGTGTTTGTGCTCTCAGCCATGCTCGCGGGACTGGCCGGCGCCCTCTATGTGCCGCAGGTGGGCATTATCAATCCCGGCGAGTTTCAGCCCCTGAACTCCATTGAAATTGCGATCTGGGTGGCCGTTGGCGGTCGCGGCACTTTGCACGGCGCCATGCTGGGCGCGTTACTGATTGCGGCAGCGGAGACCATGCTGACCGCGCGACTCCCGGAAGTCTGGCTTTTTGCACTGGGCTCGCTGTTCCTCCTGGTCACCCTGTTTTTGCCCCGCGGCGTCGCCGGTTTACTGCAGGGGCGAGCCGGATGAGCGCGCGAATCGATACGCGCCACGGGGTCATTCTTTACCTTGAGGACGTGAGCGTAAGCTTTTCCGGTTATCAGGCACTGAATAAACTGTCACTGACGATTGATCGCGGTGAGCTACGCTGCCTGATTGGTCCCAACGGCGCGGGCAAGACCACCTTGATGGACGTGATCACCGGTAAGACCCGCCCCGACTCTGGCAGCGTCTTTCTCGGGCAGGACCATAACCTGTTGCAGCATGATGAGGCGCAGATCGCCAGACTGGGCATCGGCCGCAAGTTCCAGAAGCCGTCGGTATTTCCCGAGCAGAGTATCCGGGAGAATCTGTCCCTTGCGCTGGTCGGGCACCGCTCGCCCTGGCAGGCTTTGTGTTATCAGCCCAGCGGCACAGACGAGGACCGTGTGTCATCGCTGCTCGCCACCATCGGCCTTGAGACCCTGGGAGACAGGCTCGCCGGTGGCCTGTCGCACGGTCAGAAGCAGTGGCTGGAGATTGGCATGCTGCTGGCACAGGATCCGGCGCTGCTCCTGATCGACGAGCCCGTCGCCGGCATGACGCAGCAGGAAACCGAGCGCACCGCGGAGCTCCTGCAGTCTCTCGTACCCCAGCGCACGGTGGTCGTGGTGGAGCACGACATGGTGTTTGTTCGCTCGATTGCGCGCAGAGTCACCGTTCTGCACGAGGGGGCAGTGCTGACCGAGGGCAGCATTGATGAGGTGCAGGGCAACGCCCGGGTCCGTGAGGTCTATCTGGGGGAGGCATGCTGACGCTCAGGGGAGTCAACCAGTACTACGGAGCGAGTCATACGCTGCGCGATCTGGATCTCCAGCTCGAGACGGGAAAAGTCTTCTGCCTGATGGGCCGCAATGGGGTTGGCAAGACGACCACGCTGAATACCATCCTGGGCTTGTCGCCAGCGCGGAGTGGCTCCGTGAGTCTGGGGACGGATCTTCTCGACGGATTGTCCGTCGAGGCACGGGTAAAAAGAGGTATCGGCTATGTGCCCCAGGGCCGGATGATTTTTCCCGACCTCACGGTGCTCGAAAATCTCCGTCTGGCGTTGGCCGGACGATCCGATCGAAAAGCGGAGATACCCGATCAGATATTTGAGTTTTTCCCGGTGCTGGCAGAGATGGCCGAACGCCGCGGCGGCGATCTTTCGGGCGGGCAGCAGCAGCAGCTGGCGATCGGCCGGGCGCTGGTGCTCAGGCCACGACTGCTCCTGCTGGATGAGCCCTGTGAGGGCATCCAGCCCAATATCGTGCAGCTGATTGGTGATGTGCTGCGTCGGCTGCGCGATGAGCAGGGCATGACGATCCTGCTGGTGGAGCAGAAGCTGCCCTTTGCGCGAGCCGTGGGGGACAACTTCGCGATTATGGACCGCGGGTCCGTGGTCGCCCGGGGAGCAATGCCGGCGCTCTCCGAAGCACTGGTGAGTGAGTACCTGACCGTCTGACGTCGAGCGCTTCTAACAATGTGAGGGCGTCTCTGGAAATGCGCGAGCAGCTCAAAGGACCACCGCCGGCCTCGCCGACTTAAGGGCCCGAACTTTATGCGTCGGTCACATCCTCCCGATGCAGAGCTCGCGGCTCCGCCTACGCCTTGATCCCGCTCATCTGCGCAGAACAAAAAAAAGCCCCGGCGCGAAGGCCGGGGCTGCGGTGCTTAGAGATGCAGCTTAGCGAGTGATGGTGTAACCCAGTTGCTCGAGGATGAAGCGCCCCTCACCCATGGTCCAGGCTTCGGCGATCTTGCCGTCGCTGTTGAACTTGAAACGGGTAACGTTGCGCCCTGTGTATTGATAGCCAGTCTCTTCTTCCGTATCGGTGAATTCACTGGTCATATACACAACATCACCTTCTTCGATGATCTCTGTGACTTTGCAGCTGTCCGCTGCCCAATCATCGGCGCTGGCGACGGCGAGGTTTGCCAGGGACTGTTCCTTTGTATTCGTGGCGGCGATGACGCCCCGCTGGATATCGACGGATAGCTCTTTTCCGTCACGCTTGATCACGGCCTTGACGGGTTCTCCTGGCTTGCCGCGGAAGGTCATTTTGTCGCGGTTTTCGAAGCTCGCAGGCACGCCGTTGACCGAGACAAACTGGTCACCCACCCGGAGTGCTTTAGCTGCGGGTGTTCCCGGGGTAACACGCACAATAGTGGCGAAATCCTCGTCGTCATCGTTATTGATCTGAAATCCGAGGCCCACGTAGCGCGCCGGCATGAATACGCCATCGTCAGCCATATGCATATTGACGTATTCGATGAACTCGGCTAGTTCGCCGCAGGAGGCCGCATCCCAGCCCTCGGCCACGGCTTTGTGGCCGCTTTCATGGTGTGCCGCAAAGGCACCTGATGTTGCGCAGAGAAAGGCGATGCTCGTCGCCAGATAACGTGCTTTGTTCATAATGTGTTTCCTAATTGTTTTTGTAAGTTAGAACTTCGGTCGATCCGCCCTGAGACGGCCCGATATCAAGCCTAGACCGGATTCATAGCATCGCAAGATGGATTGGGGGCAGTCTGACAGACATGGCTGATTTATACTGTTTTATTATTTGCTTGGAATTCGCCCCATGGATGATGATGAGAAAAGCCGTCTGGCCGCTCGCGAGGCCGCGCTGCGCTACCACTCGCACCCGAAACCCGGAAAACTCGAGATCCGCGCTACCAAGCCCCTGGCTAACGGTCAGGACCTGGCCCGTGCCTACTCGCCGGGCGTGGCTGAGGCCTGTCTGGAAATCGTCAAAGACCCGGCGAAAGCGGCGGATTACACCGCTCGAGGTAACCTTGTCGCCGTGGTGACTAATGGCAGCGCGGTGCTGGGTCTGGGGAATATCGGAGGACTGGCCGCCAAGCCGGTGATGGAAGGCAAGGCGGTCCTATTCAAGAATTTTGCCGGGATTGACTGCTTCGATATCGAGCTCAATGAATCGGATCCGGAAAAGCTCGCGGATATTGTCTGCGCCATGGAGCCATCCTTCGGTGCGATTAATCTCGAAGACATCAAGGCGCCGGACTGTTTCATTGTAGAGCAGCGCTGCCGTGAGCGCATGAATATTCCGGTCTTTCACGACGATCAGCACGGCACGGCGATTGTCGTCGGCGCGGCGGTCACCAATGCCCTGCATATTGCGGGCAAGCGCTTCGAAGATATCAAGATTGTATCGACCGGTGGCGGGGCGGCGGGGATCGCCTGTCTCAATATGCTGCTCAAGCTCGGCGTACTGCGTGAAAACATCTGGCTTTGCGATGTTCACGGACTGGTTTATGCCGGCCGTGAAGAGGATATGAATCCGCAGAAGGCCGCTTTTGCGCAGGACACGGCGTTGCGCAATCTGGATGATGTGGTTGAGGGCGCGGATTTGTTCCTCGGGCTGAGCGCACCAAAAATTCTGAGCGCCGATATGGTGAGTCGCATGGCGAGCCGGCCGATCATATTCGCCCTGGCCAATCCAGTGCCGGAGATTCTGCCGGATGAGGTTCGCGCTGTTGCGCGAGATGCAATCATCGCTACCGGTCGCTCGGACTATCCCAATCAGGTAAACAACGTGCTGTGTTTCCCGTTTATTTTCCGCGGTGCTCTCGACGTGGGCGCGACGGAAATCAATGATGCAATGCAGTTGGCCTGTATCGATGGGATTGCCGCACTGGCCAGAGCCACCACCAGCGCAGAGGCGGCCGAGGCCTACCGCGGCGAGCAACTGGTCTTTGGGAGCGACTATCTCATTCCCAAGCCCTTCGACCCGCGGCTGATGGGGGTCGTTGCCAGTGCGGTTGCAAGTGCCGCGATGGAGACCGGGGTTGCGACACGTCCCGTTGAGGACCTGGCCGCCTATCGGGTGCACCTCGACGGATCGGTGTTCCGGTCCTCAATGATCATGCGTCCGGTGTTTGCCGCCGCGGCGCGCTCCGAGCGGCGTATCGTGTTTGCCGAGGGTGAGGACGAACGGATTCTGCGTACCGCACAGGCAATTGTTGAGGAAATGACGGATCGGCCTATTCTTATCGGTCGTCCGGAAGTCATTGCGCGCCGCTGCGAAAAGGCCGGCCTGACGATTCGCCCGGGAGAAGACTTTGAAATCGTCAATCCCGAGGACGACCCGCGACATCGGCGCTACTGGGAGGCCTATCTGGGCTTGATGTCCCGACGCGGCGTCACCCCGGATCTGGCTAAGGTGATCATGCGCACCAACACCACGGCGATCGCCGCGATCATGGTCTACTGCGGTGATGCGGACAGCATGATTTGCGGGACCTTCGGTCAGTACCTCTGGCATCTTAATTATGTGCGACAGATCCTCGCCAGCGATGGCTACCATCCGCGCGGGGCGCTGTCCCTGATGATCATGGAGGATGAGCCGCTGTTTATCGCCGATACGCATGTGCATCCGGAACCGACACCGGAGCAGATTGCCGATACGGTGATGGCCGCCGCCAATCATGTGCGGCGCTTTGGCCTGAAGCCCAATATTGCGCTCTGCTCACACTCGCAGTTCGGTAATCTCGATATCGATAGCGGCCGACGGGTGCGCGAGGCGATGTGTATTCTCGAGGCCCGGGAGCCTGACTTTGCTTACGAGGGCGAAATGCACACGGATTCAGCCCTCGATCCGGAACTGCGCGCGCGGATTTTCCCGGGCTCGCGGCTCGAAGGGCCTGCGAATGTGCTGGTGTTTGCCTACGGGGATGCGGCATCGGGGGTGAGAAATATCCTGAAGATGCGCGGCGGAGCGCTTGAGGTAGGGCCCATCCTGATGGGCATGGGAAATCGGGCGCATATCGTTACGCCGTCGATTACCGCCCGGGGGTTGCTGAATATGTCGGCTCTGGCGGGCACGGATGTCGTGCACTACGGTTAGCGGGGCGCCAGGACCGGAACAGAAAAGGTGTCGAGTCCGGAGCTCAGGCCTCTATTCCCGTTGCTAGCGCGCTGCGGACTGCACGGTAAAAGTAATACTGTGCGGCAAGGCCGACGGGGACTGCGATGAGTAGCCCGAGGCCCAGAGGCAGGCTGCCGATCAGCGATGATCAGCGTGGTGAAGCCGTAAGCGATGAGCAGATAGAGACCCGGCACTACCAGTAAAAACAGACCGATGATTCATTGCCTAGGCCTGCTGCATACGCAGGCCGTAGCCGATGTCAAACAGCGGCCTGGCAGAAAGTTCACCGGTTTCCGAGGCTTTTGCGGGCCAGGCAAAGGGCAGGAGTCCCTGAAAATCATAATCACCAAACAAGACCTCAGCGACACCCTGACCCTCGGAACCGGGTAGCCAGGCGGCGACAAAAGCCTGCGCTGCCGCGAGTTCCTCATTTACAATCAGTGGACGCCCGGACACAAAAACCACGACGACAGGTATCCCTGCGGCGCGGATGTTTGCGATGGTGGCCAGATCTTCAGGATGGGAAATGGCATGTTCCAGGGTCCGTCCGTAGGGCTCCAGAACTTTCATTTCACCGCGAATCTGTGAACCGGCCTCGATGATGACATTGTCGCCTGGCCGAACGTCGCCCATACCCTCCGCATAGGGGCGCTCGCCGATGACGACAATCGCTATATCATGCAGGGAGGGCTCTGCATCGGCGCCTGAAAGCTCTCGGGACAGTGTTGCATTCGGGGCGAGCGCCTGGATGCCTTCCCAGATGGAGCAGCCACCTTCGATACTGTCGTTGTCCTCGACGCCCTGCCAGGCGACCGTAAAGCCCCCGCACTGGTAGCCACGATTGTTTGCGCTCTTGCCTGCCACCAGTATCCGCGCCTCGCGACTGATCGGCAGTGTGGCATTGTCATTTTTCAACAGCACCAGTGATTTGCGAACCGCCTCGCGCGCCAGCTGCCGATGTTCCGGCCCGCCGAAGCCAGGATCCTTCGACCAGCGCCGATCGCGCGGACGCGGTTTTTCAAAAAGCCCGAAGGCAAATTTAACGCGCAGAATTCGGCGCACGGCATCGTCCACTCTGCTCTCGGCGACGTGACCTTTTTCAACGTGCGTACGCAGGTGGCGCATGAACTGTCGCCAGGCGACGGATACCATGAACATGTCGATCCCGGCATTAACGGCCATGGCGACTGCATCAAAGTAGCTCCTGGACAAATAATCGATGCCGTCCCAGTCAGATATCACAAAGCCCCGAAAGCCCAGGTCGCCCTTGAGTACTTCGCTGATCAGTCTGTGATGCCCATGGCACTTGTCGCCATTCCAGCTGTTAAACGAGGCCATCACCGTGAGTACCCCGGCATCAATGGCGGGGAGGTACGGCGCCATATGCTGTGCTTGCAGTTCCTCAAAGCTCAGCGTTGTTTCCCCCTGGTCGATACCGTGCGTGGTACCGCCATCCCCAACCCAATGTTTGACACAGGCCACGACGCCATCATCGCCCAGGTCGCCCTGCATTCCCCTCACAAAGGGGGCGGCATAGTGCCCTACGAGCTCGGGACTGCTCGAATAGCTTTCGTAGCAGCGGCCCCAGTGCAGGTTTTTGGCCACCGCCAGGGTAGGGGCGAAGGTCCAGTCAACGCCCGTCGCCAGTATTTCCCTGGCTGTCGCAGCGGCGATCCGATGGACGAGCTCAGGATCACGGGCTGCGCCCAGACCGATATTGTGTGGAAAAACCGTGGCGCCCAGAACATTCCCGTTACCGTGAATCGCGTCCACTCCGTAAAGCAACGGTATCGCGAGGTGCTCTTCATCCGCCTCCATGGAGGCCATCCAGTAAGCGTCGTTCATTTCGACCCAGTCGGCGGGTCGGTTATCTCCCGGACAGGAGCCTCCGCCACTGAGGACCGAACCGATGTGGAACTCCTTCACATCCTCCGGGGTACAGGCCATCCGTTCCGGCTGGGTCATCTGGCCAATCTTTTGCTCAATAGTCATGCGCGCGAGCAACTGCTCTACTTTCGCATTGAGGTCCGCGTTGTCTAATGGATTATTCATGGGTACCCCCGGGCATGGCCTAGCCGCGTATCTCGAATTCGGCCCAGAGCGCGGCGTCAGAGCTACCACCGATCCAGACGTGGAACTGCCCGGGCTCTGTCACGCGCTGCATCCTGCGATTGTAGAAAGCCAGATCATCACTGTGAAGCCGAAAGCTGACTCGTCTCCGCTCGCCGGGTTTCAGGCGGATACGCTGGAACCCCTTGAGTTCCTTAACCGGCCTGGTGACGTCGCCGACAAGGTCTCGCACGTAGAGTTGCACGACTTCTTCACCCACGTGGCTGCCGGTATTCACCACGTCCGCCGCAATATCGACACTTTCGCCGAGTGCGATTGAATGCTGCGAGGTGGTGATCTTGACGTACTGGAAACGTCCGTAAGAGAGACCGAAGCCGAAGGGGAACAGCGGTTTGTAGCCGGCATCCAGATGAAAGGACGTCATCCCCAGCGAGGTTTGTGGCGCGCGGGGAGGGACTTCGTTCATATGCACACAACTCTCGTCGGTCGCCGGCCGACCGGTGTTTTTCTGTGCGTAGTGAATGGGCACCTGTCCCACGACGCGCGGGAAGGTGACCGGTAGTTTTCCGGAAGGTGATTCCAGGCCAAGCAACAGATCGGCGATTGCCGGTCCGCCCATAGTGCCCGGGTGCCAGGCGTATAGCACCGCATGGGCGTGCGGTAAAACCGCTTCGATGGTGAGAGGGCGCCCGGCCATAATCACCACAATCACGGGCTTGCCGGCGCTGGCTACCGCTTCGATCAGTGCCTGCTGATGACCGGGCAAATCAATGTTCGCCCGGGAGTGGGCCTCGCCAGACATAAAGGCTTCTTCGCCCACAACGACGACCGCGGCATCGGATCGGGCTGCAGTCGAGATGGCCTCTTCGAAGCGGTCCCTGCTTGGCTGCCGCGTCGTTTCCAGCGCCTGCACATAGTTAATCTCGACGGTCCGCCCGATTAACTCCTCCAATGCCTGTCTTATGGTGACGCTGTGCTGGGCTTCGCCATCGAAGACCCAGGTTCCCATTTGTTCGTAGCCATCGTCTGCAAGGGGACCGATTAACGCGATCGATCCCGATCCCGATCCCGATCCCGA
>CAZGGN010000011.1:16099-18231 GCA_964525195.1 uncultured Congregibacter sp.
TAGCTCCGCGGCCACCAGGGGGAGGGTCTGTTCACTATTTTTCAGGAGGACGCAGCTCTGGGTCGCGGCCTGCTTGGCAACTTTCAGGTTGGACTTATTCAGCAGTTCCGGGTGTTCGGACGGGTCCGTGTAGGGCTGCTCAAACAGTCCGAGGCGGAGCTTGAGTGTCAGGATGCGTGCAACCATTCGGTCAATTTGCTCGAGGCTGACCTTGCCCTCGTGTACCAGAGCCTCAAGGTGGTCACGATAGGAAAAACTGGCCATTTCCATATCGACTCCGGCGGTCACGGCTTCATAGGCCGCCTGTTTGTCATCGTGGGTAAAGCCGTGCACGCTCATTTCGACGATCGATTCCCAGTCACTGACGACCATACCGTTGTATCGCCACTCCTGGCGCAGTACCTCGTCTATAAGCCAGTGGTTGCCCGTGGCGGGAACACCGTTGAGGTCACAAAATGCCGACATAAAGGTGCAGACGCCGGCCTCGGCTGCGGCGTGGAAAGGGCGAAGATACACATTGCGCAGTTCGTTTTCGGGAATGTTCGCGGTGTTGTAGTCGCGACCACCCTCGGCGGCCCCGTAGCCCGCAAAATGCTTCGCGCAGGCCGCTATGGCATCCCGGTCGGTGAGATCCGCGCCCTGAAAACCGCGGACCATGGCACTGCCCAGTTCGCTGCACAGGTAGGGGTCCTCTCCCAGAGATTCCGCGATACGTCCCCAGCGCGGGTCGCGGGTGACATCAATCATCGGAGCAAACGTCCAGTTGATACCGGAGCGGGCCGCTTCTTCAGCGCTGATCCTGGCGCCGGCCTGAATGACATCCGGATTCCAGGAGGCCGCCTGCCCGAGGGGGATCGGCAAGATGGTTTTAAATCCGTGGATCACATCCCTGCCGATGAGTAACGGAATGCCCAGGCGGCTTTCTTCAACAGCGATGCGCTGCAGTTCGTTGACGAGATTGACGTCGGTCTCATTGAGCACGGAACCGACCTGGCCGCGGCGAATGCGATCAGCCAGCTCTTCCGGCACATGGCCATGCCCGGCCTGCAGTTGGCTCATCTGACCAATTTTTTCGTCAAGCCCCATTGAGCGTATCAAGGCGTCGATGCGTTCTTCGAGGGTGGTTTCTGGCTCCATATTCTGCTCGTGAGCCGTTTCGCTTTGCATGTCTCTCTCCCTTGGCTACGGCAACGGTGTGGGCAAGAGCCACAACCGCGCGGATAGCCGGCTTTGCACTGTTGTGTCAGGGCGGCTTTCCCTCCGTGGCGCCGACGATACGACGGATGAGTCACAGTACAACTCAATTCGGCTCAAACGGGTTTTTGTCGAGGTAGAACGGATCGTGCCTTGCACTTGTTTCATTTTAATGTGAGCTTTAGCACTAGTATGCCGTTGGTATCCGGGGGCGGGGAGTCGGTGCATCCGTTTTATCCCGCTTGCGGTCCCTTTTGGCGCATGACGGTTGTCCCAGGGATGGCGGGCAATAACTATCGGCAACGGCTGGGAGTTCGCAGCGGCTCCCGCTGCGCTTTTAGCCCAGACTAATAAAAACGCTAACGATAAGGCTGTGTATGAATACCGAGGTACTCTCATTCCGGGAGAAGCTGGGCTACGGTTTAGGTGATACCGCGTCCAATTTTTTCTTTCAGGTGTTCAACCTCTTTCTCATGTACTACTACACCGATATCTTCGGTTTAGCGCCCGCTGCTGTCGGCGCGATGTTTCTGGTGACCAAGGCCATTGATGCCGTCAGTGATCCGATCATGGGCCTGATCGCCGATCGCACGAATTCTCGCTGGGGCAAATACCGTCCCTATTTACTCTGGGGTGCTATTCCCTACGGCATCTGCGGCTACCTGATGTTTGCCGGGCCTGAGCTTTCGGATACGGGCAAGCTTGTGTACGCCTACTTAACCTATACCGCCATGATGCTCGCTTACACGGTTGTGAACGTACCCTATTCGGCATTGATGGGGGTGATTTCACCCTCCTCAATCGAACGCACGAAAGTGGCGAGCTTTCGATTTATCTGCGCGTTTGCGGCCGGTTGGCTGATCGCAACTTTTGTGGGTCCGCTTAAGAACCAACTCGGCGGCGGTGATGAGGCGCTGGGTTTTCGTCTGACGATGATT
>CAZGGN010000011.1:18241-33362 GCA_964525195.1 uncultured Congregibacter sp.
TTTTGCGGTGCTTTCCGTAGGCCTTTTCTGGGTGACCTTTGCCACAACCCGGGAGAGGGTTATTCCGCAACCGCAGCGTACTGACGTCCGCCTGGACATCAAAGCGCTTTTTTCAAACGGACCCTGGGGCGTGTTGTTTCTGTCGGCGATCGTGACCCTGATGAATATAGCGGTGCGTAATGGATCACTGCTGTACTACTTCAAATACTATGTCGGAGACGATGGAACACCGCTGTTTCTAATCTTCGACAAGACGGCGGTGTTTTTATCACTCGGCCTGATGGCCATGATCGGCGGCATTCTGCTGACAAAATACCTCGTGCTCCATTTCGAGAAACGCGCGCTCATGATCGCGTTGACACTACTTAACGCCCTGTCCATGTCCGCGTTTTATTTTATTCCCCCGGACCAGTACTGGCTCATGGTGGTGGTCAACTGCTTCGGTTCTCTGGTTATTGGTCCCACGCCGGCGCTCGTCTGGTCCATGTATGCAGATTGTGCCGACTATGGAGAGTGGAAGAGCGGCCGGCGGATTACGGCCCTGGTGTTCTCCACCGTGCAATTCGCCCAGAAGATGGGGCTTGCAGTGGGTGCAGGCTTGCTGGGAATCGTTCTCGGGGCATTTGGCTTTGTTGCCAACGATGTCCAGTCCGACACGGCGATGATGGGAATTCGTTTGATGTTCAGTATTCTGCCGGCGGCGCTTGCTGTTTGCGGCGCCATGTTCATATTTTTTTACCGCATCAATGTCGACACAATACGAACCATGGAGCGGGAACTTGCCATAAGACACAGCGCGCAGCAGTGATTGGCCTGCAGGCTCGGAGCAAGGCTTGAACGAAAAGGTTCAGCAGTCAATCAGCTCGCTCCTGCAGGCCGATAGCAGCATGCAGTTCTGGGTGTTTCAGGCGGCTGGCTGGACAGGACTGTCGGTGATCAGCTACTTCAGTCTCAACCTCTGGTACAACCAGCCGGACCTCGCTTACCTGGGGCACAACGTCCTTCAATCGCTGCTTGGGGTCCTCGTATCAACGCCCCTGCGCTCGGTCTATCGTCGGGTTTGGGATGCGCCGCTGGCCCGGCGCATGGTTTATATCTCCGCGGCGGTCCTGCTGTTTGCAACGATCTGGTCGGTGCTGCGCCTCGCACTGTTTCAGATGATGACCGAGGAGGTTGGCCTGTGGGCCGATTTTGGCGGCTGGCTGTTTCCGTCGATTTTTATTTTTATGTGCTGGACCGCCCTGTACCACGGTTTCAAGTATTACCGGCTGGTTGATATTGAGCACGCGGCGCTCCTACGGATGGCCTCGGAGCGGAATAGGGCAGCGGCGAAGGCGGCGCAGGCAGAGTCCACGGCGCGCGAGGCTCAGCTGGAGATGCTCCGATATCAGCTGAACCCGCATTTCCTGTTTAACACCCTGAACGCGATCCAAAGCCTGGTGGCCACGAAGCAAACGCCGCGGGCGGCGGAAATGATTGAGTCACTGAGCGACTTTTTACGCTACTCGCTGTACACGGACGCCAAAAACCTCGTTACGGTCGAGGATGAACTCGCGGCGGTGCGTATGTACCTGCTGATCGAACAGGCGCGTTTCGGCGAGAGGCTAAAGATTGATATCCAGAGTTCGGAAGAGGCGCGGCTGGCGCTGATTCCGAGTATGCTGCTCCAGCCGCTCGTCGAAAACGCGATAAAGTATGCGATCGCGCAATCTGAAAAAGGAGGCACTGTGTCAATCGATGCCTATTGCATTGAGTCCCGGCTGCACATTGACGTGCGTGACTCCGGAGCGGACTCGGCCGCCCTGGCTCCCATCGGTGCGCCGGGCGTCGGGCTGCGAAATATTCAGCGCCGCCTCGAGGCAAGCTACGGTGATGATCAGCAGATTCAACTGCAGCGACTGGACGATGGCGGCGTTGTTGCCAGCGTCAGACTGCCGCTTCAGCTGGGTTTATCGGCGGGCTGAACAATGCGAGTTCTTCTTGTCGATGATGAGCCCCTTGCGCTGGAGTTGCTGGCAGAGCTGATTGCCGGATCTGCGGACATTGAAGTTGTCGCTCGTGCATCCAGTGGCCGTGAGGCGCTGGGTGCCATACGCACTTACCGTCCTGACCTGGTGCTTCTGGATATTGAAATGCCCGGGATGAACGGCTTCAAAGTGGTAGAGGCGCTACAGGCCGATGACCATATGCCGCTGATTGTCTTTGTCACGGCGTTTGATGAATATGCGGTCGATGCCTTCGATAAAAACGCCGTTGATTACGTTCTCAAGCCTGTCGGAGCCCAGCGTTTGCAGCGCGCTTTGTTACGCGCGCGGGAGCGCCTCCTGGACGCTTCCAAGGCCAGGCTCATTCATGCCATCACAACAACGGTATCGAAGGGCGATAACGCTGATGTTGCAACCACTGCGGCGCTGGATGACTACTCCGAAGCGCTTGGGCGCTTGCCGGTTCGACGGGGCGATTCGGTGCAATTGCTCGAGCTGGATGAGATTGACTGGGTGGATGCCGCGGGAGACTACATGTGTGTGCATTCGCGAGGCGAAACGCACATTCTTCGCTGCACCATGAAGCAGTTATCAGAGCGTCTGGCCCTGGGGCCCTTCGCGCGTATTCACCGTTCGACTCTGGTTAATCTGAACAAGATCAGAGAAATCAGTCCGCTGTCGAAGGGCGAGTGCATGCTGCATCTGGATGACGACATACAGCTGAAAGTCAGTCGCAACTACCGCTCCGCGATTCAGCATTTGCTGGTCTGAGTCCACCCGATCCCTGTGTAAATCCGGCTTGTCGCAGCGTCTCTGTAACGCCGGTTACGGTTGTGCGACGTTGCACGGCGGTCTATTGCTCAGATCGAGGTCACCCTTGAGGTCATCGTGACCTGCATTAGGGTCGTCGCGACGTCCGTGCGCGACTTCCGCTAGGGGTGGGATGTGTGGCGGGCGACCTCGGGCGGGCGACTCTCCCTGTCTCTGCGTCAATTTATGAAATAAAAGAAAAACACAGATTATGAAATAAAATTAAAGATAATGATCAAAAATAAGAGTTAACAGCAAAAATAATGTAGTTTTAATAACATTTATGCCAAACTCACAGGGTATTCGACGCACAGCCAGCAAAAATGGACGAGTCAAGCAACGACAATCTGCTCTACGACCTGGGTCGCGCCGCGCGTCGCCTGACTAAATCGGAGCGTCGGATTGTCGAGGTCATACTCGGCGATCCGCCGCGCCGCAACGCGCCACAGCATTGCCGTGCTCGCTGAACTTGCCGGTGTCAGTGAGCCGACCGTGAATCGTTTTTGTCGCAAGTTCGAGCCCCGGGGCTATCCCGAATTCAAGCTACGGCTGGCCCAGTCGCTCGTGCGTGGTTTGCCCTATGTCAGTTCGGCGGTCGGTCCCGATGACGACACCGCGACGTTTACTGCCAAAATCCTGGATAGCGCCGTGTTTTCGCTGCGCACGATCGCTGAGCAACTGCCGCCCGACCTCGTCGACCGGGTGGTCGATAAGCTGCTGGCTGCCCGGCGCATATTTTTCTTTGGTCTCGGTGTCTCCAGTGCCGTGGCCCAGGATGCGGAGCATCACTTTTTTCGCTTTGCGCTGCCCGTCAGTGCACATGCGGATGTACTCATGCAGCGTATGCATGCGGCGGCGGCCGGCCCGGAGGATCTGTTCTTCATGATCTCGCATACCGGGCGAACCCGGGATCTGGTAGATACCGCCCGACTCGCCCTTGATCGGGGAGCCTGCGTAGTCGCGCTCACCGCCGCGGGCACGCCGCTGGCGAAGGCCAGCAGCGTCGCTATTGAGCTGAATGTCACCGAAGACACGGATGCCTACATGCCGATGACCTCACGCCTTGCACATCTGGCGGTATTGGATGTCCTGGCTGCGGGTGTCTCTCTGCGCCGCGGCGAAGAGCTTCAGTCGCATCTGCGTGCAATCAAGGAAAGCCTGAGGGCAACGCGTTTCGCCCCGGCACCACAGGGTCGCTAATTTAATGAACGGAAGCCCGTCATCTGTGCTACCTGAATCCGGCAACAATCCCTATCGCAGCCTGAGGCACAACGTCAGCCTTCTGGGCAGCATGCTGGGCGACACGATGGCGAGTAGCCACGGCGAGGATTTCCTTGCGCGGGTTGAGCGAATCCGCCTCCTGTCCAAATCTGCGAGCACCGGTGACGACCCGAGCTGGGAGCAGCTCGAAAACCTGTTGTCAGCTCTTTCTACCTCGGAGCTGGGATTGGTGGCCCGCGCTTTCGCTCAATTTCTCAATCTGGCGAATATCGCGGAGCAACATCACGGACTGTCGCGAGAGATGGACGCGACGAATTCTGCCAGTCGTACCCTATCCGGGGTTATCGATCTGCTTGGCCGCCAGGGACTGAACGCCGACGGGATTTTTCAGGCGGTATCGGAGCTTGGCATCGAGCTGGTTTTGACCGCTCACCCGACGGAGATAACCCGACGATCACTGATTCATAAATATGAGGAAATCGAGCGCTGCCTGAGGCAGCTGGAATCGCAGGACCTGACCGATTATGAGCGTGGTCGTGTTGATCGACGACTACGCGAACTGATCGCGCAGCTCTGGCATACACACGAGTTTCGCCAGAGCCGTCCGAGCCCGGTCGATGAAGCGCGCTGGGGCTTCGCGGTCGTCGAGAACTCCCTCTGGCAGGCGGTACCCGATTTTCTGAGACGCCTGGACGATGCGCTGCTGGCCGCGACAGGACGGCGTTTGCCCCTGGATTCGGCGCCGGTATTGTTCTCTTCGTGGATGGGTGGTGATCGGGATGGAAATCCTTTTGTTACCGCTGCGGTCACCCGCGAGGTGCTCTTGCTGGGCCGTTGGCAGGCGGCTGATTTGTATCTCAGGACCGTTGATCGCCTGGTCCAGGAGCTGTCCATGAGTGACTGCAGCCCGGAGCTTCGCGCCCGGGTGGGAGATAGCCGGGAGCCTTACAGAAAAATACTCGCCGAACTGCGCTCGCGTCTCAGAGGGTGGCGGGCGGCACTTGAAGCCCTGCTCGAAGGTGATGTGGCAGGCGAGGAGGCGCTGATCACCAGCGCTGAGGCAATCCGCGAGCCCCTGATGCTCTGCTACCGCTCACTCTGTGAATGCGGTATGCAGCGTATTGCCGACGGTTCTCTACTGGATTTGCTCCGCCAGCTGGGTTGTTTCGGCGTAAACCTCGTGCGTCTGGATATCCGCCAGCATTCCGAGCGGCACAGTGCGGCCCTGTCGGAGATTAGCGAGTGTCTGGGCCTCGGTCGCTATGATGACTGGGATGAGGCCGCGCGCCGCGACTGGCTTCTTGGCGAACTGGAGAATCCCCGGCCACTGATTCCTCAGCACTGGACGCCCAGTGACGAGACCCGCGAGGTGCTGGATTGCTGCGCGGCGGTCGTCGAGCAGCCGGAGGGCGCACTGGCCTGTTACATCATTTCCATGGCCCGCCAGGTGTCAGATGTACTCGCCGTGCGTCTGCTCCTGAAGGCTGCGGGCGGCGGTGAGGAACTCGCCATCGCGCCCTTGTTTGAGACTCTGGATGATCTGGATCGCGCGCCACAGGTGATCCGTGAGCTGTTGGCCGTGGAGGCGACACGCAAGCGACTTGCACCGCAGCAGATGGTGATGATCGGCTACTCCGACTCCGCAAAGGACGCCGGTATTCTTGCCGCCGCCTGGGCCCAGTATCGGGCGCAGGAATCACTGCTGCAGGTCTGTGCGGACGCGGGTGTCCGGCTGCAGCTTTTTCACGGTCGCGGCGGGACGATTGGCCGCGGCGGCGCTCCGGCACATGATGCGCTGTTGTCGCAACCCCCGGGCTCACTCGAATGTGGCTTGCGGGTGACCGAGCAGGGCGAAATGATCCGCACCAAGCTGGGAATGACCGGCCTCGCCGTGAAGACTCTCGCCCTTTACACCAGTGCCGTCCTTGAGGCACGCACGGCCCATCCTCCGGCGCCCGGAGAAGAATGGCGGGCTGCGATGGATCGTCTTGCCGAGAATTCCTGCCGGGCCTATCGGGCGGTGGTTCGCGACAATCCGGATTTCCTGACCTATTTCAGACAGGCGACTCCCGAGGGTGAGCTCGGCGAGCTGCCCCTGGCATCCCGGCCGACCAGTCGCAAGAAAGATGGTGGTATCGAATCGCTCCGGGCGATTCCCTGGATCTTCTCCTGGATGCAGAATCGCCTGATGCTGCCGTCCTGGCTCGGCGCGGGCACTGCCCTCGCGGCGGAGCTTGAGGAGCACGGGAGTGCAGTCATTGCGGCCATGTGCCGTGACTGGCCGTTCTTTGCCACGCGCATGTCGATGCTGGAGATGGTTTACAGCAAGACCGACCTGCGTCTGTCCTCGCACTATGATCAGAAGCTGGTGGACGCTGAACTGCTGCCCATCGGCGAGGCGCTGCGGGGACAACTGCAGCGCGATGTGGCGACGGTCCTGAGTATCCTTGGTCAGCAGAAAGTTCTCGAGCGAGCCGACTGGACCCGTGAATCCCTGGAGTTGAGGAATATCTACACCGGGCCCCTGAACGTGTTGCAGGCTGAACTGCTGGCGCGCCTGCGCCGGGATGGGGATGACACCGCGCGCCAGGCCATCATGATCAGCATCGCCGGCGTTGCGGCGGGTATGCGAAACACAGGCTGAACAGCGCGTGCAGCCAGAGGGAGGATGAGTATGGTTGAGCTGAACACTACTGTGGCGAGAGTCACTGCCGATATCGAGCAGCGCAGCAGGGGCTCCCGGGAAGACTACCTGGCCTTGATGGCCCGCAGTCGGGACATGCGGCCCCAGCGGGAGCAGCTCTCCTGCGGAAACCTCGCGCATGGCTTTGCGGCCTGCGGTGGCGAAGACAAGGATCGCATCCGACTGATGGAGTCGGCGAATATCGGCATTGTCACTGCCTACAATGACATGCTCTCGGCCCATCAGCCCTATGCGGAGTATCCGGACAGGATCAAGGAGCATCTGCGCGCAGTGGGCAGCACCGGGCAGGTCGCCGGGGGGGTGCCGGCCATGTGTGACGGGGTGACCCAGGGGCAGATCGGCATGGAGCTCTCGTTATTCAGTCGTGACAATATTGCCCAGGCCACGGGCGTAGCGCTGTCGCATCACATGTTTGACGGCATCATCTGCCTCGGCATCTGCGACAAGATTGTCCCGGGTCTGCTGATGGGAATTCTGCGCTTCGGCCATCTTCCCGCGCTGTTTATTCCCGCCGGGCCGATGCCCTCGGGATTGCCAAATGCCGAAAAAGCCCGGGTGCGGCAGCTTTTTGCCCAGGGCAAGGTGGGGCGTGAGGAACTTCTCGCCGCCGAGTCCGCTTCCTATCACAGTGCCGGTACCTGTACATTTTACGGCACGGCCAACAGCAACCAGGTCGTGATGGAGGCTATGGGCCTGCAGCTGCCCGGGGGCTCTTTTGTTAACCCGGGCACGCCACTGCGCGACGCATTGACGTGTGAGGCGTCTGAGCTTATCGCCCGGATCACGGCCCAGGGTTCGGACCCGCGCCCGCTGGCTGAGGTCGTCGATGCGCGCTCCTTTGTTAACGCGATCGTCGCCTTGCTGGCTTCCGGTGGCTCCACGAATCACTCGATCCACCTGATCGCGATGGCGCGGGCCGCGGGGCTGGTGATCAACTGGGATGATTTTTCCGCCCTGTCATCGGTGGTGCCACTGCTGGCGCGGGTTTATCCGAACGGTCAGGCGGACATCAACCATTTTCATGCGGCTGGCGGAACAGGCCTGCTGTTTCGTGAGCTCCTGAACGCCGGGTTGATGCATGGCGATGCGCGCACGATCTGGGGTGAAAGCTTCCTCGACTACACTCAGGAGCCATATCTTGACGGCGGCAAGCTTGCCTGGCGCCCCGGGGCAGAGGTGAGTCTGGATCCTGAGGTCCTTGGGAGCGTCGCAAAGCCATTCTCTGCGGAGGGTGGGCTGCGTTTACTCACAGGCAATCTCGGTCGCGCAGTGATCAAGGTTTCGGCGGTCAAGGCCGAGCATCAAAAAGTCACAGCCAGAGCCGTCGTGGTCGACAGTCAGCAGGATCTCGCGGACAAGTTCAGCGCGGGGGAGTTGGAGCGGGACTGCATTGTTGTGGTGCGTTTTCAGGGGCCTCGGGCAAATGGTATGCCGGAGCTTCACAAGTTGACGCCGCTGCTCGGAACGCTTCAGGACAAGGGGTTTTCCGTTGCTCTGGTGACCGACGGGCGCATGTCCGGCGCATCCGGCAAGGTCCCGGCGGCAATACATGTGACGCCGGAAGCCGCTCTGGGCGGGGCCCTTGCGCGTCTTCGGGATGGAGACTTGCTGAGTCTTGATGCGGCCCGCGGGACGCTGTACTGCGACTTGAGTGAATCTGAGCTGGCGGCCCGCCCCCTGGCGACCCCCTCTGAGGCGAGTGACGAGGGGGTTGGACGCGAGCTCTTCAGCGTTTTCCGTCGTGTCGTATCAACGCCGGAAGCCGGGGCGAGTGTCATCTTTCCCGAGGAGTTTTCGGCGTGCTGAGTGCCTGGCATCTCCTCGCTGATATCGGTGGCACAAACGCACGTTTTGCCCTGGGTGATGTGGCAACCGGGGAAATTCGAGAGCATCTCACCGTATCCGTCGCCGACCATCCCACTTTTAACTCTGCCTTGCAGACCTATCTGGGCAAGATCGCTGCGGCGCGGGGCTGGGAGGCGCTGCCCGTAGACGGCTGTCTGGCGGTGGCCTGTGCGACGGATCGGCAGGTGATTACCTTTACCAACAGTGACTGGGTCATAGACCGGAAAGATCTCAGTTACAGCCTGAAAATACCCAGGCTTCAGGTGATCAATGATTTTGAAGCCATCGGTTATGCGGTCGCTGCCTTTGGTGAAGACGACTGGGAGCAGATCGGTCACGGTGCTGCCCGCAGCGGCAGAATGATTGGTGTCCTTGGGCCGGGAACAGGACTCGGGGTCTGCGGAGCATTGCCCGGCCCACAGGGCATGACCGTTATCCCCGGCGAGGGCGGCCATGTCGACTTTGCTCCCGTGGGCGATGAGGAAATTGAGATCTTGCGACTGCTGCTTACGCGCTACCGTCGGGTGTCCGCGGAGCGGCTTCTGTCCGGTGCGGGTCTGCAGAACATTTACTGGGCGCTGACGCAGTTACGCGGTGCCGAGCGCCAACAGGCGACGCCCGCCAACATCACCGCTGCGGCCCTCGCCCGGGAGGATCAGGTTGCTGAGGAGGCTCTGGCGGTGTTTTGCCGTGTGCTGGGTGGCGTTGCGGGTAATCTTGCGCTGACCTATGGCGCAGCCGGCGGGATTTACCTCGCCGGCGGCATCGTGCCGCGAATCATTGATTTTCTGCGCGAGAGTGATTTTCGCGAGCGCTTCCTGGCCAAGGGGCGCTTTCGGGACTATCTCAACGACATTCCCACGCGCGTCGTGACCCGGGAAAACCCCGGCTTGTTCGGCGCGCTTCAGTTTCTTCGAGGCAGGGGCTAGGCATGCAGGATTCCCGAGCAATTCTTGCGCAGGCACCGGTAGTCCCGGTGCTAAGTATCGATCGTCTGGAGGATGCGGTACCGCTGGCGCGGGCCCTGGTTGACGGAGGTATTCCGGTGCTTGAGGTAACCCTGCGCACGCCAGTGGGGTTGGCCGCGATTCGCAGCATCCGGGACGCGGTGCCCGAGGCGATTGTCGGTGCTGGCACGGTGCGCAGCCCCGACGACTTTCACGCCGCTGCAGCCGCGGGGAGCGTCTTCATTGTTACTCCCGGCTTGACCGAAGGGATACTGGACGCGGCGGCCGAGAGCGACGTGGGTCTGATTCCTGGCGTGGCGACGGTGAGTGAAATGATGCGAGCCCTGGAGCGTGGTATTGACTGCCTGAAGTTTTTTCCCGCGGAAGCTTCCGGGGGGGCGGCGGCGCTCAAAGCCTTTGCGGGACCGTTTCCGGACGTGAGCTTTTGTCCCACGGGCGGTATCGGCCTGCACAATATTGACGATTATCTCTCGCTGCCTTCGGTGATCACCGTGGGCGGTTCCTGGCTGACTCCGGGATCGCTCGTGGATGCGGGAGACTGGGCGGCCATCACTGCGCTGGCCAGGCAGGCGAGTGACCGGGTGGCGGCGTTGCGAGGCAGCCTGTGAGCGCGACAACATCTGAAACAGAGGAATAGGGCATGGACTTACTGATATTTGGCGCTCGCGGGGATCTTTCGGCGCGCAAGCTGTTTCCCGCCCTGTACCATCTTGATAACTGCGATCTGCTCCCGTCGGAGGTACGGATTCACGCGCTTGCGCGGGAGGCTATCGACCTTGAGACCTTTCTGGCGGATATCAAGACCCGTGTGCGACGCTACGTGGACGACAGTCGCTGGTCAGAGGAACAGTGGAATGCCTACGCGACTCGCTTTTCCTATCATCGCATCGACTTCAACGCCCCCGAGCAGTATGAATCGCTGGCGTCGCATTTGTCCGCTGATCGACCGGCGTTGTTTTATCTTGCAACACCGCCATCGCTCTTCGGGCCTATCTGCGAGCATCTTGGCGCAGCGGGATGCCTCAGTGGTGATCGTCGGTTGTTGCTCGAAAAACCCATCGGCCATGATCTGGACAGCTGTCGCATCGTCAATGACACGGTCGCCCGCTTCTTCAACGAAGATGCGATCTATCGCGTTGACCACTATCTCGGTAAGGAAACGGTACAGAACCTGCTGGTGATGCGCTTTGGCAATCGATTTATCAATACCCAGTGGGATCAGGGTTGTGTCGACCATGTGCAGATCACCGTGGCGGAACCGATCGGTATCGAAGGCCGCTGGTCCTATTACGACGGGGTGGGTCAGCTGCGGGATATGGTCCAGAACCACCTGATGCAATTGCTCTGTCTCGTGGCGATGGAGCCGCCCAACTCGATGACCGCTGAGGGTATCCGTGACGAAAAGGTCAAAATTGTTCGCGCGCTGCGACCCATCGATGAAAGCAACGTGCAGGACCATGCGGTGCGCGGTCAGTACACCGCCGGCTGGTTGCGCGGCGAGTCAGTCTCGGGCTACCTCGAGGAGGAAGATTGCCGGGCGCAGGACAGTCAGACCGAGACCTATGTCGCGCTGAAGGCCTTTATCGATAACTGGCGTTGGGCCGGCGTGCCGTTTTATCTGCGCACGGGCAAGCGTATGCCGGAGAAGCTGACGGAGATCGTGATTACCTACAAGGCCCTGCCACATAACATCTTTGCCGGTGCGGGGAGCGAGGACGTGCCAAACCGGCTTGTGATTCGTCTGCAGCCCAACGAGGGCATCGAAATGCAGATGGTGTCCAAGCTTCACAGCCTGCGCAACAAGATGGGCCTGGTGACCAAGAACCTGAACCTCGATTTTCTCGGCTCATCGGAGCTGGATCGCATCCCCGATGCCTATGAGCGCCTGTTGCTCGATGCGATCAATGCGGACCAGTCGCTGTTTGTCGGTCGTGAAGAGATTGAAGAGTCCTGGCGATGGTGTGATGCACTGATCGACGCCTGGCAGCAGCGCGGTCCGAGCTTGCAGCAGTATCAGGCCGGATCCTGGGGACCCACCAAGGGTGAACTCCTCATTGAGAAAGACGGACGAAGCTGGCATGTCTGATTTGCAGATAAAAACCTTTGATGATCGCGGGGCGCTCGATGAACACCTGGCGCAGGACGTGTGGCAATCGCTGAACGATGCAATCGTCGCGCGGGGTCGGGCGAGTCTGGTGGTGTCCGGGGGGAGCACTCCCAAGGGCTTTTTTGCGGCGCTGGCCAGAAAAAAACTCGATTGGGACAAACTGACCGTTACCCTGGCGGATGATCGCTGGGTCCCGCCGGCGCATGCCGACAGTAACGAGCGTCTGGTGCGCGAAAACCTGCTCGTGGGGTCCGCAGCGGCGGCTCGCTTTATACCCCTTGTGACTGAAGATCCACATCCGGGCGTGGCGGTGTCAACGATCAGCAGGTCCCTTGCGGATCTTGGAACGGCCGACGTGATGATTCTGGGAATGGGCGACGACGGTCATTTTGCCTCGCTGTTTCCCGGCAGCGATAGCCTCGAGTCGGGTCTGGCCATGGATAGTCAGCAAAGCTTCATCGCCGTGGACCCCCCGGTAGCTCCCCATGCACGGATGAGCATGACACTGCCGCGGATAGTCGATACACGACGATTGATTCTGCATATTGTGGGTGAAGGTAAACGCGCGCTGCTGCATGAGGCCGCGAGGCTTGGCGACGCCTCAATCCTGCCCATTGTCGCTGTGATAGAGGCGCGGTCTCCGCAGGCCGAGGTGTACTGGGCGCCCTGAGGGCGCCAGATGGGGCCAGAGCTGCGCGGCTTTAAACGATCTCCAGAAGCTTCTCGTTCGGCCGTCCGAGAATCGCTTTGCGACCGTTAACACCGATGGGCCGCTGAATCAGGCGCGGATCCGCGGCCATGGCGGCAAATACCTCGTCATCAGACGCGCTGTCCGCCAGTCCGAGTTTTTCTGCGTCTTTGCTGCGCAGGAACTCTCTGGGACTGACCTTGCCCATTTTCTTCGCGATGTCCCGCAATTCGTCTTCGCTGAGCATCTCGCTTTTGTTCATGTACTTGCGTATTTCGGGGACGATTCCGTTTTCCTGGAGCAGCGCCAGGCCTTTCTTTGAGGAACCGCAACCGGTGTGGTGAATGAGGGTGTAGGGCATGTCAGAGATCTCTGCTTGCGGGTGAGCGGCGATTATCAATCACGATTAGTCAGAGAGAAAGAGTCTGGCCAGGATAAGTCGGTTCAGTAGCGTAAAAGCGTTTCATGTTGCCCGGCCACTGGCGTTAGGATGGGCGTCTTTCCCCGGAGGAGTCGCTAATGAGCGCTGGAGTTGGACCTGTTTATGCTGACGTCGAGGATGCGGCCGAGCGCATCGCAGGTCATGCGCTGCGCACACCGCTTCTGCGGAATTTGTTTCTCGATGAATTCACCGGAAGACGGGTTTTTCTCAAGCCCGAAATGCTGCAGGTCAGTGGCAGTTTCAAATTCCGCGGTGCCTACAACCGTATTTCCCGGCTGAGCGCCGAAGAAAGGAAAGCGGGTGTGATCGCCTGGTCCTCCGGAAATCACGCCCAGGGCGTCGCCGCAGCAGCCCGCCTCGAGGGTGTCCGGGCGCGGATCGTGATGCCCGAAGACGCACCTCGAATCAAACTGGAAAACACCCGCGCCCTGGGTGCCGAGGTGATTACCTTTGATCGCTACCGGGAGAATCGCGAGGAAATCAGCTATGCACTGGCCGCCCGGGACGGTGGCGTTATCGTTCCGTCCTACGACGACCCTTATATCATTGCCGGCCAGGGAACCGCCGGGCGGGAGATTTTTCAGGATGCCGCAGCCGAGGGGGCAACGCTGGATGCGCTGCTGATTTGCTGCGGTGGTGGGGGGCTTAGCGCAGGCTGCGCGCTGGCGGGCGAGGCTCTGAGCCCGGACACGGCAATTTACTGCGTTGAGCCGGAGTACTACGATGACCACGCAAGGTCTCTGCGCGCCGGACATCGCGAATCGGCGGATACCTCCAGACCGTCTATCTGCGATGCGCTCCTGTCTCCGACGCCGGGCGAGATGACATTTCCGATCAACCGGCGCTTGCTGGCCGGGGGGCTGGTGGTGACCGAGGATGAGGTCAAAGAAGCGATGCGCTACGCGTTTCGCGTGTTGAAGCTGGTCCTGGAGCCCGGGGGCGCCGTCGCCCTTGCGGCGCTGCTTTGTGGCAAGCTGGACCCGCGATACAAAACAGTGGCCGTGATGCTCAGTGGCGGGAACGTGGATCCGGTGTTTTTTGCAAGCACACTGGGAGAGGCTGACTGAGTGGGCGTTCTGACTGCTTTGCGGGGCGGGATCTTCGCGGAATCGGGTTATTTATGAGTATCAGCACCTTTGATCTCTTTAAAGTGGGTATCGGGCCGTCGAGTTCGCATACAGTGGGCCCGATGGTGGCCGCGCGGCTCTTCGCGGAAGCCCTCGCGGCTGCGGGTGTGCTGGAATCCGTCTGCCGGGTCAGCGTCGAGCTGTTTGGCTCTCTGGGCGCCACCGGTGCCGGACACGGTTCACCCAAGGCGGTGATTCTGGGCCTCGAGGGAGAGCGTCCGGAGTCCGTGGACGTTGATCGTATCGATGCGCGCGTGACACATGCGCGCGAGGCCGGGGAGCTGCGACTGCTCGCGACTCACAGGATCGACTTCAGCTACCGCGATGACCTGATTATGCACCGCACGGAGTCCTTGCCGTATCACGCGAACGGGATGCGTTTTAGCGCGTTTTCAGCGGATGGCACTTCTCTGCACAGTCAGGTTTTTTACTCCGTCGGCGGGGGGTTTGTGATCGATGAGGCGGCCGCTTCCGGCGAGGAGTTGATTGTCGATGATCCTACGGTACTGCCTTACCCGTTCAGTACCGGCGACGAGTTGCTCAAGCTGTGTCGTGAACACGGGCTGTCGATCAGCGGACTGATGCTTGAAAACGAAAAAGCCTGGCGCAGCGAAGAGGACATTCGCCGGGAGCTCCTGGCGCTCTGGGCGGTGATGAGCGACTGTATTGATCGGGGCTGCCGCACCGAGGGCATCATGCCCGGCGGGCTGAAAGTCAAACGCAGGGCAGCGCAGTTGCATCGTCAGCTGAAGAGTCAGTCAAATTCCTTTGGGGATGCATCACTCAATACCATGGACTGGGTGACGCTTTACGCGCTGGCGGTAAACGAGGAAAACGCTGCCGGAGGACGTATTGTGACCGCGCCGACCAATGGCGCAGCCGGTATTATTCCCGCGGTATTAAAGTACTACCTGGAGCATTGTCAGGGCAGCAGCGAGAACGATATCTGCCGCTATCTGCTAACCGCCGGGGCGATCGGGATTCTCTATAAAATTAATGCGTCGATCTCCGGCGCTGAAGTGGGTTGCCAGGGAGAGGTTGGGTCTGCCTGTTCTATGGCGGCCGGGGCCCTGGCAGATGCGCTGGGGGGTACGCCGGCGCAGGTTGAGAACGCCGCTGAGATCGCCATGGAGCACAACCTGGGTCTCACCTGTGACCCGATCGGCGGCCTGGTGCAGGTACCCTGTATAGAGCGCAACGCCATGGGTGCAATCAAGGCGATCT
>CAZGGN010000012.1:0-16021 GCA_964525195.1 uncultured Congregibacter sp.
GTGGCTTAACTGCGGCAACGACTAATGCAGCACTGACGGGTGTGGCGGTGTCGAACATAGATATTTCCACAGTAGCCGGTGCCGAAGCAGCTATTCAGTCAATTGACGCTGCACTTACTGCGATCAACGGCTCCCGCGCCGACCTCGGTGCGATCCAAAACCGCTTCGAATCCGTGGTAGTCAGCCTGCAGACCTCTGCCGAAAACCTGAGCGCCTCGCGCTCACGGATTCAGGATGCGGACTTTGCGGCTGAAACCGCTAACCTGGCCCGTGCCCAGATCCTGCAGCAGGCCGGTATCGCGGTACTGGCGCAGGCCAACGCCCAGCCGCAGAACGTGCTGGCACTGCTCCAGTAAGGGGTTTGGTAGCGAGAGCGTCTCGGGAAGTGAGGCGGGCGCAAGCCCCCCTCACTTTTTCGCCTTTACCGGCCCAAGGCGCTAAGCTTAGGAGGTTATGAATATGGCTAGCCCTATTACGACATCCGCGCCGCTACCTGTATCTGCAGGGAACGGCCCGCGTGTGGAGGCCCGGCCCACTGCTTCGACGACTTCGGCTCCCTCCGCAGCGGAGGTGCCGCGGCAAGCGGTCGCCGCCAGCGGCAACAGCACACCGGCCGCGGCGCAGCAAAAGCAATCGGCGCAGGAACTTGCGCAGGCCACCAAAGACATTTCTGACTATATCCAGACGGTGTCCCGTTCCCTGCAGATCTCTGTGGATGGCGATCTGGGCGCGACAGTGATCAAGGTGCTGGACTCGGAAACTGATGAGGTTGTGCGACAAATACCCGCGGAAGAAATTTTGCAGATCGCGCGTTTCCTGGCCGAGCAACAGGCCGGGGCCGATTCGGCGGCATCGGTTAAGGGGCTGCTGATGGACAGCGAGAGCTGATAGGCAGATTTTCCTGACCGCTGGCATTATTCCTGCATCGGGTGGTGCTTAAGGCGGGACGCGGTTCGCGGATTCAAGATTTTCGGCAAGTTAACGAGGTGATGTAAAAGGATGGTTGCGGCGGCGGGCATAGGCTCAGGCCTTGATATCGACGGACTGGTCACCTCTCTGGTGGCCGCCGAGCGTGTGCCGCAGGAAAACCGTCTCTTGCAACGTGAGGCGACCCTTACCAGCGAGTTGTCGGCCTTTGGCAGACTTCAGGGTGCTCTGGCAGGACTTCAGTCCAGCGTCTCGACACTTACCCAGCAAAGTACCTTCAACCAGCGCAGTGCGAGCAGCAGCAATGCTGCCGCGATTTCCGTCAGCGCCACCGCCGATGCAACTGCCGGTAGCTATAACGTAACGGTTGATCAACTCGCCCAGGCCCAGTCGCTGGCGTCCGGGTCGTTCACCAGCCTGACCGATAGCGTTGGCGAAGGCACGCTGACCTTTCGCTTTGGTACAACGGATTACACCGCAGATCCTGCGACCTACAACGGCTTTACGGTCAACGGCGATCGCGCCAGTGCGTCTATCACCATCGATAGCAGTAACAACACTCTTCAGGGTCTGCGCGATGCAATTAATAACGCAGATGTGGGTGCTGTCGCGGCGATTGTTAATGATGGCTCCGGCTACCGTCTCCTGTTGAGCTCTGATCAGACGGGCGCCGATAACAGCATTGAGATTCAGGTGGACGATAGCGGCGACGCGAATAACACCGATGACGCAGGCCTCTCGCGACTGGCCTTTAATGCCAGTGCCGCTAACCTGCAGCAGACCGTTGCGGCGCAGGATGCCGCATTCAGCATTAACGGTTTGTCACTCAGCAGTGATCGTAACTCGGTAGCCAATGTCATTGATGGCGTGAGCCTGACCCTGCGCGACACGACGGACAGTGCCGCCACGGTGTCGATTAGCGAAAATACCGGCGCGGTGCGCTCGGCGATTGAAGGCTTTGTCACCGCCTATAACGGCTTTGTGACCACGGCGAACAATCTCACGGCCTTCAATGCCGAGACTGGCGCCGCCGGCGCCCTGCAGGGCGACTTTACCGCGCGCTCGGTGATCAATCAGGTGCGCTCGGCGCTGAGCGCCTCAGCGGATGGTTTTGACGGGCCCTTCAGTACACTGGCGGAACTGGGTATTACCACGCAGTCCGATGGCACGTTGTCGATTAACGACAGCACGTTGAATGCCGCGTTGAATGACAATTTCGAAAGCGTTGCCGGCGTCTTTGCGCAGGTTGGATCCATCGCCGACAGCAATGTGCAGTTTGAGGGTGCAAGCGCCGATACCCAGGTCGGGAGCTACGCCGTCAATATCACGCAGCTCGCGACCCAGGGCGAATTGCTCGGGGCGCCCATGACTGATCCGGGCATGTCCCCCCTGGTCATCGATGGTAGTAACAACACGTTCTCACTATCGGTCGACGGCATCGCTTCCGGAACGATCAGTATTACCCAGGGCACCTATAGCAGTGCCGCGGAACTCACCGCTGAGATCCAGTCGCGCATCAACGGCGACTCCGCGCTCGCTGGGGCGGGTGTCAGCGTGAGTGTTGCCTTCACGGCGGGCAACGCCATTCAGATCAACTCAAACCGCTACGGCTCCGAGAGCAATGTCGCGATTACGACGGCCAATGCGGCGCTGGGTCTGTCCGTGGCGTCCGGTACCGCCGGCCAGAATGTAGCCGGCACCATCGGCGGTGTGGCAGCAACGGGTAACGGACAATTGTTGACCGCCGCAGATGGCAGCAGTGCCGACGGCGTACGCCTCACGATCACGGGCGGGCCACTCGGCGCTCGCGGTGATCTGCAGGTGTCCAGCGGTATCGGTATTTCCCTGAACGGTCTTCTGGACGGTTTGCTGCAGAGCAACGGTCTTCTGGATCTGCGCACCGACGGACTGCAGAGCGGCGTGGATCGGATTGCCGATGATCGGGATGCGCTGGATCGACGTCTCGAGGCGCTGGAGTCCCGCTACCGTCGCCAGTTCAACGCGCTGGACACCCTGCTTGCCAACATCCAGAGCACGAGTTCATTTTTAACGCAGCAGCTGGCCAATATTCCTATTCCCGGGCAGCGCTCGGATAACTGATTTTTGACTGAGGCGTGAGCTTATGAATGCAAGCCAGGCAATGAATGCGTACCGACGCGTTGGTGTGCAAAGCGCCATTGATGACGCAAGCCCCCACCAGCTGATTGCGATGCTGATGGACGGCGCGCTGGATCGTATTGCATCGGCCAAAGGGGCCATGGAGCGCGGTGAGACGGCGACGCAGGGCGCGCTGATCGGCAAGGCCATCACCATCGTCGACAATATGCGCGCCAGTCTGGATCATGATCAGGGCGGCGAGTTGGCGGGGCGCCTGGCGGATCTCTACGACTACATGGAGCGCCGTTTGCTGGAGGCCAGCGTTAATGCGCAGCCCGAGACCCTCGATGAAGTCAGCAGTCTGCTGCGCGAAGTGAAGAGCGGCTGGGACCAGATGCCGGAGCAGTACCGACGCTAGGTCGGTTGCTCTTTGCCATGACACGCCTCGAACAAAATCTGGACGCGGGACACAGCACTGGCCAGTGTCGTCGTCTCGCAGATGTGCTGACCGCCACCCGCACGATGCTTGAGTGCGCGAGTGCCGGTGACTGGGATCAGGTGGCGGAGCTGGAACGCGCCCGACGTGAAGAGCTGGAGCTGTGTTTTGCCGAGCCGGTTGCCGCACAGCACAGCGAGCTGGTCTCTGAGGCGCTGGCAGTCATGCTCCATCTCAATGAAGAGCTGATGAACCTGCTGGCCAACGCTCGGGATACAGTCCTTGAGCAAGGGGTCCAGCAGGCCCGCACGCGCACTGCCCTGGGCAGCTATCAGGATATACAGCACGCCCCCGGCTGACGATCGCGCTCTCCGACCGTTTGCTCGCCGGTTCCTCTATGCAGTGCAGACCCGCGGGTCGCCAGATCTCCCTGCATCATTGCGCTGCCCCTTTCGGTTCATCCTATGCTAGCTTGAGTCCTGTACTGAAGCGCATAGGTCGGGTGTGCAACTGATGACGGAAACGCAAAAGAAAAACGAGGGCGGCCTCGCCTACAGTGACAATATTTCTATTGCCTGGCGTGCGGTCGATCATGAGTTGGATCAGAAGCACCTGGCGATGGTGAATGCCTCCAACGAAGAGTTTCTCCGCGCGGTGTCAGTGATCGGCGATGCCGGCGGGCAAAAGGAGTCCCAGGAGTCTGCCTCCGGTGCCGTGGCTCAGGAAATCGCGCGACTCGATCTCAAGGTAAATCTGCTCCTGGATCTTGTCGGCACGCTCATTTATCACCAGCTCGACATTCCCGATACCAGTCCGGTGCGTGTTTCTGCCGGGGGCGTCGCCTGGCAGGGCGATGTGCCCGAGCCCGGCCACAAGGTGTATCTTCAGCTATACATCCAGCGCGGTTTGCCCAAGCCGCTGTGCTGCTATGGAGAGGTGGTGTCGACTGCCCAGGAATACGCCGAGGGTAAAGCGCGCGTACGGTTTATCGGCCTGACCGGCGCCGCCCAGTCCTGGCTGGAAAAGCTCATATTTCGTCATCACAGGCGCGAAGTCGCTTATAAACGTTCGAAGGGAACCGCCTGAGTCAACGCCCGACAGGCGTCAAAAAGTTGACTTGGCTGGCTGATCCACTGAAACTGCCCACGTTTTTCATCCTCAGGGCGCATCCGGCGCTCTGCTGCCAGCTATCACGATAAAAGGGGATTTGCGTGGCCGACGCGTCCGAGGCACTGCGCGAGGCAAGTCGAAAGCTGTCGCGGGAACTGGTTGGCAGTAGTGCGCGCATCGAGGGTATTCGCCGGCTGATTGCGCAGGTAGCGCCAGCTGATGCTTCGGTACTCATCCTCGGTGAGTCGGGCACGGGTAAAGAAGTCGTAGCCCAGGGCATTCACAAGCTGTCCCCGCGCGCACGCGGGCCCTTTGTGCCGGTCAATTGCGGTGCAATTCCCGGGGAGCTTCTCGAATCTGAATTGTTCGGCCATGAAAAGGGCGCGTTTACCGGCGCCATCAGCAGCCGCCAGGGGCGATTTGAAATGGCCGCCGGGGGCACACTTTTCCTCGATGAAATCGGTGATATGCCGCTGCAGATGCAGGTAAAACTACTGCGCGTACTGCAGGAACGCTGTTTTGAGCGGGTCGGCAGCAATAAAACCCAGAATTGTGACGTGCGCGTGATTGCGGCCACCCATCAGAACCTCGAGCAGCGGGTCGAGGTCGGGGAATTCCGTATGGATCTGTTTTACCGGCTGAATGTGTTTCCCATTGATATCCCGCCGCTACGCGAGCGTGTGGAGGATATCCCGGCGCTGATCAAGCGCTTTGTGGCGCTTATGGAGCGTGAGCAGCGCGGCAGCGTGTCCCTGAACGATGAGGCGATGGGGTGCCTGATGCGTTACCCCTGGCCGGGAAACGTGCGCGAGCTGTCGAATCTGGTTGAGCGTCTGGCGATTCTCTATCCGAACGGGCGGGTGGGGGTCTCGGAGCTGCCCGAGCGATTTGTCGGCGACAGTCCTGCGCCCGCGGTATCCGGGGACGTGAATGTGCTACTGCGCTCCGATGAGGCGATGCAGCTTGCTGCGGCACATGCGCTGGTCGGTGATCCGGCGGAGTCCGCGGCGACACCGGGTGAGGCGCATATTCAGGGCCAGGGTCAGGGCCAGAGCGCGAGCCCGGTGGAAGCACCGGTCTTGCTCTCGGCGGATGGCCTGGACCTCAAGACCCACCTGGCGGATCTGGAGCGTTCCCTGATGGTGCAGGCGCTGGAGCAGTGCGACTGGGTGGTGGCCCGGGCGGCCAAAATGCTCAATCTACAGCGCACAACGCTGGTGGAGAAAATGCGCAAATACGAGATTGCGCGTCCCGAGGACGCGCCAGAGTCTTGACGCAATCCGTGGTGCAATATTTCAAGCTACTGAAAAATAAGATAAAAAAATCAGGCATGGCCTTTGCATAGGCCCTTTCTGAGAATCCGCTTACGGAATTCACAGGAATGGCTGGCATATCCACCGTTACAGCTCCAGAGGACCCCGGTGCAGCGCCCGTCGCTGAGCCCTCGCTGGCGTCACTGACCGCGGTCTCCCGGGAGCTTGAAAGCAGCTACCGCAGCATGCACGAGCAGGTTTTGCGCCTGCGCGCCGAGCTGGCGATCAGTCGCAGCGCGCGCCTGCGTGAACTCGCCGAGAAGGAACGTCTTTTGGGACGTCTGGCCTCCCTGCTGGCGGTGCTTCCCGGCGGCGTTGTGATCCTCGATCCCGAAGACCGGATACGCGACGCGAACCCTGCGGCGCTGGATATGCTCGGCGAACCGCTGCTGGGCCAGGCCTGGCCAACGGTGGCCCAGCGCAACCCTGAATTGAGGGACGCCGGCAGCGGCCACCGGCACTTCTCGGTTAACAGTCGCCCCCTTGATGAGGAAGGCGAGCAGGTGGTTCTGATCACAGACACGACGGAGCTGCATGAGCTGCAGGAGCAACTCGGGCGTCGGCAGCGACTCGCGGCGCTGGGTGAGATGGCGGCGCGGCTGGCGCACCAGATACGCACGCCCCTGTCGTCCACGACCCTCTATCTGGCGCAGCTGGCGCGGGATGATCTTCCCGCTGCCCAGCGCGAGCGCATCTGCGGGCGTCTCGGTGACCGTCTGCAGCATATGGAAGGTCTCATTGAATCGATGCTGAGCTTTGTGCGCGGACGCAGTCCGGCAATGAAGCCGCTGCTACTGCGCGATGTCATGAACCGGCTCGAGGCTACCGTGCGTCCGGAGCTGCCCCCGGGCACGATCCTCAAGTTGACGCCGATTGATGACACGCTGCATTTGCGCGGTGCCCTGGACGATCTTGTCGGCGCCCTCGGCAATCTGGTCAGCAATGCCGTCGACATCGCCGGGGAGCAGGTGTGTATCGATATCTGGGCCGGAGCAACCAGTCGGCGCAGCCTGCAAATCTGCGTTCGCGACAACGGCCCGGGTATTGCCCCGGAGGTGCTTCCGCGTTTGTTTGACCCGTTTTTTACCACCCGTGCGCAAGGCACCGGCCTGGGTCTGGCGGTCGTCGCGATGACCGTCAGTCACCACGGCGGGGAGGTGCGTGCGCGCAACCGCAGTGACGGTGGTGCGGAATTTTTGATAGACCTTCCCCTGCTGGAGCCCGGGGAGTCCTGCGGCGACTCCCCGGGCTCCGGCCCTTTCACAGCACATGAGAGAGCAATGCCATGAATCAGGCGACAAGCGTTCTGGTCGTCGAAGACGACGATACGCTGCGAGAAGCACTCTGCGACACCATTGAGTTCGGCGGCTATCGGGCGGTGGCGGCGGGCAACGGGCGCGAGGCGTTGTCGCGCATGGACAGCGAAAACTTCGATATGGTCATCAGCGACGTGCAGATGGATGAGCTGGATGGCCACGGTCTGCTCAGGGAGGTGCGCAACCGGCAGCCGGAGATGCCCTTCGTCATGATTACCGCCCACGGTTCCGTGCGCGATGCGGTGTCAGCGATGCGCGACGGCGCTACTGATTATCTGCTCAAGCCCTTTGAGGCGCAGGTGCTCCTGGACATGGTGGCGCGCATGCAGCCGCCGGCTGAGGCGGACCTGTCGATCATCGCAGAGGACCCCCTTAGCCAGCAGCTCTGCGCGCTGGCCCGGCGGCTCGCGCCGAGTGAGGCCACAGTGTTGATCAGTGGCGAGTCCGGCAGCGGCAAGGAGGTTCTCGCGCGCTACATCCACAGGGAGTCAGATCGGGCGGACAAGCCCTTTCTCGCGGTGAACTGCGCCGCGATTCCCGAAAACATGCTGGAGTCGATGCTCTTCGGTTACGAAAAAGGCGCTTATACAGGAGCCTATCAATCACGACCGGGCAAGTTTGAGCAGGCCAATGGGGGCACCCTGCTGTTGGATGAGATATCCGAAATGGATCTCGGTCTTCAGGCAAAGCTTCTGCGTGTGCTGCAGGAACGCGAGGTTGAGCGTCTGGGCGGAAACAAACTGATTGCGCTGGATGTGCGTGTGCTGGCGACCACCAACCGCCAGCTTGAGGACGAGGTGCGCGAGGGTCATTTTCGCGAGGATCTGTACTATCGCTTAAACGTACTCCCGCTCGCTTTGCCTCCCCTGCGCGAGCGCCCCGGTGACATTCTGCCCCTGGCCAGGCAGTTTCTTGCACGCTATGCCACGCGTCCGGGGTCCTGCTTCGATGCCGCGGCTGAGGCCGCGCTGCAACGATACAGCTGGCGCGGAAACGTAAGAGAGCTTGAAAACTGCGTGCAGCGTGCGGCGATTCTCGCCCGGGGGAATGTCCTGCGCGAGGAAGACCTGATCCTCACAGACTCGCTGCAGAGCGCCCGGGATACAGTTCCGGCGCATGTCGAGCAGCGGCCGGCACTGGAGGGTGATCTCAAAAATCGTGAGCAGGAGCTGATTCTCCAGGCTCTGGAGTCCAGTGGCGGCAGTCGCAAGGCGACGGCCGAGCGTCTGGGGATAAGTCCGCGGACCCTGCGTTACAAGCTGGCGCGCCTGCGGGAGCAGGGTGTTGCGCTGCCCGCGTCCGTCTGAAGCAATCGAAACATGAAAACGGGGGAATGAAAAATGAGTGATGTAGCAATCAACCAGGTTCTGGCGCAGATGCGCACGATGGCGGCGGGTGCCGGCAATGTGTCGGAAAATGCCGGAGCGGCGCAGGCAACAGGGGTGAATTTTTCCAGTCTGATGCAGGACTCCATTGAAGATGTCAATGCGTCGATGATGCAGGCCAAGGCGCTGGCGACTTCCTTTGAAAGCGGTGACCCGCAGGTATCGATCGCCGAGGTCATGGTCGCATCACAGCGAGCGAGTCTGCAGTTTCAGGCTGTGACCGAGGTCCGTAACAAACTCCTGACCGCCTATCAGGAAATCATGAGCATGCAGGTTTAAGACAGCACTTCAAACAACACGATGCAGGCCCACGCTGGGTAATAGCACCGTAAACAGCACAGTAGGAAGAGCGCAGAATCATGGCTGAAGCCACCGATAACAGTTTTTTTGCCCGATTTAGCGGCTATTCACGGCAGCCAGCGACCCGTCAGCTGGCGCTGTTACTGGGTCTGGCGGCGAGCATCGCCATGGGTATCGGGCTGGTGCAGTGGGCCGTCAAGCCAAGCTATAAACCGCTCTACGGCACCATGGCGCCGGAAGACACGAATCAGGTCATCGCCTCCCTTGAAGCGAACGGCATGGATTACCAGCTCGATCAGCGCAGCGGTATGGTGGCGGTTCCCGCGG
Source organism: uncultured Congregibacter sp. (assembly GCA_964525195.1). Lineage (GTDB taxonomy): Bacteria > Pseudomonadota > Gammaproteobacteria > Pseudomonadales > Halieaceae > Congregibacter. The sequence goes on from CAZGGN010000012.1 coordinate 9,212, forward strand.
GTGATATTCATCGGGCGCGGCTTTTGCTCGCCGGAGACGGTTTTCCCCGGGGCGAGGGCGTAGGCTTTGAAAGCCTCTACCGGGAGCAGGAAATCGGCCTGTCCAGTTTTATGGAGCAGGCGCGCTTTCATCGTGCGCTGGAGTCAGAGCTGGCGCGGACCATCTCGGCTATGGATAGCGTGCGCAGTGCCCGGGTTCACCTGGCGATGGCAAAGCAATCGGCATTTTTGCGGCAGCGGGAGCAGCCGGCGGCCTCGGTGATGCTGAATCTCTATGCGGGGCGCACGCTGAATGAGCGCCAGCTGGCGGGCATCGTGCATCTGGTGGCATCGAGTGTCCCGAATCTCGATTCGGAACAGGTTTCGGTGGTGGACCAGCAGGGCAAGCTGCTTTCAGGCCAGGGCACGGACGAAGACTTTGGTTATACCCAGGAGCAATTTCGCTTCACCCGGCAGCTCGAGGCGGACTACAACGCGCGGATCATGGACATTCTCGAGCCCATTCTCGGGCCGGGGGCAGTGCGCGCTCAGGTTGCCGCCGAGGTGGACTTTACGCGCACCGAGCGGACCAGCGAGACCTATGCGCCGGAAACCCAGGTGCGCAGCGAGCAGACCTCTGAGGAAATCTCCAATCAGCGTTTCGCCGGCGGTGTGCCGGGAACGCTCTCCAACGAGCCGCCGATCGAGACGGATGTGGTCGCGCAGCAGCCCGGGGCCACGGCGGGCGCCGGTGAAGCGCTGACCGATGCGCAGGGAAGCACCCTGCCGCCCGCTCGCACGAGTCGTCGCTCGACGATCAACTATGAGATTGACAAGACCATCAGCCATGTTCGTGAGACGCCGGGATCGCTGCAAAAACTCTCTATCGCCGTCGTACTGGACTATGTGGCGGCGGCGGATGACCCCACTAACCGTGTCCCGATGTCGCAGGAGCGCATTGATGAAGTGACCGCGCTGGTGCGCGAAGCGGTGGGCTTCAGCGCCGAGCGCGGAGACACGGTCTCGGTGATTAGCGCATCCTTTGTGCCGGTGCCCGTACTTGAAGACGCTGTGATCGAAAGCTCATTATTTGAGCAGGACTGGGTCTGGCAACTTGCTAAGGGGCTACTGGCGCTGATTGTGCTGCTCGCGCTGATCTTTGTGGTGCTGCGTCCCCTGGTCAAGTTTGCTGCGGTGCCAGTGGCGCCTGCTCCGCAAAGTCTCCAGGGACCGGGGCAACAAGCCGTTGCGGCCCTTGCCGGGGGTATGGGCATGGCGGATGATCAGGTTACTCTGGGCGGTCAGAACCCGATGGCACTGGCTGGCGGCGCCGCCGGATACCAGCAACAATTGCAGATGGCCCGCTCGGTCGCCGAGGGTGAGCCCGATCGGGCGGCACAGGTGGTCAGGAATTGGGTAGCAGCAGATGGCTGAGGCAGGATCCAAACTGAGCGGCGCACAGCGCGCCGCGATATTTTTACTCGGCGTGGGGGAGCAGTCCGCCGCGTCGATTATGCGTCACATGGAGCCCCGCGAAGTGCAGCGGGTCGGGGAGGCCATGGCGTCCCTGTCCGGGATTTCGGATGATCAGTTGTCCGAGGTTCTCAGCGAGTTCAACGACAAGGCGGGGTCAATCAATCCTCTCGGAATCGGCGCCTCGGACTTTGCCCAGCGTGTGATGATACAGGCCCTGGGCGAGGAAAAAGCGCGCAGCATGATGTCCAAGGTCATGCCCGGCAAAGCAAAAACCCGGGGTATAGAGGCCCTGAAGTGGATGGATGCGGCCAGCGTTGCCGACCTCATCGGCGAAGAGCACCCACAGATCATTGCCATTGTGATGGCCTCCCTGGAGGAGGAGCAGGCGGCGGAGGTGCTTGCGGAGTTGCCGGCGGAGCTGCGTTCGGAAGTCATTATGCGCGTTGCCAGGCTGGAGATGATCGATCCGGCCGCGATGGAAGAGCTCGATAAGGTACTGGAAAAGCAGCTGGGCAGAGCCAGTAAAACGCCACCGCGACTGGTGAACGGCATGACCAGTGCCGCGGCCATCATGAACAACACCAACGCGGACCTCGAAGCGGCCGTTATGGGGGCGCTCCGGGAGAGCGACGCGGAGATTACCGACAAGATCGCCGAGCTGATGTTTGTCTTTGACGATCTGCTGAGTCTGGATGATCGCGGCATGCAGCGTCTGATTCGCGAGATTTCCGTCGATACGCTGGTTGTGGCGCTCAAGGGTGTTGATGATGAGTTGCAGGAAAAGTTTTTCAGCAATATGTCCTCCCGGGCGGCGGATATGTTGCGCGAGGATCTCGAGGCCAAGGGCCCGATGAAACTTGCAGAGGTCGAGGCGGCGCAAAAAGAGATTCTGGGCACGGCCAAGCAACTCGCCGATGAGGGCGAACTGATGATTGGCAAGGGCGGCGACGATTTTGTCTGAGTCTGCCCCGGCTCCCGTGGAATGGTCACCGCCGGCACTGGAGGAGCTGTCCGGGCGCCAGAAGGCGGTCAAGCCCGTCGCGCCGGCGGCCGAGGATGAAGACGCCCGACAGCGCGGCTTTGACAGCGGCTACGCCGAGGGACTGGCAGCGGGTCGTGCCCAGGCCGAGAGCATTGCCGCCGAGATGCGAGCCCTGCTGGACGCCATGGCTGCGCCCTTCGAGGAGCGGGACGCGGTGTTGCTGCGCGAGCTGCTTGCGCTGACGGAGCGCGTTGCCCGCGCGGTCATCGGTCGCGAGCTCGATGCGGGCATCGATATCGAAGCGGTATTAAAGGACGCCCTGGCGGCGCTGGGCAGCGTGACCGTGCCGGTGGAGCTGCGTCTGAATCCTGCGGATGCAGCGCTCTGTCGGGGTATCGGGCTCCTCTCTGACGAGCGTATTCAGATCAGCGAGGATACGGCGATTCATCGCGGCGGTCTGCAATTGCGTGCGGGCAACAGTTTTGTCGATGCATCCGTCGAGGCGCGAATTGAGGCCGCGCTGTCGGGGCTTCGCGCCGAAGCCGGGCTGCCTGAGGGTGAGGGCAGTTTGTTGCAAACGGTCACAGACAATCTGGCGTTTGGGGAATAATGGTGATGGGCTCGGCTCAGCAGGCCATAGAGGATCAGCGTGAGCGGCTGATGCAGCGCCTGCAATCGCTGACGGCACGGGTGTCTGCGCCGCAGCCGCTGCGCGAAGGTCGCCTCATGCGCATGGTCGGTATGAAGCTCGAAGCTGAGGGCTGTGACGGGGCCATCGGCGAGCGCTGCCGGGTGCTGAGTGAGACCGCCCGGGTAGAGGCAGAGATTGTTGGGTTTGCCGACGGTCGTCTGGTGCTCATGCCCGAGGGCGATGTGGCCGGTCTCCAGCTCGGCGCAAGAGTTCAGCCCCTGGGTGAGCGGGCGAACGTGGCGGTCGATGAACAGCTGTTTGGTCGGGTGATCGGCTGCGCCCCATTGCAGTCACAGCGTCTCGCTTCGGGCCAAGGCGCTCAATCCCCTTGAGCGGCGACCGATTCGCGAACCTCTGGATGTGGGCGTGCGCGCGATTAACGGCCTCCTGACCATGGGTAAGGGGCAGCGTCTGGGCCTGTTCGCCGGTAGCGGCGTGGGCAAGAGTACGCTCCTTGGCATGATGACCCGGCATACGGAAGCCGACGTGATTGTGGTCGCGCTGGTCGGCGAGCGCGGACGAGAGGTGCGCGAATTTATCGAAGATATTCTGGGGCCCGAGGGGCTGGCGCGCGCGATCGTGGTGGCGACACCGGCGGATTACCCGCCACTGATGCGCGTGCACGGCGCCTGGCGAGCCACGGCGATTGCCGAATACTTTCGCGATCAGGGACGCGACGTCCTGCTGCTGATGGATTCCCTGACCCGTTTCGCCCAGGCCCAGCGCGAAATCGGTCTGGCTGTTGGCGAGCCGCCGGTCGCCAAGGGTTATCCGCCGTCGGTGTTTTCCCTGCTCCCCAACCTCGTCGAGCGCGCAGGGAATGGTGTCGAGGGGTCGATTACTGCGGTGTATACGGTGTTGGTTGAGGGCGATGACCCGAATGACCCGATCGCGGATGCGGCCCGGGCGATCCTCGATGGGCATATCGTGTTGTCCCGCCAGGTGGCTGACTCCGGGCTGTTTCCGGCTATCGACATTGAGGCCTCAGTCAGTCGTGCGATGATTGCGATCAGCGATGAGCCGCAGCTCACTCTGGCTCGTGGACTGAAGGAGCTATACTCGGTGTATCGTCAGAACCGTGACCTTATTTCGATTGGGGCCTACGAACGGGGCAGTGATCCGAAAGTTGATCAGGCGCTGCTGGCGCACGAGCCCATGCGGCAGTACCTGCGCCAGCCCCAGGGACAGAAAGTCACCATGGAGGAGAGTTTGCATGATCTTGCGCAAACGGCCCGCCTTGCCGGCGTTTCCGGTGCGGTCCGCTGATGCCGTTCAATAAATCCCCCTGATGCAATTCGACAAACTCGACAAGGTCGCCATGCTCGCGCGCTCGCAGGAGAGTCGGGCGGCTGGTGCCCTGCAGAAAAATCAGCAGTCACTCGAAGTGTCCAACGCCCGCCTGTCACAGCTCGAACAGTTCAAGCGTGAATACGAGCAGCGCCTCGATGCCATGGCGCGAGAGGGGATTGATGCCCGACGTCTGGCCGATTACCGGCGTTTTCTGCTCAGCCTTAACGACGCGATCAATACGCAGGGGCGGGAGATCACTCGCGGTGAACAGGCTGTGCAGTCGAGTCGGGACGAATTCCGCGACCGGAGTCTGCGCCGTGGCAGTGTTGATGAGCTTATCAGTCGGGGGCGTGCAACGCTGATGCTTGAGGAAAGTCGGCGCGAGCAGCGCTTGAGTGACGAGGGCAGTCTCCAGCGCCACGACGCTGACTGAGGCTGGCACGTCGCTTGCTCTGTCTCTGGCTGACACCGGAATTGGCGGCATGAGGCGATCATGGCAGACAGCGTAAACACCCAGGCATTGACCCTGCTCCCGATGGATAGTTCGAGCGTAAGTGCCGGAAAAACGGGCTTTAATGCCGCCAAAAACCCCGATAGTGACGCCTTCTCGCAGGTTCTGGATGAGCAGCGCGGAAGCGAGCCATCCTCGGCTCAGGGCGCTGGCTATGCTTCCACTGCAGCGAAAGCGGGCGGCAAGAATCTGCCGGCTGAGCGGTCGGCAACTGCCGCGGCGGACCCGTCCGGCGACGAGCAAGGCACGAATGCCCCGGCGATCTCAGACTCGGGGATGGGTGACAGTGCGCGGGCCGCGCAAGCGCTGGGGGACCCCGGGGACGCTGCGTCCCGTCAGGGTTCTCCCTCGGCGGGGCAGGGGGCAGCGGCACTGACGATCGTCCCGGCAGGCTCCACGCCGTTGGATTTGCTCGCGACACAGCGGGCCGTTCCGGCATCATCTGCATCTGCATCTGCATCTGCATCTGCGGCCGCTGTGGGGCTTTCTGTCGGGGAGGTGAGCGCAGGCGCAGCGCCTGTCACTGAGGTTGCAGCGCTTTCAAGTCTGTCTGCGGGTCAGGCGGCGGTCGCCGCCACCCTTGGCGAAAGCGAGCTGCCGAGCGCCTCGACCGGGGCGGCCGAGCGGGGGATGCAGGATGCTGCGCCAGGGGTGGTGACTGCCGGTGAGCGCGCAGTGGCCGCCACGGCGAAGGCCGCGGCTGGCAGTGTCGCAGTCACTTCGGCAGCGAATACGGCAGTGGATCCGGAGGTCGCGCTGGCGGCACACGATAGCTCGGCGGATGATCTGGCCAGATCCTCGGCCCTCGGAGTCGATGCTGATGGGCGCATAGCAAAGCTTCAGAACGACGCTAGTGTGCTGACCCGCAGTCGAGTGGATTGGCTGCGCAGCGGCATCGGTACAGAGACTTCAACGTCATCGCTCAGCGCGGATGCGCAGATCGAAGCGTTGGCCGAGCTCCCGCGTTCTAATGTGCAACTGCGCGGGGATTCGGCGCCTCCTTCGGCGCCAACGCCGCTCGCATCGGCGATCGGCGGAGTGCCCCCGGGCTCATCGTCCGCCGTCTCGCCAACATTCGCCTCGGGCCCGGGGGGGCTGTCGGAGTATGCCCTGAGCCACGCACCGCAGGATCCGGAGTTTCCCGGAGAGCTCAGCGCGCGGATGAAGACCCTGCTTCGCGACGGCGTACGCGAGGCGCGTTTGCAACTGCATCCCGCGGAACTTGGGCGGCTGCAGGTGACCGTGAGTACTGATGGTGATCAGGCGCGGGTCAGCTTTGTGGCGGATACCCAGGCGGCGCGGGACGCGATTGAACAATCCATGCCCCGTCTGCGTGAAATGCTGGAGCAGAATGGTATGCAACTGGCCCAGTCAGACGTGGGCCAGCGCGATCTGCAAAGCGGCCGCGAAGGCAGTGATGCAGAGTCCTTCCAGCAAGCCGGTGAGGAAGTCGCCACAGGCGAGTCGGAGCCTGTCGGGATACTGGCAGCGCAGACCGTTACGTCGCGGATTGATACCTATATTTAGCGATCCGGCGCGCTTTCGTGCGCCTGCCACAGGCTAATCGTTTAACTCTCAGCGCTATTCGTTCTACCATCCTCCCCCGGAGTGTCCCGGGGCGTTCGTCGCGATCGCCTCGTTCCTGACACTGCGACGTGACTATGCGTCAAAAAGCTGGCGGCGCAGGTTGTTTTTTTTCATAAAATACTGTTTTTAAACAATATTTTTTCAATGGTATGGCATTTGCTCATTGCTTGTCGTGTGGTCGTGCACGGTGCTGCGATGGTGAGCGACTGACACGGGAGAAGGCTAATGGCCGATAAAGACAACTTGAATCTTGGTAAGGACGGCGGGGCAGCGGAAGAAAAGCCTGCGGGGAAAG
>CAZGGN010000012.1:16031-32845 GCA_964525195.1 uncultured Congregibacter sp.
CTCGCCGGAGGTGGTGGCGCAGCATTTTTCCTGATGTCCGGTGGCGAGGAGAGCGAGGCCGAAGTTGCGGCGGAGGAAGCGGTCGAAGAGGCGCCGAAAATCCCGCTGTATCTGGACGTCGAGAAGTTGCTGGTGAATCTGGAGCACGAGGGACGCACACGGTACGTGCAGGCCGAGATGCAACTGATGTCCTACCAGCAGGAAGTCATCGATCAGGCGGAGCGGGATATGCCGGCCATTCGTGATCGGCTGATTACCTTGTTCAGCGGCCAGGATTTTGCGGCCCTGAAAACGATAGAGGGTAAGGACGCTTTGCGTGCCGATGCCCTGAAGGCGGTAAATCAGGCGCTTGGGCTGACACCCCCGAACGCGGTTGAAAAGATTTACTTTGAGAATTTCGTGTTGCAATAAACATGGAGCATAGATGGCCAGCGATGACGTTCTGACGGAAGGTGAAATCGATGCGCTGATGGAAAGCGTCGACGATGGCACCGGCGCCGCAGATGCTGCGGACGACGGACAATATCGTCGCTTCGATTTTGCCGCCCGTGAGAAGTCGCTGCTGCGCGAATTCACCGCGCTTGGCCCGCTGCTTGAGCGCCATGCGGAGATGCTTTCCGCGGCGCTTGAAAGCGCATTTTCCGTTGAGTTCAGCGTTCGCTCAGAGGTTCCGACACTGCTGTCGGTCGCCGATACGCTGGCTTCCCTCGAGCGCAGTGTCGCGGTCACTACCTCAAGTCTCAGTCCTCTGGCAGGGCCTGTGTTCGCCATCGGTCCGGCGTCGCTGCTGTCCTTTATCGTCAACGCCTATTTTGGTGGTGGCGGGCACGGCGCTCCCGCCGATACCCGCCGCAGTCATTTAACCCCGAGCGAACTGCGCCTGGCCGAGCGTCTGGCAGAGATCCAGCTCAACTGTATCACGCAGGCCTGGGCCGACAAGCTGCCACTGGAAGCGGGCGATCTGAGCACCCTCGGGGTCCCCGACCGGCTCGAAATGCTACCCGGCACGGATGTGCTGTTGCGGCTCGCGTTTACCCTCAGCGCCGGCGATCTTGAGAGCACCGTACAGCTGCTGCTGCCCTTTAGCAGCCTGGAGCCCTACCGCGATCGTTTTGCTCCACCGCGCAAGAAGGAAGCGGCGGACAGTGGGCCGAGTTGGGAACCGTTTTTTCGTCGCGAGCTGCCGGGTATCGAACTGGAGCTGGCTGCCGTGCTGGCTACCCGTCCGATCGCCCTGGCCGACCTTCTGCAGTTGCAGGAAGGCGCGGTCATTCCGCTCACGGCGCCGGAGATGGTGAGCCTGAAGGTTGAGAATGTACTTCTCGCCGAGGGACGTTTTGGGACCTTCGAGGGATTCAAGGCGGTGCAGCTGCAGCGTCTGGCCAGCCTGCTGTCCGCAGGCGACTGAGGCAAGGAGAGAGTAATGAGTGACGAGCAAAAGACAGATCCGGTCGCCGCTGACCCTCCCGGTGAGCTGGCGAGCAGCGCGCCTGCAGCAGCAAGCGCTGGCGGTAAGATTGATCTCGATCTGCTGATGGACGTGCAGGTAACCCTGTCGGTGGAGATCGGTCGCACACGGCTGCCGATCAAGGACCTGCTGGCCCTGAATCAGGGATCCATCGTGAGTCTCGACCGGGGTGTTAACGAGCCGCTTGACCTGATGGTGAACGGCACCTTGATCGCCCGGGGCGAAGTAGTGGAGTCGGCGGGGCAGTTCGGACTGCGTCTTATCGATGTAGTCAGCCCATCAGAGCGTTTGAAGAAACTCAAGTGAGATCTCTCGCAACAATCCCCGTGGGCATTGCTTCGGCGCTTGTCCTGCCTGGCGCCAGGGCTCAGGAAAGCGCTGCGCCGGTGAAGGTGAGCGCAGCCCCGGAGTTGTTCAGTGCCGGCTATCTGTTCCAGGTGGTCGGTTCGCTGTTGCTGGTCTTTGTCTGCCTGTTTGTTGTGGTTTATCTGCTGAAGCGCTTCAACCGGGTGGGCACCGGCGTGGGCTCCGCGCTGCGGGTGCTCGGCAGTGCCAGCGTCGGGCAGCGGGAGAAAGTTGTCCTGCTCGAAGTGGGCGGTGAGCAGCTGCTGATCGGTGTGGCTCAGGGCAGCGTGCGCACCCTGCATGTCCTCGCGGAGCCGGTTGCCGCAGATCCCCAGGGCAATCCGCAGTCAGCGGATTTTGCAGCTATTCTCAAGGCGGCGAATCCCCTGGGAGGTCGCTCGTGACACGCGCGCTGAGACTGCTGCTGCCGTTGGGCATTCTGCTCCTGCCTGCACTCGCGCAGGCCCAGGCCACAATTCCCCTGGTCTCGGTGCAACCGGGCAGCAGTGGCGGCAGCGATTACTCCGTGAGTATTCAGATTCTGTTGCTCATGACTCTGCTGACGCTGATTCCCGCGGCGCTGATTACCATGACCTCGTTTACGCGGATCCTGATCGTCCTGGCGATTCTTCGTCAGGCGCTGGGAACCGCGCAGACGCCGTCAAACCAGATCATTCTCGGGCTGTCATTGTTTCTCAGCCTGTTCATCATGGCCCCGGTGTTCGAGGTCGCCTGGACCACTGCCCTGCAACCCTACCTGAACGAGAGTATCGACTTCACCCAGGCGCTGGACGCGGCGAAGCTCCCCTTCAGGGAGTTCATGTTCGGTCAGACCCGGGAGACGGATCTTCTGCTGTTTGCCGATCTGGGTGGCTATCCCGCTTTTAACACGCAGGATGACGTGCCCATGGTCGTGCTACTGCCGTCGTTTCTCACGAGTGAGCTCAAGACCGCGTTTCAGATCGGCTTCCTGATGTTTGTGCCTTTCCTGATCATCGATCTGGTGGTCGCTGCGGTGCTGATGTCCATGGGCATGATGATGCTCTCGCCTATGCTGATTTCCCTGCCCTTCAAGCTGATGCTCTTCGTGTTGATCGATGGCTGGTCGTTGATTGCGGCAACGCTTGTTTCCAGCTTCGCGGTCTAGGGGGATAGATGGGTCCTGAAACAGTACTTGCCGTTGGAAAAGATGCGCTCTGGCTGGCTGTGCTGTTGGCCGGTCCCCTGCTCATGGCAGCCCTGGCAGTCGGTCTGCTGATCGGGATTTTCCAGGCCGCGACGCAGATCCAGGAAATGACGCTGAGTTTTATTCCCAAACTGCTGGCGCTGGTGGTGGCATTGTTCGTGGCCGGGCCCTGGCTGATTCAGGTCGTGGTGACGTTCACGCAGCGATTGTTTCTGGAAATCCCGGCCCTCATCGGCTGAGCCCTATGGCCTTCACTCCCGACGAACTGATCCTCTATCTCCACAGCTATCTGTGGCCGTTTCTGCGGATCTCGGCGATGTTTCTCGCGGCGCCGGTGTTCAGCTACTCGTCGATCAGCGTGCGCGTGCGTGTCCTGCTCGCGGTGATGATTTCGGCCCTGGTGGTGCCGCTGCTGCCCCAGGCCCCGGCGGTCGATCCGATGTCGGCTATCGGACTGCTGCTCGCCGTGCGCGAAATCGCTATCGGTCTGGTCATGGGCTTTGTTATGCAGCTGGTGTTTGGCGCGGTGGTGGTCGCCGGACACAGTGTGGCCACGAGCATGGGGCTTGGTTTTGCGATGGCCGTCGATCCGCAGAACGGGGTTCAGGTGCCGGTGGTCAGTCAGCTGAATGTCGTTCTGGCTACCTTGCTGTTCCTGGCCATCGACGGGCACCTCGTGCTCATCACCGCTGTGGTCGAAAGCTTTTCGGTACTTCCGGTGGGGAGCGCGATTGCCCCGGACGGCATGTTTGCCAGGGTGTTCGCCCTGGGTAGCCAGCTCTTTGCCAGCGCCCTGCTGCTGGGGCTGCCAACGCTGACGGCAATTCTCATGATTAACGTGGCTTTTGGTGTGATTACCCGGGCGGCGCCGCAGCTGAATATTTTTGCGGTGGGCTTTCCGGTCACCATTATTGCGGGCTTTTTGTTTCTGTTGCTGGCCCTGCCCATGTTCATATCCACGCTCCAGCGTTTTCTCAGCCTCGGGCTTGAGCAGACCCTGTTGGTGCTGGGCTGATCCGGGGGCGCGCGGATGGCTGAAGAGCAGACAGGTCAGGAACGCACCGAAGAGCCGACCGAGCGCCGAAAACAGGAGGCGCGGCGCCGCGGTCAGGTTCCCCGTTCCCGGGAACTCAATACGATGTTGTCGCTGCTGATTACCGGGTTGGGGCTGTGGTTTCTCGGCGGCGGACTGGTGGAACGCCTGTTCGCGATCAGCAGTTCGGGGTTTAGCATCGATCGCGCCCTGGTCTTTGATGCGGAGCAACTCCCCGTGCACTTCATGCAGATGCTGCTGGCGACCCTACTTGCTCTCGCGCCGTTTTTTGCCGTGACGCTGGTCGCCGCGCTGGCCGGACCACTGCTGATGGGCGGCTGGTCGTTCAGCCTCGAGGCGATGGCCTTCAAGCTCGAGAAACTCGATCCGGTTAAAGGTCTGGGGCGGGTGTTCTCGCTCAAGGGCCTCCTCGAGCTGCTCAAGGCGCTGATCAAGTTCTTTCTGCTCATGGCGGTGGCGTACCTGCTGATCATGTTCTTCGAGCGCCAGATTCTGACGCTCAGTGCCCTGACCCCGGGTGAGGCGAGCACGCGGGTTGTCAGTATGCTGATTACCGCGCTTCTGACCCTGAGTGGCGCGATGCTGCTGATCGTGATGTTCGACGTGCCTTTTGAGCTGTGGAACTTCAACAAGCAACTGCGCATGACGCGACAGGAAGTCCGGGACGAGATGAAAGAAACCGATGGTCGTCCCGAGGTGAAGCAGCGCATTCGCAATCTGCAGCGCGAGGTGTCACAGCGCCGCATGATGCAGGATGTGCCGAGTGCGGACGTGGTCATTACCAACCCCACACACTTCTCCGTTGCCCTGTCCTATGCGGATGGCAGCGGTGCGCCGAAGGTTGTCGCCAAGGGGCGTGACCTGATCGCCTTGCAGATCCGAACGATCGCCCTTGAGCACGAGGTGCCCCTGTACGAGGCGCCGCCACTGGCCCGCGCGCTCTACGCCAGTACCGAGGTGGGCGATGAAATACCCCACGACCTGTATCTCGCCGTAGCGCGGGTGCTGGCCTACCTGTTTCAGCTCAAACGCTCGCGACCGACGGATTATGTGCCGCGACCGGCTGATCTGGATATACCCCCGAACTACGATGATCTGATGGACAAGGAGCCGGATGATGGCGACGACTGACGCACTGCCCGGCCCGGGCAGCACCGGTATGGGAATGCTCTCGGGTATTGGTACGCCCATGGTCATGATGCTGCTGCTGGCGATGATCGTGCTACCCCTGCCGCCCCTGGGTCTGGATATCCTGTTCACTTTCAATATTGCGCTGGCGATTATCGTGCTCCTTGCGGCGGTCTACGCAGCCCGGCCCCTGGACTTTGCGGTCTTTCCGACGGTGCTGCTGATCTCAACGCTCCTGCGTCTCGGCCTTAACGTGGCGTCGACCCGCGTCGTACTGCTCGAGGGTCACACGGGAACCGCCGCTGCGGGGAATGTGATCGAGGCCTTTGGCGAGTTCGTCGTCGGCGGCAGCTACGCGGTGGGTCTGGTGCTCTTCACGATACTCGTGGTGATCAATTTCGTGGTAGTCACCAAGGGCGCCGGGCGTATTTCGGAGGTCACCGCGCGCTTTACGCTGGATGCCATGCCCGGTAAGCAGATGGCGATTGATGCGGACCTGAATGCGGGTCTGATTACCCAGGACGAGGCGCTGCGGCGCCGCGAGGAAGTGGGTCGCGAGGCAGACTTTTACGGCGCCATGGACGGTGCCAGCAAGTTCGTCCGGGGCGATGCGGTCGCCGGGATACTGATTCTGTTTATCAATATCCTCGGTGGTTTTGCGATTGGTGTCCTGCAGCATAATCTCAGCGCCAGCCAGGCGGCAGAGAACTATGTGTTGCTGACTATCGGGGACGGACTGGTGGCACAAATCCCGTCCATGTTGCTGTCCACCGCCGCGGCCATCATTGTCACGCGGATGTCCGGCACGGCGGATATGGGGGCCGAGGTTGTCTCGCAGCTGACCGACAATCCGCGGATTTTAATTGTGGCGGCCACTATTATCGGGATCATCGGTCTGGTTCCGGGCATGCCGAATATGGTGTTTCTCGGTATCGCCGGAATCCTCGGGGTTCTGGGCTATCTCAAGTCGCAGCCTGCCAGCGAAACGCGGGTTGAGCCGGAGCCGGTCGAAGCGCCGCGACCCACGGAGAATAAAGAGCTCAGCTGGGACGATGTGGCGCAGGTCGATGAGATCGGCCTTGAGGTGGGCTATCGCCTGATTTCCCTGGTCGATCGTAACCAGGGAGGCGATCTCCTCAGCCGCATCAAGGGCGTGCGCAAGAAGCTCTCGCAGGAGCTCGGTTTCCTCGTGCACTCGGTGCACATCCGCGACAACCTGGATCTGGCGCCCAACAGTTACCGCATCAGTCTGCACGATGTGGTGGCCGGCGAAGGGGAGGTCTTTCCGGGCCGAGAGCTGGCGATCAATCCGGGGCAGGTGTTTGGTGAACTGGAAGGGGTAGCGACCAAGGACCCGACCTTCGGTCTGGACGCCGTATGGATCGATGCGTCCCAGCGCGATGAAGCGCAGACCATGGGCTACACGGTTGTCGATAGCAGTACGGTCATTGCCACACACCTCAGTCAGCTACTCAAAAACCAGGCGCAGGAGCTCATCGGTCAGGACGGCGTTCAGCAGCTGCTGGATAAACTCGCCAAGAGTTCGCCCAAGCTGGTCGAGAACCTGGTACCCGGAGTGATGTCCCTCGCCGAAGTCACGCGGGTCATTCACAACCTGCTCGAGGAGGGTATTCCCGTGCGCGACATGCGCACCATCGCGGAGGCCCTCGCCGATCACGGTGGAAAGGGTCAGGATTCTGACGCTTTGACCGCCAGAGTTCGCATCGCGCTGGGGCCCTCAATCTTCCAGACCGTCAACGGAACGGCGCGCGAGATGTCTGTGATGGTACTGGACTCGCAGTTGGAACAGATATTGCTGTCTTCAGTACAGGGTTCCCCCGGTGGCCTGGAACCCTCGTTGATGGATGCGGTGATTCAGCAGGTGATTCAGGCTTCCGGGAAGCTTGAGGCAGACGGGCACAATCCGGTGCTGCTGGTGGCGAGCAGTATTCGCCTGTTCCTGTCACGACTGCTGCGCGGTCGGATGAGCAATTTTTACATTCTGGCCTATGAGGAGATACCGCCGACCAAGTCAATCCGGGTGGTGGCCACTATCGGTAGTGCGCCTACAGGGGGTAGCGCGGGTGACGCCACCAGGGCCGGCACCCTGGCAGCCGCCTGAAGCAGAGTAGTTAGCGATGAGAGTTGAGCGATGAGAGTAGAACGATATACGGCCAGAGATAGTCGCAGTGCAATGGCACTGGTGCGCGCAGATCTCGGTGCTGACGCACTGATCCTTGCCAATCGGCGGGTGCACGGTCAGGTCGAGATTACCGCGGCGGTGGATGTGGATCAGGTGGTAGCCCAGGCCGGGGTCGCACATGCACCCCGACCACGGCGGGGCGCCAGCGTACCCTCGGGGGCCAGCAATGAAATTCAACTCAAAGCCCTGGAGAAAGAACTGCTTCGTCTGCGCGGTATTCTGGAGCAGGAACTCGGCACGCGAAGCTGGAAGGATAGCGCGGGGACACGGGCTCCGGACGCTGCCCTGCGTCAGCGTCTGCTGCGTATGGGACTTTCCAGGTCGCTTACCGGTTCTCTGCTGGATTCCCTGCCGGCAGGCCGAGGACTGGAGCAGAACTGGCAAAGAGCCCTCAGTGCGCTTGCAGAGCGCCTGCCTACAGCTAAATGGGAGAATTCCGACGCGCTGATCACAACGGTCTATGGCGGTACCGGGGTGGGCAAAACCAGCACCCTGGCGCGGCTCGCGGCGGAGGACATCTATCGGCACGGTCCCGAGGGTGTCGGTCTGATAACGCTGGACAGCTATCGAATCGGGGCCCAGGAGCAGCTGGCAAGCTTTGCCGAAGCGCTGCGCCTGCCGATGCTGGTTGCCAGTGACGGGCGCAGCCTTTCACGCGCCCTGCGCGAGTTGTCTGGCCGCCGGATTTACATCGATACGGCCGGTATGAGTCAGCGCGACCCGCGACTTCGTGGTCAGTACGAATTGATACAGGCGCAGCCTCAGCCGGTCTGCCATCTCCTCGTGATGGCGGCCTCGGCGCAGGCGTCCCAGTGTCGCGCCCTGGCCGACGTCTTTGGTCCCCGGGCACTAAGCGGTGCTATCATTTCAAAGGTCGACGAAGCCCAGAGTCTGGGTGGCGTTCTGGATGTGGTGCAAAGAGCGGGCTTGCCCGTGTACGGGTTCAGCGACGGTCAGCGGATTCCGGACGATTTTCACCCTGCAGACGCGACAGAGTTGGTGCGGCGTGCCGCGCTACTTGCCGAGGTCGATAAATCAGCGACGCGCCGAGGGGTCCTGCGCGCGACAGGCTAGTCGCTATACAGAGCGCCCGGGAACGATTCAGCGGGGAATTGCACAGGAAGCAATGATGGTCAATGCAGCCCCGGTTAATGTCATCGCGGTCACCAGCGGCAAGGGCGGTGTGGGTAAAACCAATGTCGCGGTGAATCTTTCCGTAAGCCTTGCCGAAGCCGGGCAGAGGGTGTTGTTGTTTGACGCTGATCTGGGTCTGGCCAACGTGGATATCGCCCTCGGACTCAAGCCGAAGTATGACATTCAGCACGTGATCGCCGGTGAGCACAGCCTCGACGACATTCTGCTTCCCGGTCCGGCGGGGATCCACGTGATTCCCGCCTCCTCCGGAGTTGCTCGCATGGCCTCCCTTTCGGCGCCTGAGCAGGCTGGGCTGGTGCGGGCGTTCAGCGAGCTGAGCACCCCCGTCGATACGCTCGTGGTCGATACCGGCGCTGGTATCGACAGCACCGTGCTGACTTTTACTGCCGCCTGCCAGGAGGTTATCGTCGTTATCTGTGACGAACCCACGTCACTGACCGATGCCTATGCGCTGGTGAAGGTCCTGAATCAGCAGTGCAACGTCAAACGCTTTCAGATACTCGCCAATATGGTGGATAACGAACTTCAGGGTCGCCAGCTCTTCGACAAGCTGTGCAAGGTGGCTGACCGGTTTCTGGATGTACACCTGGGGTACCTCGGGGCTGTTCCCCGCGATGAGTACCTGCGCCGGGCGGTGCGTGCGCAAAGGCCGGTGGTGAGTGAGTATCCCCGTTCGGAATCTGCCCGAGCGCTGCGTGCCCTCGCTGACCGCGTAAGGGCGCTGCCGGCGAATCAGGCCGCTGGCGGCCTCGGCTTTTTTGTTGAGCGTATGCTCGAATATCGCAGCGGCAGTGCCTGAGGCCTTTTTGATGAGCCGAGTTTCGGCCTATGCTGAATCGAGCACTACAGGCGCAGACGCACTGGTGCGGGAATACCTCCCTCTGGTTAAAAAAATCGCCCTGCGCCTGGCCGCAAAGCTGCCGGCTGAGATTGAGCTGGATGATCTGTTGCAGGTCGGGCTGATGGGCTTACTCAAGGCCCGGGAAAGCTATGACGTGAGCCAGGGTGCAAGCTTTGCAACCTACGCGGGTATCCGCATCAAGGGGGCGATGCTGGATGAGATTCGCAGCCACGACTGGTTACCCCGTTCCGTTCAGGGGCAGCTGCGGCGGGTGTCGGAGGCCATTGAGCGCGCCGATGCGCGGCTCGGTCGTCCCGCCCAGGATGCGGAGGTTGCCCGGGAGCTGGATTTGCCGCTGCAGGAGTATCAGCAGCTGGCCGGGCAACTCGCCTGTGCGCGTATGACCCATATCGAGGACAACCTGGAAGCCGAGGCCGCGATCAGCGATCAGTGGAATCCCTTTGAGCAGCTGGGGGAGGCCGGGTTTCGCGAGGCGCTGGTCGAGGCTGTTGCCAAGCTGCCGGAGAAGGAACGTCTTATGATGTCTCTCTATTATGCGGAGGATCTCAACCTCAAGGAGATTGGTGCCGTGCTGGGGGTTTCCGAATCGAGAGTATCTCAATTGCATGGCCAGGCGCTGGCGCGGCTGCGCGCCACGCTCGCGGTCTGGCGCGGATAAAGGGGTAGGCAGGTGGCAAGAGAGCCCAAGGCGTCCAAGGCTGGCAAGGCAGCTAAGGGCGCCAAGAAACGGCGCGGATCAGCCGGGGTGAGTTTTGACTACCTCACCCTTATCGGGGTCACGCTTGCGGTCGGCGCGATCGTTGGTGGGAACTGGCTCGAGGGTGGTCACGTCTCGGCGTTGATGCAGTTGACGGCCTTTCTTATCGTCGTCGGCGGCACCCTCGGTGCGGTGCTCATCCAGACGCCGCTGCGGGATTTCCGAGTCGCCCTGCGCCGCCTGATCTGGGTTTTTGCGCCGCCCCGCTTTGATCGCGATGCGGTGCTCAAAAAGGTTATGGGCTGGAGTCGCCAGGCGCGCCGCGACGGCCTGCTCGCGCTGGAGCAGCAGGTCGCCGGTGAGCCCGACGAACTCACCCAGAAAGGCCTGCAACTGCTCGTGGATGGTTTCGAGCCCGAACTGATCCGTACGGTGATGGACGTGGAGATTGATAACGGCCTGGCCGTTGATGCGCGGGCGGCGCAGGTCTACGAGGCGATGGGGGGGTACTCTCCCACGATCGGGATTATCGGCGCGGTCCTGGGGCTGATTGATGTGATGAACAACCTGTCTGACCCGGCGCAGCTCGGTGCGGGCATCGCCGTAGCATTTGTGGCGACCATCTACGGGGTAGGCTTTGCCAACCTGTTTTTCCTGCCGATATCGAACAAGCTCAAGTCGATTTCCGGGGATCAGATGCAGTATCACGAGATGGTGGTCGACGGCATTGCGATGATTGCCGACGGCGATAATCCGGTGACTATCCAGAACAAGCTCGAAGGTTATCTGGACTGATCATGGCCAGACGTCGACGCCCGGAACCGATCGACAACCACGAACGCTGGCTGATTTCCTACGCCGATTTCATTACCTTGTTGTTCGCGTTTTTTGTGGTTATGTATTCGACGTCCGCGGTGAACGTGGGCAGTTTTCGGGTGCTGTCCGACTCTATTGTCCGTGCCTTTGGTTTGCCGGGCGTGACCTTTGCCCCGGATCGCCTCGACGGGTCGGAGAGCCTCTCTGCCGATCAGGGATCCGCCGTGAGTCCCGAAGGGGCTCGGGTGCCTCTGCAGGCAGCGGCAAATCAGGAGGCGGCGACTGCGGCGGTGCAAACGGGGGAGATTCAGGCCCGGGAGGAAATCAACGGGGTAGCAACAGCGCTGCAGGCCGCCGTAGGGGATCTGGTTGCTCCGGAGGGGCTGGCGATCAGTGCCAACAGCAAATGGCTCGAGATAAAAATCCCGGCGCGGATGCTCTTTCCCTCCGGTTCCCGATCCCTGCTCGCCAGTTCAATACCGCTGCTGCAGCGGCTCGCCGAAACGCTGGCAACCCTGCCCAATGAACTGGTAGTCCAGGGGCATACAGACGATCAGCCGATCCGCAATGGACAGTTTCCCTCAAACTGGGAGTTATCCACGGCGCGGGCGGCGGCGGTGGCCCGGGTCTTTGAGGAAGAGGGTATCGATCCGGCGCGTCTGAGTGCGGTGGGATTTGGCCCGAACCGCCCGGTTGCGGCAAATGATTCCGAGGAGGGACGTGCAGAGAACCGGCGAGTGGTCGTGCTGGTTCGCAGCGCCCTGCTCAGTCAGGTGGTGGGTGATGGCTGACCCGGCCGGTCCCGGGCCTGTTTCCGGTGTGGCCGGAACGCCGCCCCTGCGTCGTATTCGGCGTAGCGGTGAGCGGAAAACCGGGCGTCGGCGCCAGCGTGAGGGTGAGGAAAGTCAGGAGCAGACCCCGAAAGATCCCCGCAGTCGAAAAGGGCGCTATCTGGACGAGCGCTGCTAATCCCCGGTCGGCGGCGGCAGGTCTGAGAGCAACGCGCCCTGTTTCTGGACCACATGCTGAATCAACTGTTCCTGCGCTGCCAGATCGTCATCAAAGTCGACGCGAACCCAATAGGGCATGGCGCTGGAGCTCAGGCGGTCCTCACAGCTCACAACTTTGCCGGCGATGGACAGGGTTATCTGTGAGGGCTTGAGAATGATGCTCAGCTGAAGCCGCGCGCCGGGGTGCAGGGCTTCGCGGGCCTCGAAGGCTATGCCACAGCCGCTCAGGTTGACCATGGTGTTGTCGTAGGAGTGGACGCCGGCCTCTTCATATTCGAGTGCCTGTGCGGCGATGACCGAAATCTTGCGGTTGAGGAGCCCCAGCGCCTGGGCGGTGACGGGGTGTTCGCGCCAGACCGTGTTGATGGCCTGATTCAATTCCCGATCTATCTCCGCCAGCAGCGATCCGGTGCTGATTTCGAGCCCGCCCGTATCGCCCCGTTGGGGGCTGTCACTCGCTTCGTCGGACATCTCCTCATAACGGAGCAGCACGACATCGTTGATTCGATAGTATTTGCGTCGTTCGAAGGTTCTTGCCTTTGCATCGTTCATGTCGTCACTCGATTCCCAGCAGGTCCAGTGCGTCGGGGTTGATATCTCGAAGTCCCTCAAGGGCAGACTCATCCGCGTCGTCAATGCCCTGGCGGATCACGATTTCGACCCGACGATTGGAGGCCCGCCCCTCGACCGTATCGTTGAAGGTAAATGGCCGCGTATCGGCGAATCCGACGACCATCATACGGTCATCAGACAGCATCCCGCCGCGCAACAGCTCGTGGGTGACCGAGAGAGCACGTTCGGCGGACAGGCCCCAGTTGGATTCATAGCGACCGCCGCGCAGAGGAGTGTTATCTGTATGGCCTTCGATCGATACGGTTCCCGGGATTTCGATAAGCGCATCGCGAATACGCTGCATTGTGGGCAGGAAATTGGTGTTGAGCGTGGCCGAGCCCGATGGAAAGGAGCCCTGCTCGCGAATCCGCACGGTGATGGTTCGCCCGTCGGACTCGACGTCGACCTTGCCCGTCTGAACCTCGTCCGCGAGCATATCCTGCAATTTCTCTGCATCAGCCTGGGTCTCAGCCAGGAGGGCGGTGATCTTTTCCTGAAGCAACGCCTCGACGTCACTATCCTGCATATCGCTCTCGCCAACGCGGAGTGAGGGGTCCATGGTCTGGTCCGTGATCTGCTGGATGGTCTCGATGGGCGTATCGGTTGTTTTGCCCGGGCTGAACTCCGTCGCAACGACACTGGTGCCCTTGGGAATATCTTCGAGTTCGAGCTGGTTCTGGACACCAAAGGCCATTTTCATGGAGCCGGCGATTTGTTTGAACTTCAGGACGTCCATCTCGGAGAAGGACAGCAGCAGCACAAAGAAGCACATGAGCAGGGACATGAGGTCGGCGAAGGTCGCCATCCATGCGGGGGTTCCGGGTGGGCCGTCGTCATCGTCTGACATCCGGGGCTACGCCTCGCTGCCGCGTTTCGCGGGTTCGAGATAGGCTTTGAGCATCGACTCGATGATCCGCGGGTTCTGACCCTCCTGAATCGCCAGCACCCCGTCGATGCACATGGAGCGGATGCGCAGTTCATCGGTCTTGCGCAGGGTCAGCTTGTCCGCGATCGGCATGGCAACCATGTTCGCAATAATCGCACCGTAGAGGGTGGTCAGCAGGGCGACGGCCATTGCCGGGCCGATGGATTTGGGGTCCGACATATTCGAGAGCATCTGCACGAGACCGATCAGGGTGCCGATCATGCCCATGGCAGGCGCCACGTCTGCGGTGGCGCTAAACACTTTGGCTCCCCAGGTGTGGCGTTGGATCGTCTGCTGCATGTCCTTACTCAGAACCGTGTTGACCACCTCACGGCTGTTGCCGTCGATGAGCATCTTCACGCCCTGATCTAGGAACTCGTTGTCGATCTCCTGGTTCTCGAGGGCGAGCATGCCTTCCTTGCGCGCAACGTTGGCTAGCTCAACGATTTTTTCGATAAGCTCTTCGGGATCTGATGACTTATGGATAAAGGCTGTGAGGGCGACCTTGAAGGCTCCGAAGAACTGCCCCATGGAGAACTTGATCATCACCACCAGGACCGTGCCGCCGAGCACAATCAGGATGGAGGGCACGTTGACGAACACCAGGGCCGAGCCGCCGGTCAGGATAGCGGCCAGAACGATACCCATCGCTCCGACCATACCGAGCAGTGTCGCCAGATCCATTGCTGTCCTTAGTAAAGATCGTTGTGAAATTAGCCGCTAAAGTATACACAGGGTTTATGCGGTCACCGAAGTGATCGCTTCACCCATTCGGGTGACGCAATTGTAGGCCGATAATTGGCGCCCGGCAGACGGGCAGGGGTGTTTTTGGAAGAGTTGCAGCTGGCCCTGACCACCGCCCGCACAGACCAGCGGAACTTCGGGCTGTGGATCAATAACTGGCAGATTGGCCAGACACTCAATGCGCTGGTAACCGGTCAGCGCCCTACGGGTGAGCTGGTCCTGCGCGTGGGCGGTCAACAGATCACGGCCACGGCGGATATCCCGATCCAGCAGGGCGCCAGTCTCATGCTCGAGGTCAAGCAGCTGCAACCCGTGCCGACGCTGCGCGTGCTCAACCCTCTGGCCCCGGCTGCGGCCGCCAATGTCGGCGGAACGTTGCAATTATTGCCGGGCAATCCTTCCGGCGTGGCCAGTACGCCGCTGGCGAGCGTGGTTCAGGCCGTGCAGAACAGCCAGCTCGCGGCGGGTGTTCCGGTTACCGTGGTCGACTCCGTGGGCCAGCTTCTGCGATCGGTGAGCCGCGCAGACCGCCTGACACGGCCCGAGGGTCTGGCCAGTGCCCTGCGCGATTCGGGGGTGTTTCTCGAAAGCTCACTCAACGCGGCCCAACAGGGGCGCCCGCCGACCCCCGCTAGCGATTTAAAGGCAGGACTGTTTAAGGCGCTGGCGAGGATTGACGCGGCGCTCGCCCAGGCAGAAGCGATTGCGATGCCCGCTTCAGATGCCGAGGCGCTGCTGGATATGAAGCGCGAGCTCGAGGCGGGACTTGGACGAATCATTCTGAACCAGCTTAACTCGCAGCCCACGGAGAGTGCGACGCGGCACTGGCAGCTGGAGATTCCCGTGCAGCTTGCGGGTGAGATTCACAGCCTGCGGGTAGAACTCGAGCAGGAGCGCGCTGGCGGGAGCCAGACCGCTGATGACGGGCAGGCGGACCGCTGGAACATCAAACTGGCACTGGAACCTCGCGCCCTCGGAGCGCTCGAAGTAAAAATGCAGCTGCAGGGCGATGCCCTTGATCTGCGTATCGCCGCGGCGCGGGAGGAGGTGCGCCGGCTTATCGATGCGACGCTGCCGATGCTCGGTCAGGCTTTGGCCAGTCGCGGTATTACCCTCGCTACAACCGCGACGGGAGAACTTCAGAGCAGACCCGGGGAACCGGCTCCCGGGGCCCTTGCGGGTAGTGCCGTGGATCTGCGGGCATGAGTGACTTTGCCAGCGATCCGCCCCGACGTCGCTCTGCCGCGCTTTCATACAGTGGTGAGGGCGCTCCCGTACTTGTCGCGAAGGGCGACAACGATATCGCCAGACGTATCGTCGAAACGGCGCGGGAGCACGGCGTCCCCATTGTGCAGGACGAACAGTTGACCGAACTGCTGTGCCAGATTCCGCTCGGTGACGAAATTCCGCCGAATCTCTATGTTGCGGTGGCCGAGGTGCTGGCCTTCGTCTATCGTCTCAACGACCAGCTGGACACCCGAGCCTGAGCTTTCCCATGCGTATCGCCTGTAAGCGCGGGCTGAGGTATCCTCTGGGCCTGTTGTAGGCGGGTCGTGTTGGCGATAATGGATAAAGTAAAAGCGCTTGAGCAGTTAAGCCTGCGCCTGTCCCACCTGGCGGATGGGATGGATGAGGAAGTCGATCAGATTCTTGTAGCTATTCGCAAGCTGCTCAAGGATGGGGGCGACGCCGGTAAGATCGATAGCCTATCCGGCCGCCTGGCTCGCACCATGATGTCAAACACCGGCGTCAATCCCGACAAGGGTCGCACGGTTGACGGTGGCTACGATTTGTCGGGGCTGCGCAAGCTGATCAAAACCATGCCGGTTCGCAGCGAAGAGCAGGAGCGCATGAGCGAACTGGTGCAGCAGGTGGCCTCGGGGAGTACGACCCTGGCCCGGCAGAAAGCACTGGTAGATCTGCTCGGCGCAGCCGTGACTGCGCTTCGAGAAGTGGCGACCCGCGATAAATCCGAAGCGGGCGTGCTCGGTTGGCTCGGCAAGAAGTCCGGCGGCAGCAGCAGTGACGATGAGCGTTACGTTGCTTTGTTTGTGCAACTGCTGCAACGGCTTGTGGAGCACATTGATGTTCTCAACGGCAATGCGAGCCGGAGCAATTCCATCAGGGAAACCCTGCAGAACGTGGTGCATCCTGAGCAGGCACAGCAACTGCTTGATGAGGTGACCAGCGAGATAGAAACCATCGATGCGCGGATTCGCGCCGAGCGCAATCAGACTACGGACTTCCTTGGCGACCTGCGCGAGCGTCTCGATGGCTTTGAGGAGGTGCTCAGCCTCCTGGCGGATGATGGCGATGGCTCCCTCAAACGCTCAGAGGAACTGCAGACCCAGGTTGGTGAAGACACCCGCGAGCTCGGAGAGGCGGTCAAGTCCGATGATATCGATGAGGTCCGCGGTCTCATCGCCCGGGGACTGACCGGTATAACCGAGCGGCTTGCCAAGCACGTGCTGTCAGAGCGGCAGCAGAATGAAGCCTCCCGGGCGCGTGTTGCGGAGCTGAATGATCGCCTCGCGCGCCTTGAAGATGAGGCTGACATACTGCGCAGCGAGATTCGTAACAAAAACGACCTGGCCCTGAAGGATGCGCTG
>CAZGGN010000013.1:0-24980 GCA_964525195.1 uncultured Congregibacter sp.
TTTATGGTGGCGGAGCAACTGCGGCAACTGTCCGTCGAGCCCGCCGCAATTATTCTCGAGCCCGAGGGACGGAATACGGCACCGGCTGTTGCGCTGGCTGCTTTTCACGCACTTGAGGGCGATCCCGATGCGCTGCTCCTCGTGTTGCCAGCCGATCATGTGATCCGCGATGCTGATGCCTTTACTGCGGCGGTCAAGCGCGGGATTGACGAGGCATCGAGGGGAACCCTGATGACTTTCGGCATTGTTCCGGATGCTCCGGAGACCGGCTATGGCTATCTTCGCCTCGGTGATGCCAAGGGCGACGGGCTGTTTGTGCTGGATAGTTTCGTAGAAAAACCTGACGCAGTCACTGCCCAGGCTTATCTGGACGGCGGCCAGCATTATTGGAACAGCGGCATGTTCCTGCTGTCCGCCGCCGCTTATCTCGAGGAGCTCAAGGCGCATGCCCCGGCAATATTTGCGGCCTGCGAGCGCGCGATGGCTGATGCCAGCGCCGATCTGGACTTTTTGCGTCCGGCTAAAGACGCTTTTATGGACTGTCCTTCAGACAGCATTGACTATGCGGTCATGGAACATACACGGCGCGGTGCGGTGATTCCGCTGGAATGTGGCTGGAGTGACGTCGGCGCCTGGTCTACGCTCTGGCAGGTATCTGATCAGGACGATGACGGCAACGTGCTGCTCGGCGACGTGATGATCGAGGGCTGCGAAGGCAGTTATCTGCGCGCGGAGTCCCGGCTGATTGCCGCGACAGGGCTTAAGAACCTGATCGTGGTTGAAACGGCTGACGCCGTGCTCGTGGCGGACCGTGATGAGGTGCAGAACGTCAAGCAAATTGTCGCGCGCCTAAAGGCAGCGGGACGCAGCGAGGCCTCCCTGCATCAACGAGTGTTCCGTCCCTGGGGTAGTTATGAGTCGCTGATCGAGGGCGACCGGTTCCAGGTAAAGCGCATCGTTGTCAATCCCGGGCAGACGCTGTCGCTGCAGATGCATCATCACCGGGCCGAACATTGGATTGTGGTGCATGGCACTGCCGAAGTGACTTGTGAGGACAAGGTCTTTACCCTGCGGGAAGACCAGTCCACTTACATCCCCCTCGGGCACAAGCATCGGCTGGCAAATCCCGGAAAAATTGCCCTTGAGCTGATCGAAGTTCAGTCCGGGAGCTACCTTGGGGAAGACGACATTGTCCGCTTTGAAGATGTCTACGGGCGCAGTGCCTGACATCGTGATCGAAGCACAACGCATTGACAGGCTCAGGAGGTTTTTGTGATTAGCAAATGTATGTTCCCCGTCGCGGGCTATGGCACACGCTTTCTGCCGGCAACCAAGAGTATGCCCAAGGAAATGCTGCCCATCGTTAACAAGCCGCTGGTCCAGTACGGCGTCGAGGAGGCGATCGAAGCGGGTATGACGACCTGCGCGATGGTCACCGGGCGGGGCAAGCGTGCGATAGCAGATCACTTTGATATCAGCTATGAGCTGGAGCACCAGATCAGCGGGACCTCAAAGGAAGGTTACCTGGACAGCATTCGCGATGTCCTCGAGCGCGGTATTTTCACGATGGTGCGGCAGCGTGAAATGAAAGGCCTCGGGCATGCGATTCTCACCGGGGAGACGCTGATCGGTAGCGAGCCCTTCGGTGTCGTCCTGTCGGACGACCTGTGTATCAACGACGGGCCGGGCATACTGGCGCAGATGACGGAGCTGTATAACCAGTTTCGCTGTTCGATCGTCGCGATTATGGAAGTGCCGATGGAAGAAGTGCACAAGTACGGTGTGATCGCTGGTGAACCCCTGAAGGAGGGCATTTACCGCGTCGACAAGATGGTTGAGAAGCCCAGTGCCGACGAGGCACCGTCGAACCTGGCGATTATTGGACGCTATATTCTGACCCCGGATATTTTCGACATCATTCGCGAGACGGCACCCGGTGCCAACGGCGAGGTGCAGATTACCGATGCGCTGCAGATTCAGGCCGAGCGCGGCTGTGTGATGGCGTACAAGTTCAAAGGCAGACGCTTTGATTGCGGCAGCGTTCCGGGTTTTGTCGAGGCCACGAACTATGTGTACGAGAACCATTACCTCAAGGAGCATTGAGCTGCGCTATGAGCGAGATCAGCTGCTTTAAAGCTTATGATGTGCGCGGACGGGTTCCCGATCAGCTCAACGAGGATGTTGCCAGGCGCATTGGTTGTGCCTACGCCGAGGTGATTCGACCCGAGAAAGTAGTCGTGGGGCACGACATACGTCTGAGCAGTCCGTCGATAAAAGCGGCGCTGGCTGAGGGTCTTATGTCCCAGGGCGTCGATGTGTACGACATCGGACTATGCGGCACCGAGGAGATTTATTTCGCGACCCATCATGCGGGCATGGACGGGGGCATCGCCGTTACTGCCAGTCACAACCCCAGAGACTACAACGGAATGAAGTTTGTCCGCGAGGGCTCAAGGCCGATCTCGGGGGATACGGGGCTTTTTGACATCCGGGCCCTGGCCGAGAAGAACCGCTTCGCCCCGGCTCCCCGGAGGGGCGATCTGCTCTCGCTGAACACCGAGCAGGCCTATGTGGAGCATTTGCTGGGCTATGTCGATGTGTCGGGACTGAAAGCTCTGAAAATTGTGGTGGATGCCGGCAATGGTGGGGCCGGGAAGATCATTGACCTGCTGGAGCCGCTGCTGCCCTTCGAATTTATCAAGCTTCACCACGAGCCAGACGGCAATTTTCCGAACGGTGTACCCAACCCCATGCTCGAGGAAAACAGGGAGCCTGTGATTGCGGCTGTGCGTAAGCACGGCGCGGATCTGGGCATTGCCTGGGACGGTGATTTCGACCGCTGTTTCTTCTTTGATGCCGGCGGTCGATTTGTCGAGGGTTACTATGTGGTCGGGCTGTTGGCCGAGGCTTTCCTCAAGCGTTACCCGGGCGAAGGTATCGTCCACGACCCCCGTCTGACCTGGAACACGATCGATATCATCGAGACTTTGGGTGGTAGGGCGATTCAGAGCAAAACCGGGCACGCCTTCATCAAGGAGCGTATGCGTCTCGAGAACGCCGTATACGGCGGCGAGATGAGTGCGCACCATTATTTCCGCGACTTCGCATACTGCGACAGCGGTATGATTCCCTGGTTGTTAGTCGCCGATTTAATCAGTGTGCGAGGGCAACCCCTCGACGAAATGGTCGAAGAGCGTATGGCGGCTTTTCCCTGCAGCGGCGAGATCAACCGATCCGTAGACAGCGCTGACGCGGTGCTTGCAGGTATTGAGGAGCGCTATGTGAGTGCGGCGCTGGCGGTCGAGCGCATCGACGGGTTGAGCTGTGAATTTGCCGATTGGCGTTTCAATTTGCGCCGCTCGAATACCGAGCCGCTGGTCCGCCTTAACGTCGAGTCCCGCGGCGATACCGCACTCATGCGCGCTAAAACCAGGGAGCTCCTGGACCTGATTGGGGGCCAATAGGAGGATTTGCGCGTTCTCGTCAGTGAGAGCGCGAGACCGAGATTTCCACGAGCTGTGCCAGCGCATCGCGGGCTTCTGAGGGTTTAAGGGCTTCCAGTGCCTTCAGGGCCTGATCCCGGCAGGTTTGGGCTGCGTTGCGTGTATATTCCAGACTGCCGCAGTCTCGAACCGCCTGCACGATCTCCGGTAGGCGGTCTCTTTCCTTGGCGTTGATCGCATCGCGCACCAGCGCTGCCTGAGCGGCGCTGCCCTCGCGCATCACATGGATCAGGGGAAGAGTGGGTTTGCCCTCCGCGAGATCGTCTCCGACATTCTTGCCGGTTACCTCAGGGTCGCCCTCGTAATCCAGAAGATCATCAACCAGCTGAAAGGCAACACCGATATTGCGACCGCAGAGGCGCAGGCTTTCGACCTGTGCCGCGCTGCCGCCGGCGAGAAGTGCCGCCCCCTCGCAGCCCGCGGCGAACAGGGCTGCGGTCTTGCGATCAATGACATCGTAATACTGCGCCTCGCTGGTGGCCGCGTCACCTGCGCGGATCAGCTGCAGCACTTCACCGGCCGCGATGGTGTTGGTGGTGTCCGCCATCATCTTGAGGAGGTCGAGGTTGCCCAGGGCCACCATCAGCTGAAATGCCCGGGTGTACAGGAAGTCGCCCACGAGGACGCTGGGGGCATTGCCGAAGGCGCTGTTGGCGGTTGGTCGGCCGCGGCGCAGTTCTGACACATCGACGACATCGTCGTGCAACAGGGTCGCCGTGTGGATAAACTCCACGACCGCTGCAAAGCGTATCTGTGCGTCACTGATCGGGCCCAGCGCTGCGGCGGACAGCAGCACGAGAATCGGCCGAAGTCGCTTGCCACCGGCGTCGACGATGTACTGACCAACGTTCTCCACCATTTCGACGTCGGACCGAAGCTGTTCGATAATCACAGCGTTAACCGCGTCTAGCTGAGCACTGACGACGCTGCGGACGTGTTGCATGGTTTGGAACCCGGACCCTGGAATCGGTCGCGCATGCTAGGTCGCCCCCGTGGGGGTGTCAAGGCGCGCGCCGCCGCCGCAAAGAGCGCTCTCCTGTGCCACGGCAGGCCTGCTTTATCTGGGGTAGACTTCGCTTGAGCTTGGGGTCCCTTTTAAGTACAATCGCGCGCCGCTGTACGCACCGGCCGGAATACGTGAGTTGCAGGGGTTCCTGCTTTCAGGACCGAGCTTTAGGGGCCTGAGCGCTTCGCAACCGCAAACGTTCCCCCCGGATGCGTGCGGTTGCGGGTTCTTAGAGGTAAAAAGTGCAGTACAGACAATGACTTGTGCCCGTCCCTGCCCACTGCTGAGGCAGTGTAGCCAGAAGGCTAAACGTGATTTTGCGGGAGGGCGAACAATGGAGAAGACCGATGTACGCAGTGATTGAGAGCGGTGGTAAGCAACACCGAGTGACGGAGGGCGAAACCCTCAAGCTGGAAAAAATTGAAGTAGCCACCGGCGAGTCGATCGAATTTGATCGCGTGCTGATGATCGGTGGAGACAAGGTGCAGGTTGGCACGCCGCTGGTTGAAGGCGCCAAAGTGACGGCAGAGGTCGTCGACCAGGGCCGACATGCGAAGGTAAAGATCGTCAAGTTTAATCGTCGTAAGCACTACCGCCGCGAGACCGGACATCGTCAGTGGTACACGGAAGTGCGTATCACCAGCATCAGCGCCTAAGGAGACTGACACATGGCACACAAGAAAGCAGGCGGCAGTACCCGTAATGGTCGCGATTCGGAAAGTAAACGCCTTGGCGTGAAGCGCTTTGGTGGTGAGTTGGTGAAAGCCGGCAACATCATCGTTCGACAGCGCGGCACACGCTTCCACGCCGGCGAGAACGTGCGCGTGGGCAAGGATCACACGCTGTTTGCGACGGCGGAAGGTAAGGTTGAGTTTGTCACCCGCGGCGAAAAGAACCGCAAGTTTGTTCGCATCGTAGGCGCCTGAGGAGACTCAGGTCCGGTAAAAAAGCCCCGGTTTCATCCGGGGCTTTTTTTTGTCTGGTGTTTGCTTCACGAGGCTTTTCTGGCCTTTTTGCACTTGCTTGTCCAGTGCGACCCCATCCCACTATAGAATGTACCCATGAAATTCGTAGACGAAGCCAGTATTCGTGTTTTTGCAGGTAAAGGTGGCAACGGCTGCCTGAGCTTTCGGCGCGAAAAGTTTGTAGAGCGCGGCGGACCTGACGGCGGAGACGGCGGCGATGGCGGCAGCGTTTACCTGCGTGCTGATCCATCGATGAACACGATGGTTGATTATCGTTTTCAGAAGGTTTTTCGCGCTGAAAACGGACAGCCCGGCCGCGGACGGAACTGCACCGGCGCGGGAGGTTCGGACCTGGAGCTTCTGGTGCCGGTTGGGACCACGGTACTGGATGAGGACAGCGGCGAGATTCTGGGTGATCTTGTGGCCGCCGGTGATCGCCTCTTGGTGGCCCAGGGCGGGTTCCACGGACTTGGGAATACGCGCTTCAAGTCGTCGGTCAATCGTGCGCCGCGGCAGACCTCTCCCGGCAGTGAGGGTGAGCAGCGCGCCTTGAAGCTGGAGCTCAATGTTCTGGCGGACGTGGGACTTCTCGGCCTCCCAAATGCCGGTAAATCGACATTTATCCGCGCGGTATCCGCAGCGCGACCCCGGGTAGCGGACTATCCCTTTACCACGTTGGTGCCACAGCTGGGCGTGGTCAAGGTGGACCCGCTCAGGAGCTTTGTGGTTGCTGATATTCCGGGCCTGATAGAGGGGGCCTCAGAGGGCGCCGGGCTCGGCATTCGCTTTCTCAAGCACCTCACCCGTAACCGGATTCTCCTGCATATTGTTGACGTAGCGCCTATGGATGGCAGTGCTCCGGCAGAGAACGCCCTGGCAATCGTGCGGGAGTTAGAACGCTTCAGTCCGACGCTGGCCGGCCGGGAATGTTGGCTGGTGCTGAATAAAACCGATCTTGTGGATGAGGAAACTCTGTCCAAGGTACGAGAGGAGGTGATTCAGGCGCTGGACTGGAAGGGGCCTGTGTATTCCATTTCCGCAATTTCCAGTGCCGGTACCGAGCTGCTGTGTCAGCACATGATGGATTACCTTGAACGCTGTAGCGAGGAAGAAGCCGCCGACCCGGAACGAGTAGCCGAAGAGCGGCGCGCGCAGCAGGCGATGCAAAGTGAGGCTCGGGCGCGAGTCGCCGAGCTCAGGGCGCAGCGTCGCAGTGCGGCGCGGGACAGCGAAGATGACGACGACGATGATTACGATGTAGAGGTCGAATACGTTCCGTGAGTTTGCCTGTACGCGATTGGCTGCCTGACGCCAGGCGCTGGGTCGTCAAGATCGGTAGTGCCCTGCTGACGGATGACGGTCGGAGTATCGATGAGGCGGTCATTCTGGCCCTGGTCGCTGAGATCGCGCTACTGCGTGAGCGCGGCTGTGAAGTCCTGCTGGTCAGCAGCGGAGCGGTGGCCGCAGGCCTGCTGCGCCTGGGGGCGACCCGGCGCCCCGATAATCTCCATGAGCTTCAGGCCGCCGCTGCGGTGGGTCAATCGGCGCTGCTTCGGCGCTATGAGGAAGCTTTTGCAGGAAAAGGACTGATGGCCGCGCAAATTTTACTGGGCCATGACGATGTGGTTGCCCGGGATCGCTATCTGAATGCCAGGGGGACCCTGAAAACACTTCTGGCCCACGGTGTGGTGCCGGTTATCAATGAAAATGACACGGTGGTGACGGACGAAATACGTTTTGGTGACAACGACACCCTCGCCGCGCTGGTAGCGAATCTGGTCGACGCCGACATCCTGGTCCTGCTTACTGATCAGCAGGGCCTTTTTCAGGAGGACCCCCGACGCAATCCCCTGGCCCCTCTTATCGCGCATGCGGCCGCGGGCGACCCGGCGCTTGACCGCGTCGTGGGCGGAGGTGGCGTGCTCGGCCGGGGTGGAATGATCACCAAGCTGCGGGCGGCGCGTCTGGCGGCTCGCTCGGGCACGGAAACAATTATTGCCAGTGGCCGTGAACCTGATGTCCTGGCTCGCATCGCAGCAGGCGAACTGTTGGGCAGCTGGCTGGAGAGCGGCAGCGCTCCGGAGAATGCCCGGCGGCAGTGGTTGGCGAGTCTGGTCACCGTTCGCGGGGTTCTCGAGGTCGATGATGGGGCTGTGGATGTTCTGCGACGTTCCGGGCGCAGTCTTCTGCCCGTAGGTGTGCGCTCAGTCAGTGGCGAGTTCAGTCGCGGTGATGTTGTCCTGTGTCGTGATGCGGCGGGCCGGGAAATTGCCCGGGGACTCACGAACTACAGCGCCGATGAGGCGAGACGAATAATGGGACAAAGCTCGCTGATGATTTCCCAGACCCTGGGTTACGGTGGTGAGGCGGAACTCATCCATCGCGATAATCTGGTGCTGCTCTGATGTCTCCCCTGGCGTTGCTGGCAGCCTACGGCTGTGCGCTGGTCGTATTTTCGATCGCCGGCGGTGCACTTCCGCAGCGTATCGAGATGACGCATACGCGCACTCAGCTCGCTATGAGTCTCGTGTCCGGGCTGATGCTGGGTATCGCTTTTTTCCACCTGCTGCCGCACTCGGTGCTGACTCTTGGCGTACACGCGGGGCTCACTGTGGTGATGTCCTGGGTCATGCTGGGGTTGATCGTGATGCTGCTTCTGCTTCGTTTACTGCACTTCCATCAGCCTGACTATGCGGGCGATCCCCTCACACTTTGTGATCACGAGCATGGCGGGGGACACACACATTCGCATTCAGGGCATGGGGAGCAAGCTGTGCCTCTGGTCGTCGCGCGTGTGAACTGGAAAGGTGTGCTTGTCGGACTTACGTTTCATACGTTTATCGATGGCGTGGCACTGGGGGCGGCTTTTCTTGCTTTTCCCCACGGGCATCACGGACAGCTCCTGGGCTTTGGTGTGTTTCTCGCGATTCTTCTGCACAAGCCCCTGGATGCCATGGCGATCATGGCACTGATGAAAGCCGCTGGCACATCGGTCGCGCTGCAGTGGCGGGCTAATCTTGTTTTTGCGCTCGTGTGTCCGCTTGGCGCGCTGCTGTTTTATCTCTACGCGGTGAATCTGGGCGACGCAGGGGGTGATGTGATTGCGGCAGCGCTGGCGTTTTCTGCCGGCGCTTTCGTGTGTATTGCCTTGAGTGACCTGCTGCCGGAGGTCCAGTTTCACAGTCACGACCGGGTGAAGTTGACGGCCGTGTTTCTGCTCGGTATCGCCCTTGCTTACCTGATGGCGACGAGCTCGCCGGAACATAGCCACGGTGTGGTCCCAATGCTCACCTCAGGCGGCGGAGCGGGTCTTTAGCGCCTCGAATTTCTCTGCCGTAGCAGCGGCTTCGTCGCTGTGTAGCTCAAGCCAGGGCTGAATCCGTTCGACGATCAGCGCGTTCAGAAACTCAATGTGCGCATCGGATGCGTTCAGACAGGGGATGTATTCGTAGCTTTCCCCGCCAGCTTCCATGAAATACTCCCGGTTCTCTTCGCCGATTTCTTCGATGGTCTCCAGACAGTCGGCTGAAAAACCCGGGCAGACGACCTGAATTGAGCGAGTACCGTCTCTTGCCAGCTGTTTAAGCGTCTCGTCCGTGTAGGGCTTTAACCACTCCTCGCGTCCGAAACGCGACTGAAATGCGGTCAGATATTGCCCCTCACCAAGGCCCAGCTCCGTCGCTACGAGCCTCGTGGTTTTATGGCATTGGCAATGGTAGGGATCGCCTTCATCGAGGTAGCGCCGCGGCTCACCATGGTAGGAGAAGAGCAGTTTTTCTGCGCGACCATGCTTGTCCCAATGCTCGCGAATGCTCTGAGCCACCGCGTGAATATAGCCGGGCTGATCGTGGTAGCTGGCGATAAATTGGAAATCCGGCAGCCAGCGGCGTTTGCGGAAGTCGTCGGCAACGGCATCGAAGGTCGAACCGCCCGTGGGACCGCTGTACTGGGGGTAAAGGGGGAGCACGAGCAGCTGCCGTGCTCCGCGGTCGATCAGCGATTGTATGGCGGTGGTGATGGAGGGCTCGCCGTAGCGCATTGCAAAATCGACAATCACCCGACCGCCGTACTGTGCATGCAGACGCTGCTCGAGTGCGCTGCTCTGGTCCCGGGTATGAATCAACAGCGGTGAACCGTCGTCCGTCCATACGGTGCGATAGGCGTCCGCAGAACGCGCAGGACGGACATTCAGAATGATGACGTTGAGAATGAACCACCAGAGCAGTCTGGGGATCTCAACTACCCGGGGATCCGAGAGAAACTGCTTCAGATAGGGACGCAGGGCGTACTTTTCCGGCGCCTCAGGGGTGCCCAGATTCGTCAGCAGGACGCCGATGCGGCCCTCCTGGGCGTGGTCAAAATCGGGGCTGCCTCTATACTTCATTACCGAAACCCGTATTGTCTGGCGCGACTCGCTCGCAAACCCTGTAGTAAATCCCCGGGCTGCCGTGCAGCGGGCGACCAGGGGGTTCTCCGTCCTCGGCCGGGGCCGAATTGGGCCGCGCATTGTACCGTCAGGATGTGAGTACCGGGCACAGCCGACGGCAACTTTTTTCTACCGCTAGGAGGCATTACGTTTTCAATTGGCCGTTGGATTCCCTCGGTCTGGCGCCTGAACACCACATTCCGACGATACGCGCTTTCTTCGGCCCCGGGGCAGGACTAACTTTGCGGCGTGGGCAGGCAGATGTAATTGCGGCCCGCGAACCCGAAGGGTCCAAAGCCTCTAGCTGAAGATTGGAGAAAGATGATGAAAACACTACGCAACAGATTGATCTCAACCGCCGCCGCAGGCGTTCTCGCCGCTATGGCGTTGAACGCCAGCGCTCAGAGTACAACGGAGGTGACCGCCAGGACGCTCGGCACGCCGGAGCAGATCACCGTGAACTTCGCCGATATTAATTTGCACACACCCCAGGGACAGAAAGCATTGCTCGCTCGGATAAGTCGAGCTGCCGAGAAGGTCTGTGGCGTAAGAGATCTGCGCAAGACTGGCGGTGTATATCAGCGTTCATCTCCCAACGCGGGTTGCTATGAGGAATCTCTTTCCAGAGCGATGTCGCTAATCAACAATGCTGCCGTTGCCTCAACCAATTGAGTCACAATATCGCAAGAGCGCCGGGAAGTATTGAGAGTGTTCGAAGTGATTTCGAGTGGAGATTAGAGGGACTGGCACGCGAGTACTGAGACGGACTCAGTACCGGGAGCGGATCGATTCGGTGCTCTGACGGCACCGAATCGATCGCAGCGAGCTACTTCTTGGCTTTTGCCGGTGCTTTCTTTTTCGCAGCTGCTTTGGCTTTCTTCGGAGCCGCTTTCACTTTCGTTGCGACTTTCTTGACAGTTGCCTTGGCTTTTTTGGGCGCGGCTTTGGCTTTTTTCACGACTTTCTTGGCCGCAGCTTTTGCCTTCTTGGGTGCAGCCTTCGCTTTTTTGGTCGCAGCGGCCTTTGCCTTCTTCGGTGCAGCCTTGGCTTTCTTGGCCGCAGCTTTTGCCTTCGGCGCCTCAACTGTCAGATCGGTTGTCTCCGCAGTCGGTGCATTGATGCCCACTGATTTGATGCCCTTCTCCATGCTGACCGCGTTGGAGTACATCTGGCTTTTTCCAATCACCTGACCATTCGTGGCCTTGATCACAAAGTAAGGCTGCCCTTTGGTTGATGTTTTGCGCTCATAGCGTGCATCTTTATCCGCATTTTTTTTCACGGAAGAAATGCCTGCCGTTGCAGAGCGCTTGCTATCGTAGGTCTGGCTGGTGAATACCACCTGCCCGTTGCCAGACTTTAAATTAAAGGAGAACTTACCGGTCTTCCCCTTTTTCAGTTCAAACTTTCCTGCCATGATCACACCCCTTGCGATGATCCTGCTACCCAGACTCTTAAAGTGAATGCGGAATACCACGCCCGCGAATCCCAGCATAAGGCTTTCCCCCGCGATCGCAAGGGTTTTAGCCTTTGTATCCCGGGAATTTGTAATGTCTTTCTACAGGAAAATCCCGGGATGAAGTTGCAGCAGTGACCGAGAGCACCAGTACAAATGAGGATGTATCCGCGTCGCGTCCCCTCGTGCTTCTTCTTGCGGCGGGGAAGAGCAGGCGCTTCGGCGGGGACAAGCGCAGGGCCATCATTGAGGCGCGCGAAACACTGCTGGAGAAGAGTTTGCAGGTCTATCGCGGGGCTGGATACCCGGTTCTTCTCTGCCTCTCGGCGCGACTCCAGGACGATGCGCTGGAGGAACGAGTTACTGCTGCCGGGGTTTCTGTGCTGCGTGCTCAGAATGCGGAAAACGGTATGGGGGCAACGCTTGCTGAGGCTGTCGGGTCTGTTGGGGGAGTATCTGCATTAATTATTGCGCTTGCCGATATGCCCGGGATTTTGCCCGACACTCTGGCATTGCTTGAGTCCCAGCTCGGCACCGATCGAATTGTTTACCCTGTGTACAAAGGTCAGCGGGGCCATCCAGTGATCTTCGGCAGCGCGTTTTTTCCGCTGCTGCAGCAGCAGTCGGGTGATCGTGGGGCCAGTGGGATTATCGATCAGAATCAGGCCTGCTGTTTTCCGGTCAACGTTGAAGATCCGGGAGTGCTTATGGATATCGATACACCGCTGGATATGAAGCGGTTGAATGATCTCCTTCAGCGGCGAGGCTCAGCCGGTGCATCGATTTGAGCCACAGGATGCGCCTTGGCGAAGGCGCTAAGATTTTGGCAGAGCGTGTCCAATGCCCGGATCGCTGGAAACGGGCTGAGGTCAATGTTGAATCGCCGCGCATTGAATAGCTGGGGAACAAGGAATACCTCGAGCATGCCCGGGCTTTTGCCCAGGGAAAACTCCCCGGTCTGTTTTTTTACTGCATCTTCAAGCGCAATAAATCCCTGCTGGACCCAGTGCGTGTACCAATCGTTTATTCGATCCTGCGGTTGCTCCAGCGTATCCCCCAGGTAGCGCAGCACCCGCAGATTGTTCAGCGGATGGATATCGCAGGCAATGTGTTGGCACAGGGCACGCTGCTGCGCGCGCGCCAGCAGATCCTGCGAGTAAAGTGGCGTTTCCGGAAAACGTTCCTCAAGCCATTCGAGGATTGCCGTGGACTGCGCGATCACCGTGCCGCAATCGAGTTTGAGTGCAGGCACGAGCCCCTGCGGATTCTCATTGAGGAAGTGCCGGGATCGCTGCTCGCCGCTGCTGAGATTCACCGGGACGATCTCATGAGCAATGCCCTTCAGTTCCAGTGCTATGCGTACGCGGTAGGCGGCAGTGGATCGAAAGTAGCTGTACAGTCTCATGTGCTCAGTGCTCAGTGCTCAGTGCTCAGTGCTCAGTGCTCGGCGCGCTGTATTGCTCAACGATCTGGTCAATCGCCCCAAAGATGCTCTGGCCCTGTGCGTCGTACATTTCGATACGGATGCGGTCGCCAAAGCTCATGAACGGCGTACGGGGCTGTCCGTCCCGAAGGGTCTCCAGGCAGCGAACTTCCGCCAGGCAGCAGGAGCCGGATTCGGAGCCCACATTCGACACGGTGCCAGAACCGATTACCGTGCCGCTCATCAGTGAGCGGGACCTGGCGCAGTGGGCAATCAGCGTCGGGAAGTCAAAAGTCATGTCCTGGCCCGCATTTGGCGCACCAATCAAAGCGTTATTAAGCGTTGCCCGCAGGGGCAGATGTAGCCTGGCGCCATCCCAGGCTTCGCCCAACTCATCCGGGGTGACGAGTACCGGCGTAAATGAGGTCCAGGGTTTTGACTGATAAAAACCGAATTGCTTGCCGAGTTCTCCGGGGATGAGATTTCGCAGTGAGACATCGTTGACCAGCCCGATGAGTTTGATGTGACTTGCCGCGTCTTTGACGCTGATTCCCGCAGGAACGTCATCGGTTAGCACAACAACCTCGGCTTCAAAGTCGATGCCCCAGGCCTCATCCTCGACCTGAATTGGATCCTCCGGACCAATAAACGCATCCGAGGCGCCCATGTAAACGAGTGGGTCCTCCCAGAATGAAGCCGGAAGCTCTGCACCGCGGGCTTTGCGCACCAGTTCTACGTGCGTGACGTAGGCGCTGCCGTCGGCCCAGTGGTAGGCCCGGGGCAGGGGCGCAGCGCAGCGGCTGCTATCGAAAGCCTCTGCATCGCTGCGCTCGCCGGCACACAGTTCCCGGTAGCGTAACTCCAGTTTGGGTGATGTCTGTTCCCAGTCATCGAGTGCCGCCTGCAGGGTGCCCGCAATATCACCCGCGGGGCAGCAGCGCTGCAGGTCCCGGTCGACGATCATCAGGGTTCCGTCACGGCCGGATTTGTAGGAAGCGAGTTTCATCGGTCTGATCCTCTGTTGAACAGGCGTGTATCAGGCACCCTGACTTCGCCAGGAGTTGACGTAATCGGTGTTCTCAACACTGGATGCGCTCGGCTGTATCTGCAGCGCCCGGCGTGTGTCGATCATTACCGCGACCTCGTCCGTGGCTGTGGCCGGGTCGGTCTGGGCTTTCTGCATTGCCTTGGGATGGGGGCCGTGGGCAAAACCGCAGGGATGGTAGGTCAACATGCCAGCTTCAATATTGTCGCGGCTGAAGAAATTCCCCCGGTGATAAAACAGCACTTCGTCATAATCATCGTTGTTGTGATAGAAGGGGACTTTTAAGGCGCCCGGATCCGTTTCCATCGGCCTCGGGCAAAAGGTACACACCACGAAGCCGTTGCCCAGAAAAGTTGTATGGGCCGAGGGCGGCAGGTGGTAACGATGGCTCATCAGCGGACGGATGTCGCGCCAGTTAAGGCGCAGTACGGTGTTGGTTCCATGCCAGCCAACGGCGTCGAGAGGATTGAATGGGAAGGTCACGACACTGAGAATTTCGTGTCGCTTGATATGCACGTCCCAGTGCTCTTCGTCCTGCTGTGCCAGAAAAACGTCGTCGATGTGCGGATGTTCCAGCACCGCCGGATCGAAAATCGCATGCGGGCCCGCGATGCCTCTATCCGGGAGCGTATAGGCTCCGTCGCGATCTTCGATAATCAGAGACTCGACAGGTTCGGCGACTTCGATCCGCCAGGCGGTGCCCCGGGGTATGAGTAAATAGTCGCCATCGCGAAAAGGCAGGTGGCCATAGTCGCAAAATAATGCTCCGCTGCCCTGGTGGATGAATAGCAGGTCATCGCCGTCGCTGTTGCGTACCAGGTGCTGCATGGAGGAGTTGCAGCGCCAGAAGCGCATTGCAACCTCACCGTTGGCGAGTATCGGCGATTGGCCGAAGGGCGACTCGCTCTCGGCGTTCAGCCTATTGAGATCGAAGGCGTAGGGCCGCAGGGGGCCGCTCCAGTTAACCCAGGCGGTGGGGGGGTGGCGATGGTGAATATGGCTGGCGGGCCCAAAGAAGCCCTCGCGTCCCATCTCCCGCTCGTAGGTGCCCTCGGGAAGGTCGCAGTGCGCCTGCCGGGAGTGCAGACCCTCGCGAATCACGTGCGGTATCCATTGGCGACTCATGCCTCAGACCTCCTTGCGCTTGACAGGCGTCCAGCATACTAGTTTCATATGAAACTATCTAGATGCTGGCGGTTGTGATGAAAGCAGGTTTTCAGCTCGGTGAGTTTCTTCCCTTTCGCTTCAGCCGGCTGACGGAACGTATGAGTCGCTCGCTCGCCGGCGTGTATGCTGACCGCTTTGATCTCAGCGTGGCGCAGTGGCGGGTGCTGGCGACTTTAAACGAGACGCCGGGGCTGACGGCCAAAGTGGTGGCAGAGCGTTGCAACCTCGATAAGGTGAAAGTCTCGCGCGCCGTGTCGGGCCTTGAGCAGCGCCAACTGTTGACGCGTCGCAAGGATGCCCGCGATGCCCGCGCGAGCGAGCTTCGGCTGGCACCGAAAGGGCAGCGTATGTTCCGGGCCATTACTCCCCTGGCGCTGCAATGGGAAAACGAGTTTCGCAACCTTCTCACTGTAGATGAGCAGCGCTCACTGCTCCAAATCCTTGCGCGCCTGGAGCTTCAGATGACCAACGAAGAAAAGGCAGCGTCGATTGCAGCCGTAACGGAGAGTTCCTAAGCCTATGAATCTTCAGGCACCAACCCAACAG
The DNA here is from genome assembly GCA_964525195.1 of uncultured Congregibacter sp. Lineage (GTDB taxonomy): Bacteria > Pseudomonadota > Gammaproteobacteria > Pseudomonadales > Halieaceae > Congregibacter. The sequence continues at coordinate 15,535 of CAZGGN010000013.1, forward strand.
GAGATCGTTGCAAGCCTCCCGGTCCACCTAAGGCCCTTTGTAAAGCTGCACGATCACCGCCGGCAGTACACGCCCCGGGACCATGCGGTATGGCGGTTCCTGATGGCTGCGCTCACCCGGGCTTTGGCAGACAGTGCACACCCCGTGTATCTCGAGGGGCTGGCCCGCACCGGAATCGCCCTGGAGCATATTCCATCCATCGACGAAATGAATGTCTGTCTGGCACGTCTCGGTTGGCGTGCCGTCGCGGTCGATGGATTTATTCCTCCGGCGATTTTTATGGAGTTTCAGGCGCTCAAGGTGCTGGTAATCGCGCTTGAGATACGCAGCGTGGAGCATCTCCTCTACACGCCGGCACCGGATATTCTGCATGAATCAGCGGGGCATGCGCCGTTCCTGATTGACGTGGATTACGCCGAGTTTCTCCAGCGCTTTGGTGAGATCGGCATGCGCGCTATTGCCGATCAGCACGACCATGATCTCTACGAGGCGATACGCGCGCTGTCTATTCTCAAGGAGGATCCGCGGAGTACGCCGGAGGAAATCGCAGCCAGCGAAGCGCAGCTCACAGCCCTGGCGAACACGGATCGGCCGCCTTCGGAGGCTGCCCTGCTGACGCGTCTGCACTGGTGGACCGTAGAGTACGGACTTGTGGGAGAGCTCGGGGACTACCGCCTTTTTGGTGCCGGACTCCTCTCGTCTCTGGGCGAAAGCCAAAGCTGCCGCGATGACTCGGCCGTGCGCAAAATCCCGCTGACAGTAAATGCCGTCGAAACGCCTTACGACATCACCTCTGCGCAGCCACAGTTATTTGTCACGCGCAGTTGTAAACACATGAGCCAGGTGTTGGAGGAGTTTGCTGCCTCGATGGCCTTCCGTCGTGGCGGTGCCGAGTCTTTGCACAAGGCCATCGAGGCGCAGACCGTGTGTAGCGCGCAATATGACTCGGGCGTTCAGGTCAGCGGCGTCATCGCCGAAGTGCTCTGCGATGCGGTGGGCAACGTCAGTTATCTGCGTACCGAGGGTCCCACGCAGTTAGCCTGGAAAGGGCAGGAGCTCTACGGTCATGGTATCGACACTCATCGCGACGGCTTCGGGTCCCCGGTAGGCCTCCTGAAAGACTTCAGTCGCTGTCTTTCGGAATACACGGTCGATGAGCTTCGGGCGCATCGCATAGCGATTGGCGAGGAGGTGACGCTGGAGTTTCTGTCGGGTATCACCGTACGCGGCCGGCTTGAGGACATTCTGCGCCAGGAGCACCGGAATCTCCTGCTGAGCTTCAGTGATTGCCGGGTAACCACGCTCGCTGGTCGCGTCCTCTTTGCACCTGACTGGGGCCGTTACGACATGGCGGTTGGCGGACGGATCACCAGCGTTTTTGGTGGGGTAGCGGATCGTGAGCGATTCCAGCTTTACAAACCCCTGCCGCGAACCACAACGCCCCGCGCAGAGGTTGATGCCCAGCTGATGGAAGCCTATGCGCTATTGGCGGAGCTGAGGGAGGGCGACTTGATGGCCAGTGCCGGAACTCTCGCCGCGGTGCGAGACGCGCTTGCAGCCTACCCGCGGGAGTGGCTCCTGCGCGCCGAGGCCCTGCGTGTCGGCGACGGGTGTCTGCCGCGAGAGTTGGTGGAGCAGGCGCGCGATGAGCTGAATGCCATGGTGCAGGATGCGCAGCAGCGACGGGCGCTGGCTCTGGTGCTGCCGGAGTTTTTTTCCTAGCAGAATCCGGGCTCCAAGGCCCCCGCGAGCAGGCCGTCAACGGCGGCCCAGACGGCCATGGTGCTGACCCGCGATTGAATGGGGGGGCCGCGTTCCCCTTGACTCAGGTCAAGGAAGCGTTCCCCGGTCTGTTCTAGTGTTTAGTTGGAATGCTTTGCACTAGGAGATAGCAGATGATTCGTTCGCGCCCGTATATCGTAAAGGCCGCCCTGGTGGGCATGATTGCGCTGCTGGCAGGCGGCTGTGATCAGGATGGGATAAAGGTCCGGGGGTTTATCCTTCCGGAGGGGGATGCTGCGCAGGGGCAGGAGACTTTTGTCGAACTCGGTTGTCCGGCATGCCACACGGTCGCCAAGACCGAGATCACCCAGCCGGAAGGCGCGCCCTTCTCGGTCCAACTGGGAGGCAAATTTCTGCAGGTGAAACATTACGGGGATTTGCTCACATCGATCGTCAATCCAGATCATCGTGTGCTCCCACCGTACAACAAGGAGTCTGCCAGTGAGGGTAAGGTCACCTCGCCTATGCCGGATTTCACGCAAAAGATGAGCGTCAGGCAGATGATTGATGTGGTGGAATTCCTGCACGGTAAATACGAGAAAATGCCGAACTACGGTGGTAAGTATTACTACTATCCCGGGTGATCGTTGCTGCTTTTATCGGGTAGGCAGCTTGCTCTTTTTGGTTGATCCAGATCAATGCGCGAAAGGCAACCATCGCACAAATTTCCGATCAGCGGTTGGTGCCTTTGCCAGCTGTCTTAGATGGTTTATCGAGTAGAAGAGGAGGCGTCTCATGTCGTTAATTCCACGCGATTCACTGTTTGATTTAGACAATCTGTTCAATCATTTTTGGAGCCCGTCTGTCAGCAAGGAAATGGCGGCGGATTTTTTTTCACCGCGAGTCGATATCAAGGAGAAGAAAAACAAGTACGAAATCACCGCTGATCTTCCAGGTGTCGACAAGGACGATCTCTCTGTCACTTTGGAAAATGGCGTGTTGACTATTGAAGCCAGCACGGAACAAGAGAAGACCGAAGAGGAGGATGGCAAGGTTATCCGCAAGGAGCGGCGCTCCGGGAAATTTATGCGCAGTTTTAATCTCGGTGCCGATGTCAAAGAATCCGACATCAACGCCAGGTTCAAGAACGGCGTGCTGAAGTTAACGGTCCCGAGATCAGAGGCGCATGCCCCCCAACCGAAAAAAATCAGCGTTGACTAGGCGTCTCTGAGCGTTCCCCTGGCAGGTTCCGCTGTCAGGGGGCATTATCCTGATTCACATCTGCGCGCTGTGACACTCGTGTCCGGCTGGATGGTGTCGAATTCATAAGTGGGAACGTCGCCTCGTTGAACTGGCTCTCAGTGCCCGGACAGAGGCGCACGCCGGCATTCGTCCGGCAATCCGCTTGCAGCCTGTTGATTCCCAGAACGACTTCGCGGGCGAGAGTGCCCGCATGTGATGCATGTGCGCCCCTGCGGGTGAGCGCCCCTTGTCGTATTGAGCGCCACTCATTAATATCAAGTGCTGCTCAATTACAGTACCCGTCACCGGAGACTCGCCATGTCCCTCGACTTTGACAGCGCCCGCCTGCCGAACCCGCATATCCGCCCGGAGCATGAAGAGTGGCGCAGTCAGCTGCGCCGCTTTATCGACAAGGAAATCGCGCCGTTTGCCGAGGATTGGGATGAAGCGGGGGAGATTCCTATGGATCTCTGGCCCAAGGCCGCCGAGGTGGGCTTGCTGGGTATCGGTTACCCGGAGGCCTACGGGGGAATATCTGAGGGGATTGATTCCTGGCACAACTGGATCACCAACGAAGAACTCAATCGCTTTGCGGTCGGCGGGGTGCCTGCCTCGCTGATGGTCCACGGTATCGGCCTGCCGCCGGTCATTAACTGGGGCAGTGAGGCGATGAAGCAGATGGTCGCGCCGCCGGTGCTGGCCGGACAAAAGCATATCTCCCTGGGAATTACCGAGCCGGGTGGTGGCTCTGACGTGGCCAACCTGCAAACTACTGCAGTGCGGGATGGGGATTATTACGTCGTCAACGGCTCCAAAACCTATATCACTGGCGGCATGCGCGCCAACTGGGTCTCGACGGCGGTGCGCACCGGGGAGGGCGGCGCAAAGGGTGTATCCATGTTGCTTATCCCCACGGATGTGGAGGGTTTTTCGCGCACGGCACTGGATCGCAAGCAGGGCTGGTGGGCATCGGACACCGCCACACTCTATTTTGATAATGTGCGGGTGCCCGTAGAGAACCTGATCGGCGAGGAAAACAAGGGCTTTTTGGTGATCATGACCAACTTCAACAGCGAGCGCATGTTTATGGCGGCCTCGATGGAAGCGCTTGGCCGGGTCTGTCTTGAAGAAGCGGCCACCTGGGCCAGGGAGCGCAGTACTTTCGGCAAGCGTCTCGCGGATCATCAGGTGATCCGGCACAAGTTTGCGCAAATGAAGCAAAAGCTGAATGCGACCCAGGCCTATATTCGTGTCTGCTACGAAAGCATGGAGGCCGGCAATCCCAATCCCGGTGATATCGCCCTGCTGAAAGTTCAGGCGAGTGAGACCATGGAGTACTGTGCGCGGGAAGCGATGCAGATACTCGGCGGCGTCGGCTACATGCGGGGCAATCGGGTGGAGCGCATTTACCGCGAGGTGCGGGTCAACGCCATTGGCGGTGGCTCTGAGGAAATTATGCGCGATCTTGCAGCGAGGCAGTACGGATTATGAGTATGAAACTATGGCACTGCGTCGGTGCGCGCTCTCTGCGCGCCCTGTGGGCACTTGAGGAGCTGGGCTTGGACTACGAGCTGGTGGTAATGCCCTTCCCTCCGCGGGTGTTTCACCGCGAATACCTGGATCTGAACGTCCTGGGAACCATTCCGTACTTTATGGACGGCGAGCTCGCGATGACCGAGTCCTGTGCGATTCCCCATTATCTGGCGACCCGTCCCGGCAACGAGCATCTGGCCGTCCCGCCCGAGCACCCGGCCTTCGGCGATATGCTCAACTGGACCTACCACGCCGATGCCACTCTGACTTTCCCGCAAACCATCGTACTGCGCTACACGGTGCTTGAACCGACGCCAGAAAAGCAACCGGTCGCGGACGACTATGCCAAGTGGTTTATCGCGCGTCTTCGCCATCTCGATGCGCATCTGGAGGACCACGAGTATCTGGTTGACGATCGCTTTACCATTGCCGATATCTGTGTCGGCTACGCCCTCTACTTTGGTCGAACGCTCAAGCTCGACGAGCGCTACAAGCCGCAAACGCTGGCTTACCTGGAACGGCTGATTGCCCGGGATGCCTTCAAACGTGCCGATGCGAAGGGTCGAGATGGCGAGACAGGCATCCTCTGAGCCGTCGCCTGCGGGTCGAACGGCTACTCTTATTCAAAAGACGCAAATGGATACATCATCATGAACGCTGCTGTTAAAGAACTGGAAGACTTTCGCCGCGAGGTGGCGAGCTGGTTGGAAGCTAACAAGCCCGCCGATCCGGGGTTCCTGCTCCCGCAATCGTTTATGGAGGTAGGCAGCGAGCAGCAGCTCGACTTCCTGCGCGAGTGGCAGCACAAGGTCTGGTCCGCGGGCTATCTGGGTATGGCCTGGCCCAAGGAGTACGGGGGCCAGGGTGTCGATGCGATCTACCAGAGCATCGTCGATCAGGAGATGCGCCGTCAGGCCGTGCCGATCTGCTTCAATGTCATTGGCCTGGGCTGGGCGGGCCCGCTGATCAATGACATCGGTACGGAGGAAGAAAAAGCGCGTTATCTGAAGGGTATTCTTAATGCAGAGGATATCTGGTGTCAGGGATTTTCCGAGCCGGACCATGGTTCGGACCTCGGCAACGCGCGCACCCGGGCCGAACGCGACGGCGATGAGTACGTGATCAACGGCAGCAAGATCTGGACGACGATGGGCAACTACGCCAAGTATATGATTCTACTGGCGCGCACGAACCCGGAGGCCCCGCGCAAGTACGATGGCCTGTCGTTTTTTCTTGCGCCGATGCACGTCGATGGCATCGAGACCCGTCCGATCCGCAAGCTGACCGGAGAGTACGGCTTTACGGAAACTTTTTTTAGCGACGCGCGAATTCCCGCTGACTGTCTGATGGGCGGGGAGGGCGATGGCTGGAAAATTGCCATGAAAACCCTGCAATACGAGCGCGGTGCCGAGGCCGGTGCGGCTGGCGGGCTCGCATTTGTGCGGATTGTCATCGACGACCTCATCAAACAGCTGCGCGATGTGCAGCGCGACGGGCGCCCGCTGTTGGACGATCCGGTCATGCGCGATCAACTGGTGAGCCTGATTATGGAAGAAAAGGCGATTGCGCTGGGTGACCGCCGATCCGCCATAGCGGCGCTGACCAGTGATTATCCCCTGTCCTTGCCCCTGTCAAACAAACTGCGCTGGACCGAATACACCCGGCGGATGCGCCAGTTTGCGATCAATGCCCAGGGCGCCGACGGCGCGTTGTACTTTGATGATGACCGGGCACGCGAGGGGGGCTTCTGGCAGCGCGCCTACCTGAACAGCTTTTCTGCCACGATTGGCGGGGGCACCAGCCAGGTCCAGGCCAACATTATTGCCGAGCACGTGCTCGGCCTGCCGAAATAAGGAGGCGCGATATGTCAGTGATAGGCAACACGGCAATGCGCTTTGATGAAGAGCACGGCATGCTGCTGGACTACGCCCGTAGTTTTTGCAGCGAGCGGGGCGGTATCGCCGGCGCCCGGGAGCACCTGGAAAGCGAGCTTGAGTACAGCCCGGCACTCTGGGCTGAGATGGTCGCGATGGGGTGGACCGGTATTGGCCTGCCCGAGCGATTGGGTGGCTCCGGACTCGGAATCGGAGCTGCGGTACCGGTGGCCGAGAGCATGGGGAGAGCGCTGCTGGGAACGCCGCTGTTATCCACCCTGCTCGCCGCGCAGTTGTTGCTCCGTGCGGATGCAGACGCCTGTGAGGAGATTCTCTCGGCGATAGCCGGGGGGGATGCGGCCTCCGTCGCCGAACTGGAATCGGAGGACTGGAGTGCCGCGAGCATGGCAACGGTGATCGACGCTGAGGGACGATTGCAGGGCCGAAAATTTATGGTCATGGATGCGCAGAGTGCGCGTTGGCTTGCGGTGCTCGCCCGGCAGGGTGATCAAAGCGTGATCGCGGTGGTCGACACCGCTACCCTGCCCGACGGCGCAATGTCACCCCGGGTGCTCATTGATAACACGCACCGTGCGGCGGATATCCGGTTTGTGGATGTGCGGCCGAAACTGTTGTTGTCGGGTGACGCGGTGCCCCGGGCACGGCGTGATCATCGGCTTCTCGGCGCACTCCTGGTGGCCGCGGAAAGCACCGGTGCGACGGCCGCCTGCCTCGATACGGTGGTTGATTACCTCAAGACCCGCAAGCAGTTTGACAAGCTGATTGGCTCTTATCAGGCGCTCAAGCATCCCAGCGTGGAGATACTCAACGCGATGGATTCCGCGCGCTCGTTTATCTACCACGCCGCCACGCTCATCACCGAAGCCCATCTGGATCGAGAGCAGGAGATCGCCTGTCGTATGGCCAAGGCCCAGGCTACGGACTCCCTGAAGTATGCGGGTGACCGCGCAGTGCAGTTCCATGGCGGCATGGGCTTTACCTGGGATTGTGATGCGCAGCTGTTTATCCGTCGCGCCCAATGGGCCCAACAGCAGTTCGGTGATGCGCAGCATCATCGGCAGCGTCTGGCGGCACTGCTATTGGATACTTAGTGGTCGGATGATTGGGGCAGACCCTTGACATCCCCGGGACCCGTTGAATCCTCAAGGGGTTCTCCTGCGTAATACCTTCCATGGCTAAACGCTCATCGATTCCCCGCGGCAGTATCGGCCGCGGGCTTGCTGTCTCTCTCGCGGGTATTCGCGCCGGAGGGGCTTTCGCATTGGGCTCGGCGCTCGGTCGTCTGCGCGGCAGCGATGATGAAGCCAACAGTGAACTGATGCGCCGGGAGGCGCGCCGCTTCACCGCGGAGCTCGGTCGGCTCAAGGGTACCTACGTCAAAATTGGGCAGATGATGGCCTTGCTGGGCGAGCACTTTTTGCCCGAACCGCTGACCGATGCGCTGCATGATCTGGACTCGCAAACCCATCCGCTGCCCTGGGCGGAGCTTGAATCCGCCGTTCGCAAGAGCCTGGGGACCGCCTGTGATCGCCTGGAAGTTGATACGGCTCCTCTCGCCGCCGCGTCTCTGGCTCAGGTTCACCGTGCAGTGGAGCGGGATACAGGCAACGAGCTTGTATTGAAAATCCAGTATCCGGGGCTCGCCGATGTCATCGATGACGACTTCGATGCCGTGGTGCGCATGCTGCTGTTGACCCGCTGGATAAAAGCGGGTCGAGATATCGACGAGTGGCTCGAGCACATGCGTGAGCAGTTACATCACGAGATTGATTACCAGCGTGAGCTGCGTATGACCCGGGAAGCCCGGACGCGCTTTGCCGATGATCCCCGCTACTATGTTCCGGATGTGGCTAGAGCCTATTGCAGCGACACGATTTTGGCCCTGGAGTTTGTCGCCGGGCACCGGGTGAGTGAAGCGGCGGTTGCGGCGCTGTCCCAGTCCCGTCGCGATGCACTGGGAAAGGCCATGCTGGAGCTGTTTTTTATCGAACTCTACGACTGGGGCGTGCTGCAGACGGATCCCAATTTTGGCAACTATCTGATCCAGACGGATGCTGATGTTGATCGCCTGGTGCTTCTGGATTTTGGCTCGACGATGGCCTGTGACGATAACTTTCGCCGCCATTTTGGCAACGCAATTGCGGCGGGGCAGGTGGGCGACCGGCCACTGCTGGCCGACAGTCTGGTGGGTCTCGGCTGTCTTAAACCCGATGCGACGGAGTTCGCCAAAGACAGCTTCTGTGAGTTCTGTGAAATGCTGCTCGAGCCGCTTCGCGATCCCGCGCATCTGCCGGCCGAATTCCTCAATGAGGATGGCGAATACTGCTGGGGCCGTTCACGGCTGATGCAGCGGGTGGGTAAGCATGCGGCAAGCTCTGCGGCGACCCGCCATTTCGCGACGCCCTCGAGGGACTTTGCGCTGATCGTTCGCAAGCTCTCTGGCGTATTTACTTTTATTACCGTGTTGAACGCGCAGTTCAACGGCCATGCTATTGCCCATCACTACATCGACAGCTGGATCGATGCCGAGGATCCATCATGAATCGAATCAGAGCCTATGACTGATTCCGACGATAAACCGCGCTCGCGGGGCAAGGCGGTACCGACGAGCCGCGTGGGGCGCTTTGCCCGGGTGGCGCGCCTCGCGGGGGGGGTGGCGGGCGGTATGCTCGCTGAGGGCGCGCGCCAGATGCGTGCGGGCAATAGACCACGCAAGCGTGACCTGCTCCTGACTCCCTCCAACGCGCGGCGTGTCACCAAGCAGTTGTCCGAAATGCGCGGCGCGGCAATGAAGCTCGGCCAGATTCTGTCCATGGACTCCGGGGATCTGCTGCCCAAGGAGTTGACGGAGATTCTTGCGAGCCTGCGCTCCGAAGGGACGAGCATGCCCGAGTCCCAGCTGGAGCAGGCCATGATCCAGGCCTACGGCCCTGACTGGGAGAGTGAGTTTCATGTTTTCGACCGATACCCCATTGCCGCGGCCTCGATCGGTCAGGTGCATCGCGCCGTGGACCATGAGGGGCGGGAACTCGCGCTGAAAATCCAATATCCCGG
>CAZGGN010000013.1:24990-32794 GCA_964525195.1 uncultured Congregibacter sp.
AGCGATGTCGATAACATCGCCGCGGTGCTGCGTATGTCCGGACTGCTGCCAGCGGATGTGGATATGCAGCCCCTGCTGGATGATGCCAAGCGCCAGCTCCAGGACGAGGCGGACTATCTCAAGGAAGCAAAATTTCTGGCGCGCTTTAACGAGGTACTGGGCGATGATGAGCGCTTTGTATTACCGGAGCTCGTGCCCGAGCTGACGCGTCGCAACGTACTGGCAATGACCTACGTGGCCGGCGGGCCCATTGACGCGATTGTGCGTCGGCCTCAGGAGGAGCGAGACCGGGTCATGAGTGCGCTCCTTGAACTGATGCTCACGGAGCTGTTTGAGCTGCGCATGGTGCAGACGGACCCCAACTTCGCAAACTATCAGTACCGCTGGTCCAGCGGCGAGATCGTTCTGCTTGATTTTGGCGCCACCCGCGATTTCAAGGCCCGTTTCGTCAGCAATTACCGCAAGCTCGCGGCGGCCGCGGTGCGTGGCGATCGTGCGGCGATGGCTGTAGCGGCAGACAAGGTCGGCTACTCAATGGGAGATGAGGACTCGACCTATCGGGAGCTGGTGCTGGAGTTGCTGCTGCTTGCCCTTGAGCCCCTGCGCGATGATGAGCCTTACGATTTTGCGGCGTCGACCATGCCTGCGCGCCTGTCAGCGCTGGGCCAGAAAGCGACCGAGTACGCCGACTTCTGGCACGCTCCGCCGACGGACGTTGTCTATTTTCACCGCAAGCTCGGCGGCATGTTTATGCTCGCCTCACGCATGGAAGCCCGGGTGAATGCCCACGCGCTGATGAAGCGCTGGCTGTAGCTGTTGTGAGCGTCCGATCTCTGCGACTGGTTCTTGGGGACCAGCTTTCCTTTGCCAACCCGGTGATTGCCGACGCCGATCCGTCCCGTGACGTGCTGCTTCTGGCCGAGGTGGCCGAGGAGGCTGCTTATGTGCGCCACAATCGGCACAAGATTGCGCTGATTTTCAGTGCGATGCGGCATTTTGCCCGGTCTCTGCGCGAGCGCGGTTTTGAGGTGATTTACCGTGATTTTGATCAGGGTCTTGGCTCGCTGGAGGAAGCTGCGCGCGAGGCGCTGGCGTCAACCGGGGCGGGGGATCTTCGAGTCTGCGCGCCGGGCGAGTACCGCCTGCTGGCACAGATGCAGTGCTGGGAGAGTCGCCTGGCCTGTCCGGTTGTTATCAGTCCGGACAGTCGCTTTCTCGCATCGAACGAGGATTTTGAACGCTGGGCAAGCGGGCGCAAGCAGCTGCGCATGGAGTATTTTTACCGTGATATGCGCCGTCGTTACCAGCTACTGATGGGGGCCGATGGAGAGCCCGAAGGTGGTCAATGGAACTATGACGCTGACAATCGCAGTGGCTGGCGCGGGCAAAAAGCGATTCCCCAGCGGCCCGGAGTCGTTGCTGATGAGATCACCCGCGCGGTGATCGAGCTCGTCGCCCGGGAGTTTCCGGACAATCCGGGTGACCTGAGCGAGTTTCGCCTGGCGGTCACCGCCGAGGACGCGCAGGCGCAGTTTGATTGGTTCTGCGCGCACGCGCTGGTGGATTTTGGAACCTATCAGGATGCCCTGGCTGAAGAGTCGCCCTGGGTTTTTCACTCCCTCGTCTCCATGTACCTGAACATTGGTCTGCTAGAGCCCCTCGCCGTTTGCCGGCAGGTGGAAAGGGCGTACCGGGACGGGGTCTGTTCTATCGCCGCTGCGGAAGGATTCATTCGCCAGGTTCTTGGCTGGCGCGAATATGTCCGAGGAATTTACTGGCATGCGATGCCGGGCTATGCCGAGCGCAACAGTCTCAAGGCGACGCGCGGGCTACCGTCCTGGTTCTGGACCGGTGAGACTGACATGCGCTGCCTGGCGCAGGCGATAGGTCAGAGTCTTGAGCACGGTTATGCGCACCACATCCAGCGGCTTATGGTGATCGGCAACTTTGCCCTGCTTGCCGGTCTGGACGTTAAAGCCGTGTGTGACTGGTATCTGGCGGTTTATGTGGATGCCTTCGAGTGGGTGGAGCTGCCAAATACTCTTGGCATGGCGCTGCACGCCGATCAGGGGCTGATGGCGAGTAAGCCCTACGCCGCTTCGGGCAAGTACATTCAGCGCCAGGGGAACCACTGTGCGCAGTGTCGCTATGATCCCAAGATCACCACCGGCGAGGGGGCCTGCCCCTACAACAGCCTCTACTGGCATTTTATTGATCGGCATCAGGAGTATCTGCAGAAGAACGCGAGGATGGGGCTGATTGTTGGCGGCTGGCGAAAACGTAAGGCCGAAGACCGTCAGGCAATTATCCGCTGGGCGCAGCAGTACCTCGATTCAATCGTCGTTTGAGGGCCGGTCCCGGCGCTTGCCGCGCTGTCCCGCGCAGCGCCGGGAGCAGTAAACCACGTCCTCCCAGTTGTTCTTCCAGCGCGCCCTCCAGTGAAAGGGTCGCTCGCAGACCGGGCAGATTTTCTCCGCCCTGGGATTTTTAGAGGCACTCCTGCCTTCCGGGATCCTGTGCGCCGGTCTGCTTCGGCTCATGTGCCGCCGGGGGAGATCGGCCAGTCCGCAGCATCGGTAACGAAGTCCGGCTGCTGCGGGCGATGGCCATCCCATTTCGCGGTGAAAATCCCATCCGGATCGTACTGCGCGGCCTGCTTGTCAATATTAAAGGCTCTGCCTCCCCGTGGGTCCGCCCCGACACCGGCGATGTACTGCCAGTTGCCGTAGTTGCTGGCGACATCGTAGTCGATGAGCTGTTTTTCAAAGAAGGCGGCGCCGTAACGCCAGTCAATGCCATAGTTGTGAATCAGGCAGCTGGCGGCGATCTGACGGCCGCGATTGCTCATCCACCCGGTGGCGACCAGTTGATGCATGAGCGCATTGACCAGCGGAAAGTTCGTATCCCCGGCGCACCAGCGGGCGAAATTTCGGGGTTCGAAGGTGCAGCGCGACACGCTGCCCTCGCGACCGCCATGGCGAAACAGCGAGACCCCGTCTCTCCGTGCCCGCCAGTAGAAGAACTCGCGCCAGAGGAGTTCAAAGTAGAGCCAGTAGGTCGATTCGTTGGCGCCTTCGCGCGCCTCGTGTTCGCCAATCGCCGCCGCAATTTCTCTCGCCGACAGGTTGCCGTTCGCCAGCCAGGGCGACAGGGTGGAGCTGCCTTCCAGGGGATCTAGGCAGTTTCGGGTTTCCTTGTAACTTCGAATGCCGGCGTTCAGAAACTGCTGCAGCCGCCGCTGGCCCGCGCGCGTGCCGCCGCGGATTGGCAAGCCCAGGTGGGGCCTTGCGCTGGCTTTCGGGATGTCGTGGAAACGCACCGCAGGGGGCGCCGGCAGCTGCGGCAGCGCGCGGCTCGGAGCATTCGCGGTGAGTGTCTTCTCGACCCGATTGCGAAAGGGCGAGAACGTGTTGAGCAGCTTCGGCCCGAGTCCGTCGATATCACTGTGTGTAAACAGGGTGTTGCCCCGGTGTTCATGCACCGGGATGTCCAGACGTTCGCTGAGAATTCGCACCGCCCGGGTTTCGTAGCTCCCGGCGCATTGGCTTGTATGCAGGGCGTCGATGCCGTAATCGCGGACCAGATCCGGGATAACCAGTTCCGGTGAGCCCTGAAGGACCAGCAGATTCTGGCCCAGAGGCTGCAGTTCACTGCCCAGCTCGGCCAGGCTCTCGGCGATGAAGCGCTCGCGCTGCGCGCCGATACCCTGGGTGTTGCACCAGGGTCGCTGGCGCGGCCACAGATAGACCAGCAGGAGTTCGTCTGCGGCTGCCGCTGCCACGAGCCCGGGATTGTCATGGAGGCGAAGTTCGTTGCGAAACCAATAGAGCGCGCGCATGGGGGTAGCCATTTAGCCATTTAGCCATTGCCTGAGTCATCGTTGGTACGCAGCGACCGGCCCCGCAGATGGCATTTGCTGTCTCCCTGGGCTACGCTCCCGAGCCGCAAAAACAGACCGGTGAGTACCGGAGTCAATACGATTACCGTCCAGATCACTACACAGCTAGGGAGATTTCATGTCCGATAACAGCGCGCTCTTTCGTCCTCTGACCCTCGGCCAGCTCGAACTGCGCAACCGCATCGTGATGGCGCCGATGACCCGTAATATGTCGCCGGGCAATGTGCCGAATGAGCAGGTCGTGGAGTATTACCGTCGCCGCGCTGCCGGTGGCACCGGGCTGATCCTCACGGAAGGCACCTGTGTGAATCATATCGCCGCCAGCGGTTACCCGGACGTACCCTATTTTTGGGGTGAAGAACGTCTTGCAGGCTGGAAGAAAGTGGCGGACGCCGTGCACGCCGAGGGCGGCAGAATTGCGCCGCAGCTCTGGCACGTTGGTGGCATGCGCCGCGCGGGGACTCCGCCAGAGGGCGATGTTAACGGTTACGCGCCCTCGGGAATGAACGTGCCGGGCAAGCTTAACCGCCATGTTATGAGCGAGGAGGATATTCAGGATGTGATTCGCGCCTTTGCCGAGGGGGCGCGCGATGCCAGGGCCTGTGGCTTTGATGCGGTGGAAATACACGGCGCGCACGGGTATCTGCTGGACCAGTTTTTCTGGGAGGGCACTAACCAGCGTGATGACGCCTATGGCGGCTCTCTGGAAAACCGCGGGCGTTTTGTTAAGGAGATTGTTGAGGCCTGCCGCGAAGCCGTCGGCCCGGACTTTACGATCATCTTGCGCTGGTCGCAGTGGAAGCAGCAGGATTACACGGCGCGGCTGGTCACCACGCCTGAGGAGCTGGAACAATTTCTGACGCCCTTATCCGAGGCAGGGGTCGACGTGTTCCACTGTTCGCAGCGTCGATTTTGGGAGCCCGAGTTTGAGGGCTCCAAATTGAATCTGGCAGGCTGGACGCGAAAAATTACCGGCAAGCCGACGATCACTGTCGGCAGCGTGGGTCTGGATGCGGATTTTATTCCAGCGCCCGGGGAGGTGACCTTCAAGGAGGCTGACACGGCATCACTGGATGAGCTTGTCGCGCGACTGGAAGACGAAGAGTTCGATCTGGTCGCTGTTGGCCGGGCGATGATTGCCAATCCGGACTGGGCAAACCATGTGCGTGATGGCCGCAGTGAGGATCTTGTGCCTTTTCGCAAGGCAATGCTGGGCGCGCTCAACTAGGCCTGATACTGCCCTGAGTCTGCCGGCACTGCGGGAGATCAGGATCCCGGGGTGTGCAGTTTTCCCCTGAGGGTCTCGAGCTGGCGATGCAGTTCGTGGTTTTGCCGGCGCAGTTCGTTGACTGCTTCGCGGTGGGTGGTCTGCGGGTCGCCGGCCTCGCTGGGGTTGGTTGCGGCGGCGGATGGACGGGCATTGCTGCCTGAGGTCTGACTCCAGGCGATGTAGCTGAACGCGAGGCTGCCCAGCAATAGGGCGCTGGTAGCGAGGTGCTGCCACATACGGCGGTGGCTGCTGACGGTCGACCGCAGAGTCCGGTAGCGCTCCTGGTCGATATCCGGGACCAGGTTATGACCGAAGGCGGGCTCCGGCGCAGGTCGGGTCCTTTGAATCAATTCGTGGTTCAGCCAGCGGTTGCTCAGACGTTGCTGCATACGGCTCCACGTCCCTGGGCTTTCGCGTGATAGAGGTGTGTGTCAGCGCGCTGAAGCAGGCTCGTTTCCGTGTCACCGGTGTGGTAGGCGGCTATCCCGATACTGATGTCCGGGCGCAGTCCTTCGCAGGCGGGCCCCAGCCCAAACTCCTCAGCGCTGATCTTTGCGAGATTCTCGCGGATTTGATGCGCCGCTTCGGTCGCGCCATGCTCGTCCGTATGTGGCAAGAGGATCGTGAATTCATCGCCTCCAAAGCGGAACAGCAGATCTGAGCCGCGGGTGCTGCGTTTGAACACGCTTGCGATCTTGCGCAGGACCCTGTCGCCGCCGAGATGCCCGAGCTGGTCGTTCAGTGTTTTGAAGTGGTCTACATCGATCATCATCAGTGCCAGCGGACTGTTGTGACGGCGGGTTCGTGCCAGCTCCCGATCCATCCACTGGTGCAGCGACGCGCGATTGCCCAGGCCCGTGAGCGGGTCTGCTCGATGGTGAGTAACTCGTTCTCGCTGTAGCGGTCCCTGCGGCATAGGGCTACGGTTCCCAGATTCACGCCGTCGAGGGTGAGTTCGTAGTTCGCGTTGTGGTGGCGACGGACGCCATAGTCCAAGGTCTCCAGCTTTCCGGATGGGGTATAGCTCATGCCGTGAGCGAGTCCGAGGTCACTGCTCCAGCGGAAGAATCGCGAGATAAGGTCCTGGATATCGGTGCAGCCTATGATGCGCTGCATCAGGAGCAACTGCTGTTCGGCGCTGTCATTCCAGCTGGGAGCCGCGCCGGCGATGGCTTCGCCCGTGGGGAGAGAGACCGCCACCGGTGTGATCGACGAGTCCGCGTCACTCTTGCTGTTAAAGGGGACCACTTTTTTCATTGCTCAAACCTCAATGCAGGCGCTGGGCCGCTTATTTTTTCGGGCAAGGCGGATAAAGCAATGTGCGTGCCAAATAAATCAGGCGAAGTTAGGCGCTTTTGCGCTCATTTTAAGGTGCTTTTAGGCGACGTTGTCGTCAGGAGGTGTTTTCGGCGGAAATTTGGCAGTGTTGCCGGGAAGCACAGCGCGTGTTCCGGCAACTGCGCGTCAAATTTATGCCGCCGGGTTGCTGGCGGCGGGGCGACGCTCGCCCGGTGGATGTCTCAGGCCTTGCCCAGAGTGCGACTGTCACTGTGGTGTTCCCGAGCGCCGCTGAGGGAGTAGAGATCAGGTCCGCTGTCGTCGCGGCGGAGAACGTCGAGCGCGCCTCGGGCGCGTTCCTGCAGGCGAATGATCAGACCGCCATTGAGCCGATTACTGTCGTGGCAGTCCGCCGCCAGTGCCGCCAGCTCCGCCTGGAGTGCCGCAGCTGCCGGCAGGTTTCCGCACTGGCTGACGATATCCGCCAGCGTGCTATCAATACTGATGCCCAGCGCGTTCATCCAGGACAGGCGTTGTTCCTGTTGCCGGCGATGGGCCTGTACGGCGACGTTTTTCTCCGCTGTGGCGCTTTCCAGTAGCGCTACATCGCTGGCGAGGAGGGCTTTGTGCTCGGCTTCAAGGCTTGTCTTGAGTGTTCTCAGGGTGCCAAGCTCGGCCTGCAGGAGTGCCTGTAGTTGTCCGGCCTGATCCTTCATGCGCCGTCACAGCATCCCGGTCTGATTTCAGCCAAGCTCGTTTTCGCTCATGAGCAGGCTGTCGACGATGCGACCCGCATCGATTTCATAGCTGCCATTGGAGATTGCCTGACGGATGTCGTCGACACGCTGCTGGTCAACGCCCGGTAGCTCGCGAAGCTGGTTTTCAAGCGACAGAAGTTCCGCAGCGGTGCTGGTAAAGGAGACGGACTCACCGACCGGACCGTTATCGGATACCGCCGTGTCCGTGCGGGCGCCAGACTCAACATCACCCGAGCGGCGCCCTACCTGTTCGGTATCGCCGCGCTGGGGTCGAATGTTGATGTTGTCTATCGGATTCATTGGCATCCCGTCTGACCCTGCAGCGCCACTGTTGGCCCTGAGTGATCACTCTATTGCTGTTCTGATGGTGTTAGCGACCGGAACGGCAAAAAGTTTAGCACAGTCGCTGCTGTCCCGAAGTGCGCTTCCGGCGCGTCACGGGATCCGCACGCTGCCGTCCCGGAGCACCAGTCCTTCCACCCGTCGACCGGAGTTAAGGTTGGTCACTATCAAGCGGTCACCTTCTACGCCGCTTGCCATGGCCTTGCCCTGCATACGAACTTCCACGCCCCCGGTGCCCGCTACCAGTGTGACCATTTG
>CAZGGN010000014.1:0-12404 GCA_964525195.1 uncultured Congregibacter sp.
ATCGTGCTCTGCCACTGCGTTTCGGCCAGGCGACGCGTTTCCCGTTCCTCTGCCAGGTGGGCGCGCAAGGCGTTGTGCAGCTGCTCGTCGACTTCCCTGCGCGCCGCCGCCTCTCCCGCGAGCTGCTGTGATGCCTGCTCTAGCAGCTGACCCACAAATGGCCGCAAAGTCTCTGCGGTCTCCTTGCCGGTATTGGCCAGGCTCGCCTTGATCTCGCTGGCGAGCGTCACCGTAAGAGCCTGAAAATCGGAACGCACCGCTGCTTCAAACTCGCGCTGCTGAGTCATAAGCTGCTCACCGGAGCGTTCACTCCAGGCGGCCAGTTGCTCTCCAACCTGACCCAACTGCTGACTCAGGGCCACAAGACTGGCCACCGCATCGGGTAACGCGCCGGCCTGCTGCTGTAGCGCGCTATAGGTTTGTGTGCGTTGATGGCTGAGCGAGTAATCCCTAAAAGATGCATCCCGGTGATGGTCCAGCACTTTGGATACCTGAAGTCGCTCGCGCTGACTGAGCGTCGCAATCAAGCCCAGCATGGCTGAGGCCGCGACACCGGCAACCGAGGTACCAAAGGCCATCCCCAGCCCCTGAATGGGTGCGGCCAAACCCTGCCGAATCGCGGTAAGCTCAGTACCACCCTCAAGTGCCAGCGCCGCGCCCCCAAGGGTGGCGACCATGCCCACGAAAGTGCCCATCAGGCCCAGCATGACCAACAGCCCTACCAGATAGGGCGTCAGGATCGGCGCAGGCAGTCCCTGAAAGTGACCCACAATACGTTGGTGTACAGCGTGACGTAATGTTTCAGGCACAATGGACAGCCATACATCCAGCGTCGGGGAATCAGCGGGCGATGACGGAGCTCTGTCCAGCGTGCTCAAGGCCAACCGCAGGCCCTGGGTATGTCGCTGATAGCGCCAGAGCTCCGCACCACCAATACTGTACGCCGCAACGATCAGTAACATGACCAGAAGGGTCAAGCTGTCATCGGCCGCCACCAATCGAGCCATCAGAACAATTAAGGCCATGCCAGTGGCAAAGGCCGCATAGGAGAGAGCTCGAGTCATGGATTTTCCCGTGTAGAATCTTCAGGAGTCAGGCAGGACAACATCCCCTCAAGGGGCTGAAGCCTGAGTGTTAGCTCTGCATGCAGCAGCTGCTGCAATTCGTCGTGGAACCGCGCCAACCAACCACCCGTCTGAAGCCACCGTTCCGGTTCATCAGCGATCCGCTCTTGCTGACGCTGGTGCAGGCGCAAGTGCTCAAACCGCTGCGCTACCAGCCTGGGTAGCGTTGCCAGACAGCGACGACTGTACTTCACGAGTATGGGACCTAAAGCCACCTCTACCGCCGCGACTTGCGCCAGCGCGTCACTTTTACACCGCAATCGCTCGAGCAGTGCTTTTCTCAGCTGTGCGACGCGCCGCTCGAGCTCACTTTGGTGCAGGCTGTAAAAACGCTGATAACTGGCAGTCGCCTCGGGTGCGCTTAAGGTGTCATCGTTGGCAGTGGGCAGGCGAAAGGTTGTTTTGCCTGCAAGCAATAGCTCATCCTCTTGGGTGGCGAAACTCGCCTCAATGGACGCCCGCATCGCCGCGTGGTGCTGCTCAAAAAGTGAGTCGGTAGCATGGGTGTCAGCGGGCGCAGCGCGCGCGCAGACAGTGTCGAGGGTGGCGAAAAATTCGGACAAGGTGATGGCGTCGGAGATGTCGATCAGATCGGCCAATTGATGAGCAAACACCCGTTTGCCAGGCAGGGAAGAAGCCAGGCCCAGTTCAGTCAGACGACGCACCAAGGGTGCCTGACCCAGAGACGATGATGTTACCGTGGACATGATAGTGAACAGAACGCCTCATTGAGCGGAGGCGCTTGGCCCGCGTACAAATCGTTAAGAGGGTGGCAGTCAGCGGACAGTGACCGTCGGGAGCGATCGTCGACAGTCCAGACGCCTTTGCTCTCCCGGGTATGGCTACCGCGAGAGGCGCGAAGAGTAGCGCATATCAGCAGTGGGTTAAAAGGGCCAAAAGTGCCTTGTCAGCCCAAGAAAAAGCTTCTTCGAATTCTGCCCCGTTTCCACGGACGGTTTCGAAAAGGCTCACGTATTCCTGCTCAGGAATCGCCGGGCCTGCATTGTCGACTTGAATCTCCGCATGCATCACTTTCTGAACGCAGTCGCCTCCTGCGATAGCTCTGCCCGGCCTCGTCGACTTCACCTGCGCCGGCACTCGTGGCTATCGCTAACCTGGCATACTCGCCAGCGGCGCTTGGCCCATTATCTTATCGACAAATCACAGACGGTATTGGCAAGAGCATGCCGCTGTCAGATTCGACTGGCGGAGCCAACTGGATTCAGTCGAGGCCATCGGCGAACAGTACGAAGCCCTCGGTGTTTTCGCTGCGCAATCCCGCCACCGCCTGGTAAGCGTCTGAGTGATACCAGTCCCGAGCCGATTGTTTGTCGGGGAAACGCACCACGATAGAAACAGGTGATGGGGAGCCTTCCAGGACCTCGCTCTCAAAATCAGCAATGACCAGTTCGCCGCCGAAAGGCTCAAGGGTCGGTGCAACGGCGGACGGGTAAGGGGCGTAACCCTTGGCATTGGTAATACTGTAGTTGGCTACCAGGTACGCGACCATTGAGCTGTCTCTCATATCGAGTAAATTCAAGGGAAAGTCTGCCACAAACTTTTTGTTATGTCGGCAAACTGTAAGCAATGTTAATGCGGTATCGGGAAGAGGCGCACTCGTGCGCCCCAGATCATTGGGTCTCTGCTTCGAGTCCCGTTGAGTGAGACCGCGGTTGGAGGCTCTTTGCGGCAAACCGGTGCACGACCGACCGCTGTGCGCGAGAGTCGGGCGGCCAATATCTACATAAATATCAGAGAGTTGCAGCAACGCAACCGTTCTTGGTTGCCCCCGTGTAATACTCATCAATCGCGGAGCATCCGACTCCGGCCTCCCGCACAAGAGCGCAACATGAATAGAATAGAGAAGTTAAAGAACAACCTATACAGCTTTGAAGAGCTGGATACCCTGGAAAAAAACGCGACCAAACTGCGCGATGCCGAAACCCTGCGGCTGATTACTCGCAGCCGCGCATCAAAGAGCGCAAAGGGCGAGCTGCCCAAAAGTACCGTTGATGCAGATGGTGAGCCGCTGACCAAAAGGGCTCGACGGGAAGCAAAAGCCAGGCGTTAGCGGCAGGCAGCTTAGAGTGATATTCCGCTCTGGATACCGGGCAGCGAAAGCATTATCTTGCGCCGCCAGTCAGCGCAAAAAATGGATGTGAATTGTGGGTAGAGCGTACCAGAACCGAAAAGTGGCCATGGCCAAGACGTCGGACCAGAAAGCCCGGGTCTACAGCAAGTACGCCAGGGAAATCTATGTGTCGGCAAAATCGGGTGGCGTGGATCCGACCGGCAATCTGTCCCTGCGCAGCATTATCGAACGAGCCAAGAAAGATCAGGTGCCCAGCCATGTCATCGAAAAGGCTATCGACAAGGCCAAGGGCACCGGCGGCGAAGATTTCGCACTCGCACGCTACGAGGGTTTCGGTCCCAGCGGCTCTATGCTCATAGTCGACTGTCTCACCGACAACCCCAACCGCACCTTTGGCGATGTGCGCCTGTGTTTCAACAAGGCCAAGTGCAAACTGGGCAGCCCCGGTAGCGTCAGCCACCTGTTCGACCACAGCGCCATTTTTGTCTTCGCTCATAGCGACGAAGAGGCGGTGCTTGAGGCGCTGATGATGGCTGACGTGGATGTCAGCGATATAGAAAGCGAGGATGGAAAAGTGACTGTTTTCACACCGCACACGGAATACTTCAAAGCCCGACAGGCCATTATTGATGAATACGGTGCGGTCGACTTTGAGGTTGACGAGATACAGTTTGTGCCGCAGGCACCTACGCCCCTTAGCGAGGAAGACCAGGCAGTCCTGGACAATCTGATCGACATGCTGGACTACCTGGAAGATGTGCAGAACATCTACCACAGCGCCAACTGAAGAAGCGTACAGTTCGCACCCAACACGGGTACCACGAAAATCACTCTAAATCAGGCGAATGCGTAATGAAACCACTGACAGAATCTGTTCTACGTCGCCTCACGAACGACGCTCTATCTGTTTTCATGAGCGAGTCTGTGGGATTTGAAACCGCCGCACGCCCAGGCCTTTGCCTGGCGCTCACCAATGAGCCGATCGCGGATATGAACATGCTGGTCGCGGGCAAAGGCGCTGATCAGGGTCACTTCAAGTCGATGTTGCAAAGCTGTCTGCGGCAAAACCTCCCGTTTCTGGCAATGATCTTTCCGGAGGCAGGCGAAAGCTTAGATGCTATTGCCGCCGAGCTCGGTCTGGTGCACGCAGTGAATTTTCCCATAATGGTTCGAGATGATCAGCCGCTAGTCGAGAGTGGCAACCCCGACGTGGAGGTTGTTCGCGCATCCACTGCGGAACATGCCGAAGGCATGGCCAGGGTTATGGCATCCGCCTACAGCATGCCGATAGAGACTGTGCGAAACTGTTTTCCACCCTCCTTTTTCGAAACGCCGGGGGCTGACGTTTTTGTAGCACGCCTCGGAGGCGACATTATTGGCTCAGTCACGTTAACCTACCATGGCGATACCTGTGGCATATGGGCCATGGGTACGAATTCCGACCGCCAGCACGCGGGCATCGGCAAACGGCTACTTTCCTCCGCAATGCTTAAAGCGCGAGAGTCAGGACTCAGGCGTTTTTTCCTTGGAGCAACACCTGCGGGATTTCGCCTGTACGAGCAACTCGGCTATCGCACCGTCTGCGAAGCCAGGATCTGGGTATCCGGAGAGACCAACCAGGCATGATAGGCATTCGCGCATCCTCTGGGCCCAAAGCGTACCTTGACAATCAAAGGACTGCAGCGGTGTGACCCTTTTCATCAGGTGAGACACCAGTGCGGGGGATAGTACGAGGGATAGTGCAGGGGACGACAAATGAATCACGCAGTTAAAATCGAGGGCACGGTTGCGCCCGGCTTTGAATCAGTGCGTGAGATGTACGAAAACAGCATGCACACAATGGCGGAGGACAATACCCAACTGTGCATTTACCACCGAGGTGAGAAGGTGGTCGACCTGTGGGGCACCACCACTGGCGACGACAGCTTTACTGCCGACTCCCTGGTCAACGTGTTCAGCAGTAGCAAAAACCTGGAAACTCTGGCTATAGCAACCCTGGTAGACAAAGGGCTTCTGAGCTACGACGCAAAAATCATTGATTACTGGCCGGAATTCGGTGCCAACGGCAAAGCCGACATCACTATTGCCGATTTGATGCGCCACGAGGCCGGGCTGGCCAGCTTTGAGTTTTCTATCGAAGTAGAAGACCTGCTCGTACACAACATCAAGCAGAATCGCATCGGGCGCATCATTGAAGGACTGGCGCAAAAATTTGGAAAAAACCGGAGCAGCAAGCGCGAATACCATGCGGTAACCCGCGGCTGGATCGTCAACGAGATTTATCGCCGCGTCGACCCGGCGGGGCGAACTATCGGTGAGTTTCTTCGCGAGGATATCAGCGGACCACTGGCGGCGGATGTGATTCTCGGACTCCGGGAAGAGGAGTTGGAGCGCGTTTCAAAAATAAAGCCCCTTGGCTTTGCCTTCGAGTTTCTCGAGAGCCTCAAACCCAGATTTCTCGGTCGCAGAATAGTCCACAATTTTTTCCAGATCCTGGGGCGCATCATCCGCATGATTCCGGCCCTTCGCGGGGGCTCCTCAATGACAGGTGCGCCCCCCTATAAAGGCATGGAGGGAATAGATTTCTTTAACGAGCGTGGCGTGGCGCTTGGCGAAACACCCTCCGCCAATGCCAACTGTTCTGCACGTGGCCTGGCGAAAATTGCGGCGGTTCTCTCGGCCCGGGGGAGTTTCGAGGGCGCCGAATATCTGAGCAAATCGGCTTGGGAGGCCATGCACGACCACCCGATCAGGGCCGATATGGGTGGTTTTCTGCCCACCAGCTTCACCCAGGGCGGCGTGGCGCAGTTCACTGCCTGCGGACCGCAAAGCAGCAAGCTGGAACACGAGTTTAATGACGGTCGGGAAGGCTTCTACGGCTGGATGGGGCTGGGGGGCTCTATTTTTCAATGGCATCCGGAGCTGGATATCGGTTTCGCTTTTGTACCCACCTCACTGCACGTGCTGGATTTCCTCAACGAGCGCGGCAAGATCTTTCAGGCGGAAATTCTGCGCTGCGTCAGGGCAGGCACCGGCGCAGTACCTGATCTTTGATGTGCTGAAAAAATTCCGAGCCCGCGTGCTCTCGCCGCTGGTGAAACCAGCCGATAATGGCCATGCCGCGTATGAGCAGAAATGTCGACAACATGTCCTCATCTAGCGGAGTCAGCCCGCGGTGCCCTCGGTACCCGTCCAGCAGCGCTCCTCGTAACGCCTCGAAGTCGTCGTCATCCCAGTATTCAATCAAGGCTGCGGCCAATTCGTAGCCATGCCAGCCGTAAGCGGCATCATCAAAGTCGATGAGACCGGGGGTATCGCCCTGCATAATGATGTTTTCTGGATGCAGGTCGGCATGGATGAGGCTGAAATTGCCGGGCCCTATCCCGTACTCGCGCAGCGCAGTCCGGCACCGCTCCCGCGTGCGTAGCAGAAGATCCCGCTCCGGGGCAGTGAGTTCGCGATGCTCCCAGAATCGTCCCCAGCGCGGCGTCTCGCCCAGGAGACCGTCCTCATCCAGGCGGCAGCGCGAAAACCCCCGGGGCGCGCGCCATGTTTCCGACTGGTTGTGGATTCGCGCAGCGAGTTCGCCAATTCTGTAGTAGATGCTCTCCCGGAGCGTGCTACCGGCTCCTGATTCGAGTCGTTCACTCATGGGAACGCCGGGGAACCAGCTGGTCATGCCCGCAAAGCGATACTCATCCCGCGCTTCCACGGCGACGCGTACAAAATGCTGTCCCCTGCGGGACAGGAGCGGGCGCTGAACACGAATACCGGCAGCGCGCAGAGCCTCGCCCCAGGCCCGCTCGGACTCGAGTTCGCTCAATGAGTTATAGCCGGGCCGATGCAAGCGGAGAACCAACATCTCGCCATCGTCGGACGAGACCCTGAAAGTCACATTTTCTGATAAGGCAACCAGCTCCAGTGTGGGATTTGCTACCGGAAATTGCTCCAGGGCGGCCTGAGCCGCGGGAAGAAAATCCGATTGCACGGCCAGATCATGCATTGATGAGACTCATGCAGCGGTCAAAGGCCGGGAGAAACTCCTCGGCCTCCCGCTGGGAGAAAACCAGCGGTGGCCGGATTTTTATGACATTGTCGTAAGCCCCCGCATTGGAGAGCAGAAACCCCTCCTCCTTCAACAGATTGACCAGTCGGTCGGCCAGGGCAGCATCGGGCTCGCGGGAGTCGGGGTTTTTCACCAGCTCGACGCTGATAAACAGTCCGCATCCGCGCACGTCCCCCATGCAGGCATGCTCCGTCTGGCGTGTAACAAGTTCACCAAGAAGCCATGCCCCCACATCACTGGCGCTTTGCAGCAGTCCCAGGCGCTCAATCTCGTCCAGCACGGTCATCCCGACGGCCGCCTGGAGAGGCGTGGATGCGAAGGTGTTGAAGTAGCCACTGGCGGCGCGGAAGGCGTTGACATGCGCTCGACTCGCGGCGGTCGCCGCCAGTGGCAGTCCGTTACCCATGGGTTTTCCGGAGACCGCGATATCCGGGACAAAGCCCTCGTACTGGTAGCCCCACCAGTGGCCGGTACGGCCATAGCCCGACTGCACTTCATCTGAAATCATCAGGCCGCCTTCCCGCTGGACGAGATCAGTGATTCTCGCCATCAGCCCGTCGGGAATGCGAGGCAGGCCCTCGTTCGCCAGGATCGGGCAGACAATCAGTCCGGCGAAGCCGTGTCCGGCCTCCCTGAGTCTGTGGATGGCCCGGGCAATCTCCTCCAGGTAGGCGCTGCCCAGAGACTCCTCGTCCAGACCGTTTACCAGGGGTCGGTAGCAGTCGGGAAAGGGAAAGCCCTGTATATCACTCGTGTCGCCCGGGTGCGTACCGACACCGGTGAGGGCATCCACCAGCCCGCTACTGCCGTGATAAGCGGCATCGGTGCAGACGATTCCACGTTGGCCCGTCACCGCCCGCGCCATACGCAGGGCGACTTCATTGGCTTCTGTGCCGCTGCAGCTGAATACCACGCTCTCGATGCCCCCGTGATGGAGGCTCGCCAGCCGCTCCGCGAAGGCGACGATACCCTCGTGCAGGTAGCGATTGTGCACATTGAGCGTGGCCTGCTGCGCCGCCATGGCGCGGGCGACAGCGCGATTGCCGTGTCCGACGCAGGGCACGTTGTTATACATATCAACGTAGCGTCGACCGCAGTGGTCAAAAAGATGGATCCCCTCTCCTCGAACGATTTCCAGCGGGGTATCGTAGAAGAGGTCGGTGCCAGCGCCCAGAGCCAGATCCCGGCGGCGCTGCAGCGCCTTTGTATGTGCTTGCCAATCCACGGGTCAGGGGTCTCCGTTCTTCAAACTGTGTGCGGCGGTGCGTCGCCGCCGGGCTCCAGCATACGCACGGGCGCAGGCGTTGGAAAAGCATGTTCCAGAAAAAACGCTCGCCGTGCCCGCGGTGCTCCCGCTTCACTCGCCTGGCGTACATTGCCCGGAATGTAATACACCGGAGGCTAATCGATCCAGGGCATATGGTGATACCTTGGCGGGCCAGCAAATCCCAGGTTCTCACTGTTTCGGAGTTTGCCCGGCGGGACCCGTGGAGCTTATAGGCGCGCATCAGGCGATCTAATTGATCGATAGCAGGCCAACGAAAACCACCAGATCAGGTTCTGACATTCCCAACAGGAGTAAGCAAGCGTGACAGATACCAACGACCGCTATTTCTACGAACCCCGACTCGGCCACGGCTTGGCACACGACCCCTTCAATGCCATTGTCGCTCCACGACCGATTGGCTGGGTGTCTTCGTGCGACGCTCAGGGCCATCGCAATCTCGCGCCCTACAGCTTCTTCAATGCCTTCAATTACCACCCACCCATCATCGGCTTCTCCAGCATTGGCCACAAAGACTCGGTGCGCAACATGGAAGCAACCGGCTACTTCTGCTGGAGTCTTGCAACCCGGTCCCTCGCCGAGGCCATGAATATGACCTGTGCCGCGGTGGAGCCGACGGTGGATGAATTCGAGCTCGCGGGGCTCACGCCCAAATCATCGCGTCTCACGGATGTACCCCATGTGGCCGAGAGCCCGGTGGCATTCGAGTGCAAGGTTACCCAGGTGTTTCCCCTCAACGATGCGGCCGGCAACACACTCGATACCTACATGGTGTTTGGCGAAGTGATTGGCGTACATATCCAGCCCGAACTGATTCGCAACGGCGTTTACGACACCGTCGCGGGGCAGCCGATTCTGCGCGGTGGGGGCCCGGCGGACTACTTCTCGATTTCTGAAGAGGCGAAGTTCAAAATGCAGCGTCCTAAGCCCTGAGTCGAACAATAGGAAAAACCTGATTCCCCCGACACACCGAGACCTCAACGCTTTACTCCAATCCAGAGTAGTGAAATGCTGCGCCGCTAAAATGCACATTCAGAATGGAGCTCAACTTGAACAAAGTCGCTGTCCGAGACATTTTTACCTGCCTGCTACTACTGCCGGCCGTCGCCCTTAGCAGCCCTCTATCGGAGCAGATCGCCCAGGATTACTCGCACCTGGGCGCGCTGTTTGAAGACTTTCACGCCAATCCTGAGTTGTCCATGCAGGAATTTCAGACGTCGGACCGCCTGGCACAGGAGCTGGCAGCGCTAGGCTATGACTTAACGCGCGACATCGGCGTGACAGGCCTGGTAGCCACCCTGCGCAACGGCCCCGGACCGGTGCTCATGATTCGTGCCGACATGGATGGCCTTCCGGTCGAAGAGAAAACCGGGCTTGAATACGCCTCCAGGGTGCGGCAAACGGATGCCGATGGGGTCGAAATGCCGGTCATGCATGCGTGCGGCCATGACATGCATATGACGTCGCTGGTAGGCGTGGCGCGACAAATGGTGGCCCTGAAAAATCAGTGGAGTGGCACCCTCATGCTGCTCGGGCAGCCGGCTGAAGAGGCACTGGGTGGCGCCCGAGGCATGGTAAAAGACAATTTGTATGAGCGAGTCGGTCGGCCGGACTATGCGCTGGCGCTCCATGTAATAGCCAAGTACCCCGCCGGCAAGATCGCACTGAACGATGGTCTGATGTATTCCAGCGTAGACACCGTACGTATCGTTGTTCACACGCGGGCAACCCATGGCGCCTCACCACACCTCGGTAACGACCCGGTACTTATTGGCAGTGAAATCGTGCTTGCTCTACAGCAAATCATTACCCGGGAGATATCACCGTTAGAGCCTGCGCTGATTACCGTCGGTGCCTTCAACGCCGGCACCGCTCCGAATGTGATTGCCGACCACGCTGTGCTGCAACTCACAGTTCGCGCCAATACCGAGACGACGCGTTATCAGCTCCTTGAGGCGATTGAGCGCGTAGCTGTCAACACAGCCAGAGCAGCAGGGTTGCCCGAGGACCGCTTGCCAGAAGTAACCATCGCTGCCGATGGTGCCCCAACCACCACCAATGATCCGGCTCTGGCACAGCGGGTTCGCGCGGCGATGGAGGCAGGCATGGGCACGGATGCATTTGCGACCTGGAAACAGACAGATATGGGCGCTGAGGACTTTCCGGACCTGGTCAACGTTGATCCACCCATTCCCAGCGTCTACTTTGAAGTGGGCGGCACGCCGCCGTCAGCGCTAGCGTCAGGCCAATGGGCCGATCATCATTCTCCGTTATTCAAAATAGATCCAGAACCCGCCATCACCGCCGGAGTGGAAGCCATGACTCTGGCCGCGTTGGAGCTACTCGGACGAGATTGAGAGACAGGCGCAAGCTACACATTTTCTGACTCGCCATCGTCCTTTCCCACTTCATTGACCACCGCGCCAATGCCGGCACCGATGGCCATACCCAAACTTAAGCACAATTCCAGATGATCGGATGCCGCGCCCAGCGTCGCACCTGCTGCGACACCGAAACACGCGCCCAATGCTATTCCGTTCTCCTTAGCCACTAAAAACTCTCGAAGCGAACCGAGGCTACATAGTAGCCCCAAGGGCCAGCCGTCGGATCAGAACCGCGACGGGACGCAATTTCGCAGCGATGAAGCGACTCTCAGCGAATCAAGTAGAAAGATTCCTGCCTACCAAGGATCCACTCCCAGCCTTCATCGGTCAGCAGTGCATCTTCTTCCATCGAGAATTTGACCGGTTGGTTATCCCACTCAGGTACCGGATGCACGACATTGAGCTCCACGGAATGCCAGGTATTGGGCCGGAAACTGATTTCTCCGCGCACCGGAACACCCTGCTGGTAATCGGTCATGCCCAGGGGAACACCGGCAGCGTGGCCGTGGTAACCAATGGAGTGCCAATAGACGGAGGCATCCAGCCCTTCTGTTTTGGCCCGGGCCAGTGATGCGGCCAGCGCGTCGTTGCCGGAGCGCCCAACCTGGGACTCCTCCCGTGTGATGTCCTGTAGTCGCATCGACGCGCGCAGTCCTGCCTGGAGGCCCGCGGGCGCTTCGACCTCGCCGGGGCGCAGAACGTAGGCATTGTGCTGGGTGTCGGTGGCGAAGCCGAGGTAGTGAATACCAAAATCCGTCCACAGCATGTCGCCGCGCTGAATTACCGCATCGCCGCTAAAGCGACCCTCTTCGCCCTTACGCTGGATACCCACAGAAGGATGAAACCAGCCACCCAGGCCATACTCGGCGACCTGTTGGCGCATCCACCAGCGAACATCATCGGCCGTGGTCACCCCGGGAACGATCACTTCATTGGAAAAGGCGCGACCGATCACCGAGTGCGCAACCCGCATGATGTGGCGGTAGGCATCGGTTTCTTCGGGGAGACGCGTCTCGAGCCAGCCGACAGCCAGCATTTCGGCGCTGACTATCCGATCCGTATAGCCCTCCAGCGCGGCAAACAACGCATCGCGCTGTGTGGCGGTCAGGCCGTCCGCATGATTCCAGCGTTCGGAAACATTGATCCCAATCTTGCGGGGATTGCGCGCCTCAACCAGTTCGCGAAGCCCTTCAAACTGTTTTTCATTGTGCGTGGGCACGACGGTGTAGAGGTTCTGATAGTTGAAGCGGCCCACGGATAGCGCTTCGACGCCGAGCTCTTCGCCGAAGGCTTCGCCGGCATCGAGGCCCCGATGGGGGTTTGGGGCATTCTCGGCAACCACGACCACTTCATCGATCCCGCACGTTCCGAGTGGGCCTTGCGGGCGGCCGGCATCGAGCCCCTGGTCAACAACGGCGTGGCCTTCGACCGCGACGGCGCCACGATCGCCTTG
>CAZGGN010000014.1:12414-25973 GCA_964525195.1 uncultured Congregibacter sp.
CGGTCGTGGAACACCAGAATGGTCCTGCGACGCGATGAATAGGTTTCAAAGGGAACGAGCGAGCGGAACACCGGATCGTCGTTATATTCACGCGACACGATGATCCACATGTCGATGCCTTCCCGGCGCATAATGTCGGGCAGAACCGTTTCGAAGCGCGTCTCGAGCCAGCCACGCACCAGCTTCGCCTGTTCGCGGTGACTAAGAACACGTTCCTCAGGTACGAAGGATGAACTCATCGGTACGAGGTAAGGTCGCTTTGCCCTGTTCTGGGAGTCCTGAGCATGGCCGGGTGTCGGCATCACTGCCACCAGCACAAAGGCAGCCAGCAACGACAGGAGCCCCCGACGCGCGACCATCGCAATGGCCATTTTGAAAAGAGTAAGGTCAGATTTTTTTATTGATGTCATCGGTTGGTTTATCACATTAGGTCGTTGGGAATAGGCCGTCTTTATAGCAGCCGGGCTCATCTGACTCCAGAGTTTTGCCGCTCTGCCGGGTGCAAGGACGGCATAGCGGGGTCCGTTGGAAGGGGACATAAAAACCGAGGCGGCCGAAACCTGCAGCGACGCCGGGACAGCAGGCCTGACGATGCAAATGTCGCGGCAAGCGTATACATTAGCCCGATAATCTCAGCAGTTCAGGCTGGAACAGCACAGTGTCTGACGACCGTGAAGAAAAAACTGAAGACTTACAGCGGCTAAGGAATCTGCTCGAAGAGTCCCAGAGTATTGCGAAACTCGGTGGATGGGAACTCGATGTTGCGACCGGGGACCTTTTTTGGACGGATGAAACTTACCGTATTCACGATACATCACCAGAAGAGTTCAATCCCACCGTAGACGCTGGTGTCAGTTATTTCCTGCCCGAATCAAGGAAGGCGATTAGCAGCGCCCTGGAGGAGGCCATCCAGCACGGAAAAGATTACGATCTGGAGCTGGAGACCTACACCACCAAGGGACGAAAAATAGACGTCCGGACAACGTGTCGGGTCACGCGGAAAAATGGCAAAACCGTAAAGCTGACCGGCATATTCCAGGACATAACACAGTCCAAAGAACTGCTGCGCGAGACAAAAAGGGCCAACAAACAACTAGCGTTTCTGAACGAGGAGCTGGGATACCTTGCTTATCATGATGAGCTCACGCGACTACCTAATCGCAGCCTTTTGGCTGATCGCCTGGAGCAGGCCATCAGCAACGGGCTTAGGAGAAATGAACTGACAGCCGTCGCTTTTCTCGATTTGGATAACTTCAAGCACATAAACGACAGCTACGACCACCACGCGGGAGATGAAGTCCTGGTGCAGCTGGCTCAGCGCATGCAGGGCACCCTGAGAAAAGGAGACACCCTCGCCCGCGTTGGAGGCGATGAATTCGTTGTCGTGTTGAGCGGTCTTGAGAGCCAAAGCGGCTGCGAAGTCCAGTTGGCGCGTTTACTGAAAGCGATTGAAACCCCCATTGAGCTGGACAACACCCAATTCCGGATTTCGGCAAGTATCGGCGTTACGCTGCATCCACAAGATCAGGCAGATGCGGAGCAACTGCTGCGCCATGCAGATCACGCCATGTACATAGCCAAACAGGCAGGCAAAGGGCGCATCCACTTTTTCGACGTGATCAAAGACACCCGGGAGGTAAGCCTGCTCCAGGGAATAGAATCAATACGTCGTGGTTTGGAGCAAGATCAATTTGCGCTTTTTTATCAGCCCAAGGTCAATATGCAGACCGGCGAACTAGTCGGCGTCGAAGCGCTCATACGCTGGCTTCACCCCGAACAGGGCATCATTCCCCCCGACGAATTTTTACCCACCATCAGAAACAATGAACTAAGCATACACATCGGCGAATGGGTATTGCGTACCGCAATAAAACAAATAAATAGCTGGCAGAGCAGCGGCTTAGATGTTGCTGTGAGCGTCAACGTTGATGCATTGCAGCTACTGCAATGCGACTTTGTCAGCCAGTTGACCGGCATCCTGGAGTCCTTTCCAAATGTCAGCCCTTCGAGGCTGCAGCTGGAGATTCTGGAAACCAGCGCTCTGAGCGATTTCAATCAGGTCGCCAACCTGATTAACGACTGTGCAAAATTGGGAGTGAGCTTCGCACTAGATGATTTTGGCACCGGCTATTCATCGCTGGCTTACCTTAAGAAGCTGCCCGCAAAAACGCTGAAAATCGACCAGAGTTTTGTCAGGGACATACTTGATGACCCGGAGGATCTGGTCATCATAAGGGGTATCATTGGCCTGGCTAAGGCATTTGAGCGAACGGTGATCGCGGAGGGTGTGGAGACCGTGGAGCACGCCAGGGCATTACTTTCATGCGGCTGTGAGCTTGCGCAAGGCTACGGCATCGCAAGACCCATGAAGGCCGAAGATCTCCCCGGGTGGAATGAAGCCTGGAAAAAGAACGAGCAATGGCGACGACTGCTTAAGGCGTAGCGGATATCGCCGCTCGCAACGCCTTCACAAATACATTCAAAGACACTGTAGGAAAACCATGAGACTGCTTTTTTTGGGTTTACTGCTCGCGGGCTGCTCTGCACCTTCAATACAGGAAATACCCGATACCGTGGTAGCGACCGAGGGCGGACAGGTAACGGGCTTTGCCAGCGCGCACCCTGTCGTGCGGTGGCTGGACATCCCCTACGCGCAGGCACCAACCGGCGAACTCCGTTGGCGAGCGCCCAGACCCCTCGCTCCCAGTAGCCAAAAACTGTCACCCCTTGAGACGCCGGTGTTATGTCCCCAGGAGGGAGGCGAAACCTCGGGCATGATCACGGACGGCATCGTCGGCGACGAAGACTGCCTGTACCTCGATGTCACAGCGCCAGGCGATTACCGCAAGGGCGGTTTCCCGGTGATGTTCTGGATTCACGGTGGCGCCAACACGTCCGGCTACAAGGGTACCTATGATTTTTCCGCACTGGCGGCGAAAGAACAGGTCGTCGTGGTTACGATCAATTACCGTCTTGGACCCCTCGGGTGGTTCACACACCCTGCGCTGCAAGACTCTGCAAAAGGCCTCGATGCGAGCGGCAACTTTGGCACCCTCGATATCATAGCTGCGCTGAAATGGACCCAGCGAAACATTGCGGCTTTCGGTGGCGACCCGGGCAATGTCACCATTTTTGGTGAGAGCGCGGGCGGACGGAATGTCTTCAGCATGCTGGCATCACCCCTGACCGAAGGCTTGTTTCACAAAGCCATCGCGCAGTCACCGACCCTGCAGAGTTACTCTCCAGAACAAGCCTATAACGCAAATAGGAAGTTCCCTAACGTGAATCGCGGCGCGTGGGAAGTGATCAGGACGCTCGGTTTGGACAACACTCGGGTGAACGCGGACAAACTTCGCGCGATTCCGGCAAAGGACCTGCTCGAGCAGTACTTCACTATCGAAAAGGACCATGCAGAACCGCTGATTGTTAACGACGGTGAGGTGATTCCCGATGCGGGAATGCTCGCGGCCCTCGGCGATCCTCGTTACGCCAAGCACATCCCGGTGATGGCGGGATCCAATCGCGACGAGGTGAGCCTGTGGCTCGGGTTGAACCGCTATTTTGTCGATGCAGATCCGGTTCTCTTTGGCGTACTGCCACCAAAGGTCCGGGTACGCGACCCCGGGCTGTTTGACTACTGGGTCAAACAGCGGGGACGCGGCTGGAAGGTGCGCGGTGTAGATACGCCCCTGGCGAGCCTGGAGTCCGCGGGATACCAAAACCTCTACGCTTACCGCTTTGACTGGGATGAACAGGCGGACAATTGGTTTGTGCCATTTTCACAGCTGCTGGGCGCGGCACATGCCAGCGAGATCGCCTTTGTTATGGGCGCCCCCATGTATGGATCGGTCGGGGAATATATGTATCCGGACACAGCCTCTGCGCGAGCGATGACGGAGACGATGATGGGTGCCTGGGCAGCTTTCGCACGAAAGGGCTCTCCTGGCGACGTCAATGGCATAGGCTGGCCGGCGTTCACGGCAGCCGCTCCTGAGACTATGGTGCTCGACGCCGGGGATGATTCACCGAAGATTACCCGCGACAGCCCGGGGCTTGAGGGGTTACTGGCCGAAATCGCAGATACGCCGTCAAAACTGGATGCGACCGAGACCTGCATCCTGGTCTGGGAACTGGTCACGACCGTTGGCGATGCGTCTTATGGGGACTACCAACGCTGGAACGGGGGTCGCTGTGCGAAGCTGGATGTGCCAGCCGAAAAAGCAGCTTTGCGATCCGCTTTAACGGAAGAGTACGGATCGCCGGACATTTTCTAGTCGATAGCAGCCAACGTTGCCAGCCCCGTTTAACTCCCGTGGTTGTGACGGTTGCCAACCAACAGATAGCAGGCCTGATCATTTCCCCAGGGCTCAAAGCTAAAACGCTTTCGCAGACGCCAGAACGCCGCCTCGTTGACCACAATGCCGCCGCCCAGGGCGCTGTCACGTAGCGAGTCTGCCATATCCACGGTTTTGCCCCAGACATCGAAGCTGGGTCTCGCCTCGCCAATCACGCCGCTGACCAAATCTCCGGTAGAAATCCCCACACGCAGCGTAAAAGGATGCTCGATCGCGGCACTGAGTCGATCAACAACCTCGCGCATACCCATCGCTACCGTCAGCAGTTCAGAGTGCGCTGCCGTGGCTTCAGGGTCAATTCCAATGGCAGCGACATAGCTGGTTCCAAGGGTATTGATCTTCTCAACACCATGCAGTTCAAGCAGCCCATCAAACTCAGCAAAAAGCTGACTCAACAACTCCACCATTTGTACGGCAGATATACGCTTGTACAGTTTTTCAAACCCGTGAACGGTTGCAAAAAGCACGCTGGCCTCAGAATGCCAACTCGCTACCGTGGAATCTTCAGCCGAGACTTTCTCTGCAATATAAGCTGGAAGGATCTTGTGAATAAGCTCGTCCGACTGCTGCTTTTGATCTTCCAACTGACGAAAGCTGTCATCGGCCGAGCGGTTATAGGAAAAGAGAATACCGAAGACAAGTACCGCAAGAACAACGGCGTTGACATAGTAATATCCGGGTAAGGTCTCGATGTAGCTCGACGGCAAAGTTACGGCGATAAATCCCTGGAGCGCAATGGCCGCAGGCAGCGTAAGCAGAAAAAGCGCGATCGCCAGATAAGCCTGACGCTTCTTCTCTTTTTCGAACAGCAGCACGGGCAACACGACGAGCCCGCCAAGAAAGTATTCGAGGCCGACCCCGGTACCCATGAGTACGATGTTAGCCCCCCAATACAAGGCAAGATCGCACATAAGCAACCATCTAGCCGCATCGCTATGTCCTGCTGCCTGCAGGTTGTATGCGGCCACGGCGAGCAGAAACGCGGAAAAGTTAACGATGCACAGAATGAGCATGTTGCCGGACACCAAGGTAATGACGAGCCAGAGTAGTGCCGCAGCGACAACAAACAGAATGGTTGCGTTTAGCGTCCGTACGGACACCTGCTCGATCAGATCCGCATGCGGATCCAACCCGCGGTCGACCAGTGAGGCCCAGAGACGAAAGCGTCCGATAGCATGTTGCGCTGACTCATCTGATGGAGGCCCGGACCTGAGCGCCGTGAACCATGGGAGCAGGGCAAACTGAAAAAAACCCCACAGCGCCGCCACCAGAGTGACAAGACCCACGGCTGCGCTGATAAGGGGCTCGTTTGCCTTGAGCAAAGACAGCAATTCATTCATGGCGGCTTCGCTCGCCAATCAATAGATACACCGGCTCCTCGTCTATTGCGCGATCGGAGACAGAAGACTCCAGCACGAAGGCGTCTCTCAGCCTCCAGTAGGCCGTTTCGTTTACGCACAGGGTGCCGGCTCTCGCCAGTGCACTCATCTGAGCCGCAGACTCGAGTGCCTCGCCCCAGACGTCAAAACGTGGTCGGACATCCGCAGTCACACCACTGATAGCCAAACCAGTCGCTATCCCGCAGCGGAATGAAACGGGCAGCTGATTCGCTGCTGCAAACTCCTCCACCGCTCGGCGCATGGCGAGGGCGCATTCGGCGAGCGCACGATGGTCGCTGTCGCGTCCGGCAATCCCGGTAGCAGCAACATAGGTCATACCCAGGGTCTTCACCTTATCAATCTGGTGGCGCTGACAGAGATGGTCAAACTGCGCATAAATCGAAGCCAGTCGCGTCACCAGATCGGTCGCCGGCATGCGGTTGTAGAGCTGCGAAAATCCGGTAATGCTGGCATACAGTACCGTTGCGTCCTGGTGCCAATCGGCGATAGAGGTCTCCCCTTCCTCCAGCCTTCGTGCAATGTCCTGCGGAAATATTGTCGACACGAGCGCATCATTCTGTTTTTTCCGGGAGACCAACTCGTGGTAGCTGCTCGCAGCAAATCCCCGGTAATAGCTGACAGCGGCAAAGATCATAACTGCCAGAAAAACCGCGTTAAGCTGATAAGCGACTGCAAAAAATCTCTCTCCGAACACGATGGCTGGAGGTGTGACCTGACTGGCAAACACCACCAGGGCAAAGACGACCCCCACCAAAGCAACAGCGAGCGCCATCTGCACAACCTGCCCGCGGCTGAACACAAGCACCGGCAGCGCAAGAAGGGCTGCCAGGAAGTACTCGGTGCCCGACATAGGCCCCATCGCGAGCATGATGCCGGACCAGTATGCCGTCGCCGCGATAATCAGCACCCACCGTGATGCGTCGGTATTGCCATTGAGCTGAAGCGCAAAGCCCAGCAACACACTCACAAATGCAAATAGCGTAATGGCCGTCATCAGGGCCGTGTTTGAGGAGCTGAGACTCACAATCAGCCAAACGAGACTGACGCCGCCAAGACAGCAGAGGCCGACGTTAACGGTGCGAACAGAAACAAGCTCCTCCAGGCGCGAGGTTCTGCCGAGGCCGAGGTTCATTAAGGTCGGCCACCAGCCCGCAGATTGCCGGTTGAAACTGCCTAGGGAGAACAACGCCTGCTCCGGGCTGCCGACTCTCGGGGCATCCTGCGGAGAATGTCGCCTTCGCCGTGAGAACACCACCAACTGCAATGCCCCCCAAAGTGCGGCGCACAGTGTCAAGAGCCCGACGATGGAACTTATCGTCGGCTCAATTTCTCTGAGGGTAACAAGCACGCTATCAAGCATTTCGGTGACCTGGCCGTCCCATCATGTCCCGCACCTGACTGACATCCCAACAATCCACACGGTTGTTTCAACGAATATCCGGTTAGCGTCCTCTTTATACAGTGCGTTCGCAAGAGCAAGCTTCTTCGAGACGCCTTTTGGACCACCGATTGCCTGATATCGCACAATTCGGACACCGGAAGGTACCCGCCTGGCAATCTGGCACCATCCATACTCATCACGGGGGGTACCGGACGTAGCGGCACGTCAAGGGCTGTCGACCGCTGGGCCTGCCACAGGGGAGCCCATCCCCGGTCGACAGCATGACCGGGCCTGCCAATAACAAAAATTTTTGCATGCACTCTTGAAATCCATAAACCGGATCCTATATGCGCTTTCGGGGCGCTGATCGGCCCCCTAAAACAATGTCTACTGTGTGCTTTGAGGAGACTGACAATGACTCTCAAACCTTTACACGATCGTGTGGTTGTCCGACGCATCGAGGCAGACACCACCAGCCGTGGGGGAATCATCATTCCCGACAAGGCGGCGGAAAAACCCAATCAGGGCGAAGTGATCGCGGTTGGCCCGGGCGCCACGCTGGACAACGGCGATGTCCGTCCTCCGGTGGTTGCCGTCGGTGACCGCGTACTGTTTGGTAAATACACACCGACAGAACTGACTGTGGACGGTGAGGAACTGCTCATCCTCCGAGAGAGCGACCTGCTCGCCATTCTTGAAACTTCAGCAACTTTGGAGAAAGCAGCATGAGTGCGAAGGAGATCCAATTCGCCGACAATGCGCGGGAACGCATTCTCAGCGGCGTCAACATTCTCGCGGACGCGGTGAAATCCACTCTTGGCCCCAAGGGCCGCAATGTCATCCTGGATAAAAGCTTTGGTGCGCCGAAAGTCACCAAGGACGGCGTGTCCGTCGCCAAGGATATCCAGCTGAAAGACAAATTCGCCAACATGGGCGCGCAGATGGTCAAGGAGGTGGCCTCCAAGACTGCTGATGTCGCTGGCGATGGCACAACCACGGCGACGGTACTCGCCCAGGCCATCCTTCGCGAGGGCCAGAAAGCGATTGCCGCAGGTTACAACCCCATGGATCTCAAGCGGGGCATCGACGCGGCGGTGCGCGCCGCCACGGAGCAACTGCACAGCCTGTCCCGTCCATGCGATGACCATAAATCTATCGGTCAGGTCGCCACGGTTTCGGCCAACTGGAACTCGGACATCGGTGACATTCTCGCCGATGCGATGGAGCGCGTGGGCCGGGACGGAGTCATCACCGTCGAGGAAGGCAAGTCGCTGGAAAATGAGTTGGACGTGGTCGAAGGCATGCAGTTCGACCGGGGCTATCTGTCGCCCTACTTCGTCACCGATAAAGAGAAGATGCAGGTCGAGCTGGACAACCCTTTTATTCTTCTCTTCGACAAGAAAATCAGCAACATTCGTGACATTGTTCCGCTGCTTGAGCAGGTGTCCAAAGCCGGTCGTCCACTACTGATCATCGCAGAGGATGTCGAGGGCGAAGCGCTGGCAACGCTGGTGGTCAACAACCTGCGAGGCATTCTCAAAGCGGCAGCGGTCAAAGCCCCGGGCTTTGGCGACCGCCGCAAAGCGATGCTGAACGATATCGCCACGCTGACCGCCGGTACGGTCATCGCCGAGGAGGTGGGTCTGGATCTCGAATCAGTCACGCTGGAACAACTCGGCACCGCGAAACGGGTGCTACTGGACAAAGACAACACCACCATCGTCGAGGGCGCTGGGGCCCGCGCGGACATTGACGCCCGGGTCGCCCAGATCCGTCGCGAGATAGAGAACACCAGCTCTGATTACGATCGCGAGAAGCTACAGGAGCGCGTCGCCAAGCTCGCTGGCGGCGTGGCCGTCATCCGCGTCGGGGCTGCGACGGAAATCGAGATGAAGGAGAAAAAGGATCTCGTCGACGACGCACTCCACGCAACGCGGGCAGCGGTCGAGGAAGGTGTGGTCCCCGGCGGCGGCCTGGCTCTGATCCGCGCGGCTGACGCCATTCGCGATGCGCTGCAGGCCGCAAATGACGATCAGCGGATCGGCGCCAAAATCACGCTGCGCGCCATGGAGGAACCTTTCCGGCAGATCGTGGCGAATGCGGGCGTGGAACCCAGCGTCGTCCTTGAGGCGGTTCGCGGTGGCGAGGGAAGCTACGGCTACAACGCGCAGACTGAGGCCTACGGCGACATGCTGGAGATGGGCATCATCGATCCCACGAAAGTCACCCGTTCGGCTCTGCAGCACGCGGCGAGTATCGCCGGCCTGATGCTGACCACCGAGGTCCTTGTTGCCGACGCTCCGGAGCCGAAGGCGACGCCGGCTGCCGGCATGCCCGACATGGGCGACTTCTAGGCGCCTTAGCCGCGCCGACACCCCGCCCGCTCAGGGCGGGGTTTTGACTCCCCGGGACCTCCGGGAGCCTGCGGTCTCCGATACTTTTGCCCCGTGCCTTTCCTTGCTAGAGTTTGAGGCGTTGGAAAACTGGAGCCGAGCCATGCCGCAGATTTTTGACGACAGCATCACCCACGCACCGTCACTGGAGCTGTACTTTTCCGAGCAACTGCGTGAGCAGGCTCGATCCCTCCGCCCTCCACCTGACGAAGACACGGTCTGGTATCTCAGTGCCATGCTAACGCGCTTTGGTCGCAGCGAATCGCTGTTCAGCTATCAGGACGGCCAGAACGGACTTCGACCACTGGCACTGCTTTATGGCGATGCTCTCGAAACCCGGGATGACCGCCAGCGCTGCCTCCTGCTTCAGCAACTGGGCGATATGGCCCTGTTCCTCGGCGCACTTTTCCCGGAACGCTTCAGCAAACGGGGGATCCGCCCGGACTATCTCGTGGGCATGGGCGGCGGTGCTTACGACTACCTGGCCGACAACGCGGGCAAGAACCGGCATGTTTTCCGGGAGCTCTCGCGCCTGTTTGCAAAGCTCATCGATATCGTCGCCTCGGCCTGCTCGGTCCCGATGGCGCAGAACGATGAGCAGATCATTGCAATCTACCAGCGCTGGCTGCAAAGCGGAGATCCGGCGCTTGAGAGGCAGTTGCGCAAGCTCGGCGTCATCGTTCAGGGCGAATCGATTCTGCACTGAGCGTCGCCGGAGGCCGGCCCGGTGCGGGCACTGCAAGAAACCCGCATGAGGCTAGCGCCATCGATACTCCACCACCAGTGGCCGATGATCTGACAGGGTTTTTGAGTCGTCCGGGGCCAAGTCATTCTTCGCCAACTCTTCAGGACTCATATCCTCTGTATCCAGAATAAAGCCGTCTGAAACGGTCAGAGAGGCAGGCGAATACAACTGCGCATCCAGCATCCGCGAGGGATACTGCGTGCCACGCCCATCCCAGGTCCATGTCTGACGGCCCGTGGCGTGATAAAGCTCTGCCGCGATCAATCCCGCAATGGGATCATCATAGGGCCCTGACAGGAGAACCAGCGGCACAACTGTACTCACGAGATTGAAATCACCCGACAAGACGACCCCGTCTACCGGGACGCGGGCAAGCACTTGTCGAACCCGCTTCCGAATTTCCATGGCCTCAAAGCGGCGCTGTAACTCTTCCCAACTCCCGGGACCGTCTCCACAGCAGGCAAGATCGGCGATCACAACCAGAAGACGCCGCTCGTCCAGCAGCACAATAGCGCCGTTGACCGCAATTCCCTCGTCGAGGCGCGGCACATACTTTGCCCGTTCAGAGGCAGACATCCCTTGCGCAATCAGGCCTGTGGCCTCATCCGGGTAAGGAATCAGACCCGCAAACTCCGCTAACGCCTCCATCGGTGCCCGGCTGGCGATAACCCCTCTTTGCCAGCCACCGCTCCTACCCCAGCTTATGTTCCAGCCACTCATGCCAGCGTCAATCGACGAAGCCGGAGGCATAACCGCCTGCAGTTGCTCCGGAGCCAGTGACGAATGCACCTCGTCAAGGAGCAGCACATCAGGAGACGCAACATTGAGCATGGCCTGAAACTGGCGGGGATAGCTGACAAAGGCATCTCGCGAAACATTCCAGGACATCACCCTCGCAGCACTCGCGGTATCCGGAGCTTCTTCCGCTGCATGCGATAAGCAGGTCACAACAAACAACGCCAACAACATACTGCGCATCCAAAAACCTCCAGATTCGCCTGAATGGAAAATCGATAGCGCGGAGCCACCGCGGCACCTCGCCTTGCCAGCTAAGCGTTTTTTTGCAGCGCTGACAACCAGATTTCCTGAGGCCGTTGTGGTCCGGCCATTCACCGTGCACTGACTCGCTATACTCGCGAAGTTCTCGAGCAGATCCGGGCCAAACAGCGATAAGCTGTTGGGTGGCGGCCTTCGAGGCGACCCGGACCCGTCCGTAGGACCGGATCTCACTACTGAGTGTGCTGCGACAGTCGCAGACGCACGGTAACAACAGGCACAATACCGACCGTAATTCATTGGAGTAACACAGATGTCAGGCCGGATTCAGGCACCTACAGGTGGCGACTACTCGGAAGTCCGTCAGCATGAACTGCGCAAAACACGCATGGTCATGATCGACGGCAACCTCACCGCAAACAGCGAAACCAGCGAAGGTGGCACCAGCGCCCGTGTATTTGACAAGGGCTACTGGGGCTTTGCATCCGCGCCATTCATGGATGGTGCAACGGTTACCAGGGTCGCTGCCAAAGCCGCGGACAACGCCCGCTGCATGCGCCGTTTCGGACAGCCGCCCAAACTCAACATGCCCCTCGAAGCCTATCAGGGGGAGCATGCTTACACGGGTCGCCCGCCTATGGCGCAAAAAGAATGCGTGGAATTCATGGAAGCCATGAATGCCTATTGCATGACCCGCTACCCGGGACTCAAATCAGCAAGTTTTGTCCTTCAGCAAGAGGCGCATGAAAAACGGCTTGTTACTAGCAATGGCAGCGAGGGACTCTCCAGTATCAATCGCGCCGTCTGTTACATCCTCCTTACGACAGAGGATCAGCATGGCCGTCCCGTAGAGTTGATGGAAGCGCTTTCAACCAAGGGCAGCCTTGCGGATCTGCAACTCTCAATGGCCAGAGTCCAGCCACTGATTGACGAACTCTATCAGCATCTTGAAGCGAAACGCGTCGCCGTTGCCCCCCGGGGAGGCGAGCACACGATTGTGATCGCACCTCCCCTGGCAGGCATGCTCGCCCACGAGGCAATGGGGCATCCCTGCGAAGCGGATCTGGTACTCGGCGGCGCGGTAACTGCTCATCTGGTGGGTAAGCCGGTCGCCAGCCCCCTGGTGACCATGGTCGATCTTGCGAACCACTACAAAGACGAAGAACTGATGATTCCGGTCTACGTGGATGACGAGGGCACCAGAGCGACCGACGTCACCCTGATCGAAAACGGCGTTCTTAAAAACTTTATGTCCAGCCGGGAAACAGCCGGCCGCCTTGGCATCAAGGCCAGCGGGAATGCCCGCGCCTATAATTTTAACGACGAACCGCTGGTACGTATGCGCAATACGGCAATCCTTCCCGGCACAAGCAAGCTTGAAGACATGATCAGTGACGTCGACGACGGCTACTACCTGCTCAAAACCGGCAATGGCCAGGCCGACTCAACGACCGAGTTTATGTTCGGCATCACCCTCGGCTACGAAATCAAGAACGGCAAACTCGGCAACGCCATTAGCGACACCACCGTCTCCGGCACCGCAATCAACATGCTCAAAACGGTGGACGCGGTGTCGGATGACATGTACTGGGAGTGCAACGGCTACTGCGGCAAGAAGCAGCCCATGGTGGTTTCGCTTGGTGGCCCGGCACTGCGCGCAAAAGCACATCTTGGTGGCCAGTAGACAATGGACAAGCCAATGAATAACAGCGATATAAAAACACTAGCTGCCAAGGCTATCGACACAATGCGCGACAGTGGTTTTGACGCGGCGCAGGTCGCGGTGAGCGTCCAGGATAGAGACGAACTCAATCTGGCCCACAACGAGCCGAGCCTCCTGCGCAGCACCCAGGGCCACAGTCTTGCGCTGACGGGGATCATTGACGGTCGCAAGGCCAGCACATCCCTGACCGACTGGTCGGAGGAATCGGTAGCTCGCGGTATCAGCGACCTGCTGGCTCGGGCGAAACTGGCGCCCCGGGACGACGCCAATGCCGTGTCTGCAGGACAGACCGCGCATTTCGAGCAGGGCCCGCTGACCTCCGACAGGGATCTCCTTGCATTGAAGGTCGAAGAGTTACTCGCCTTTCGAGCAGAACACACACCCAAAATGAACATCGAGGAAGGTGCGGCAGAGCATGTCCTGACGCGCGAACAGGTCCTCACCAGCGAGGGCTCCGATATTTCCTGCGT
Source organism: uncultured Congregibacter sp. (assembly GCA_964525195.1). Lineage (GTDB taxonomy): Bacteria > Pseudomonadota > Gammaproteobacteria > Pseudomonadales > Halieaceae > Congregibacter. The sequence goes on from CAZGGN010000014.1 coordinate 25,878, forward strand.
CATTGGCGCCTACTCGCTATCAGCCATGGGAACCGCGCAGGAAGGCGAACAATCGAGCTCCTTTAATTACACAGGCGGTACCTGTAACGATCTCTC